>NZ_JAVLBC010000273.1:0-3326 GCF_031581305.1 Halomonas sp.
CAGGGTGACCCGCGCCGGGAAGGGCTGACCGCTCATGCTGTCGAAGCAGGCCCGTGCCTCGAGGCGCAGCTCGAAGGGCATATCGGCCCGGCCGCTGGCCAGGATCATGCGCCCCTCACCGTTATCCAGGGTGGTCACCCGGTAGGGCAGGGTCATCTCGCGCTCGCCATAGTCCAGCACCAGGGTCGCCTCGGGTCGGTCATTGGCCAGGTTGACCACCCAGCCCGGCTCGTTGCCGCGGGCGTGGAACATGGTGCCCGGCCGCTGGCGACGGGTCAGCACCTCCTGGCTCAGGTCGCGGGTGCAGTCGAGCCGCCCCGTGGCGCTCTCCACTACCGCCTCGTCGCCCTTGTTCCAGAAGCTGAGCTCGCCCTGCTGGTAGCGGGCACCGCTGGCCACCACCGCCGGCGGCAGCCGGTAGGCCCCGTGGGCGGACCAGAGTCGCAGCTCCTCCTCGGTCGCCGCGGTGACCAGATCCTGGGCCGGCGTGCAGCGCCAGGCGGTGAGCGACGTGGCCTCGCCGGGGAAGAAGAGCGACGGCATCAGCGGCGCGGTGGGCTGTGTCTCGGGGGCAGCATCCTCGCGGGAGACCTCGCGATCGCTGACCTCGGGGCGTGTCGCCGCGCCGTCGGGGGTGGCGGCGCAGCCGGCAAGCCACAGGGCCGCCCCCAGCAGGACGAGGGGGCGGGTGGCACGAACGGTGTGACGAGACATGACAGCTCCTTGCGTGTCGACGATGTTCCCTGGTCCGTCAGCATACCAGCCGTTCCGCCGCCATGCGCCGGCTCGCCGCTCAACGCTGGATCTCAGCCATGGCGACGCCTCAGCTCCCGCGCCGCCTCGACCATATTGGCCAGGGCCGGCTCCACCTCAGCCCAGCCCCGGGTCTTTAGGCCGCAGTCCGGGTTCACCCAGAGCCGCTCGACCGGGATGCGCTCGGCGGCCTTCTCCATCAGCGCCACCATCCAGGCCGCCTCGGGGATGTTGGGCGAGTGGATATCGTAGACCCCCGGCCCGATCGCGTTGGGATAGGTGAAGTCCTGAAAGGCATCGAGCAGCTCCATGTCCGAGCGCGAGGTCTCGATGGTGATGACATCGGCATCCAGCGCCGCGATCGAGGCGATGATGTCGTTGAACTCCGCATAGCACATGTGGGTGTGGATCTGGGTCTCGTCGCGCACCCCCGAGGCGGCCAGCCGGAAGCAGGCCACGGCCCATTCGAGGTAGCCCTGCCACTCGGCGCGGCGCAGCGGCAGTCCCTCGCGCAGCGCCGGCTCGTCGATCTGGATGGCGCGGATGCCCGCCGCCTCGAGGTCGAGGACCTCGTCACGCAGCGCCAGGGCGAGCTGCCGGCAGGTGGTCTCCCGGGGCTGGTCGTCGCGCACGAAGGACCACTGCAGCAGGGTGACTGGCCCGGTGAGCATGCCCTTCATGGGCCTGTCGGTGAGCGACTGGGCGTATTCGCTCCAGCGCACCGTCATCGCCGCCGGGCGCACCACGTCACCGAAGAGGATCGGCGGCTTGACGCAGCGCGTCCCGTAGCTCTGCACCCAGCCGAAGCGCGTGAAGGCATAGCCGTCGAGCTGCTCGCCGAAGTATTCGACCATGTCGTTGCGCTCGGGCTCGCCATGCACCGGCATGTCGATGCCCAGCGCCTCCTGGCGGGCTACCACCCGGGCGATCTCCTCGCACATCCGGGCCTCATAGCCTTCGCGCGAGAGCTCGCCGGCCTTGAAGGCGCGCCGGTCGGCGCGAATCTCCGCCGTCTGGGGGAAGGAGCCGATCGTGGTGGTGGGGAACAGCGGCAGCGCAAGGTGGCGCTGCTGGGCCACGGCACGCTCGGCGAAGGGGTGCGCGCGCCGGGTATCGGACGCCGTGACCCCGGCCAGCCGCTCGGCGACCTCGGGGCGATGCAGGCGAGGCGCCTCGCGACGCGACTGCAGGGCCCGGCTGGCAGCTTCCACGCGATCACGGTCGGCGGCGCTGGCGCGGCCATCCAGCAAGCGTGCCAGGGTAGCCGTCTCGTCGAGCTTCTGACGGGCGAAGGCCAGCCAGCTCCTGAGCTCGGCATCCAGCGAGGTCTCGGCGGCCAGGTCCACCGGTACGTGCAGCAGCGAGCAGCTCGTGGCGATCCACAGCCGTTCGCCCAGGCGCATGCGCGCCGTGGCCAGGCGATCCCGCAGCAGGGCCAGGTCGGCCCGCCATACATTGCGTCCGTCGATGGCCCCCACCGAGAGCACCTTGTGGGGCAGCAAGCGATCCAGCACCGCCTCCAGCTGTGCCGGGGCACGCACCACGTCGATGTGCAGGCCATCCACCGGCAGGCCCACCGCCAGGGAGAGATTGTCGCCCAGGCCGCCGAAGGAGCTTGCCAGCAGCAGCTTGACCGGGGTGGCCTGAAGCCGATGGTAGGCGCGCTCATAGGCCTGCCGCCAGGCCAGGGGCAGGTCCTGCACCAGCGCCGTCTCGTCGAGCTGGACCCACTCGACGCCCTTTCCGGCCAGCCGTTCCAGTACCTCGGCATAGACATCCAGGACGCCGTCAAGCAACGCCAGTCGGTCGAAATCCTCGCGGGCCTCGCCGCGCCCCTTGCCCAGCCATAGCCAGGTCAGTGGACCGGTCAGGGCCACCTTGACCGGGTGGCCGGCGGCCCGGGCCTCGTCCACCTGGTCGAAGAGACGACTGCTGGCAAGGCGAAAGGCCTGGCCGGCGTGCAGTTCCGGGACCAGATAGTGATAGTTGGTATCGAAGTACTTGGTCATCTCGCAGGCCGCGGCCGGCTCGCCGCTGGGTGCCCGCCCCCGGGCCATGCGGAAGGCGGTGTCCAGCGACACCTCGCCGCGTGCCACCTCCTCCTCGGCTCCGAAACGGGCCGGCACTGCCCCCAGCAGCACCGAGACATCGAGCACCTGGTCGTAGAAGGCGAAGTCCCCCACCGTCACCAGGTCGAGTCCGGCCTCGCGCTGGGCCGCCCAGTTCGCCAGGCGCAGGGCGCGTCCGGTGGCCTCCAGGGCCTCGCGGTCGATGTCGCCCTGCCAGTAGGCCTCGGTGGCGCGCTTCAATTCGCGATCCGCGTCGATGCGCGGATAGCCGATGATATGAGCCAGCGTCATGATGACGTCCTTTCTGCATGAATGATGGCGGGAAGTCTCGCTGGCCAGGAGATGTGAATCAAACTAAACTTCTTAATCTTCAAGATGAATCAGGCTCACTCGAATGCTCGAACTTCGCCACCTTCGCACCCTGGTCGCCCTGCGCGATGCCGGCTCCCTGGTGGAGGCCGCCGAACGCGTGCATCTGACCCAATCGGCCCTCTCTCACCAGAT
>NZ_JAVLBC010000274.1:0-3272 GCF_031581305.1 Halomonas sp.
CCCTGCCACGACCAGCGAGGCGGGGGGCTCGGTCCCGACGGGCGCCTGGGTGGTGGCCTGGGCCCCCCAGCGAGTCATCAGGTGCTGCAGGGCGTGACGCGTGGGCGGATGGGGCTCCTCGACCAGAATGACCTCTCCTGAGAGGCTGAGCTCCGGGGGGCGCTCGCTCTCCACGCTGCCCGACAGCGGCAGGGTGAAGGAGAAGGTCGAGCCCTGGTCGGGCACACTTTCGGCGTCGATCTCTCCGTCCATCTGCTCGACCAGCTGCCGGCATATGGCTAGCCCCAGACCAGTGCCGCCGAACTCTCTAGGATGGCTGATGTCGGCCTGGTGGAAGGCCTGGAACAGGTGTTGTCGGGCTTTGTCGGTCAGGCCTATGCCGGTGTCGCTGACACTGACGCGCAGGACCACCCGGCTGGCCTCGGCCTGTTCCAGCATGACCCGCACGATCACTTCCCCCTGATCGGTAAACTTTAGGGCGTTATTGACCAGGTTGGTGAGCACCTGGCGGACCCGCAACGGGTCGCCCTCGAGGTCGGCAGGCACGTCATCGTAGACCAGGCCGAGCAGTTGCACTCCCTTCTGCTGGGCCAGGGGGGCCTGCAGGCCGAGCACCTCGTCGACCAGGTTAACCATGTCCAGTGGGAGCGTCTCGAGCGCCACCCGTCCAGCCTCCAGTTTGGAGAAATCCAGGACATCGTTGACCAGCATCAGCAGGTTGTCGCAGGCGCGTTGTACGTGGTCCAGCCATTCACGCTGGCGTGGGTCAAGCCGCGAGCGTCCCAGCAGCTGACAGAAGCCGACGATGCCGTTGAGGGGCGTACGGATCTCATGGCTCATGTTGGCCATGAACTCCGACTTGACGCGGTTGGCCTCCAGGGCCCGACGGTGGGCGAGATCCAGTTCGATATTCTGGACCTCGATGGTTTCCATGGACTCCTGGAGCTCGTCGGTGGCCTGCTCGATCTGGGCCTGCATCTCCTCCCGGGCCGTGTCCATGTGGTCGGCCAGGTCATTGACGCGCCGGGCCAGTCCTGCCAGCTCCGGGGCCGGGGGTATGAGCAGCCTCTCGGGCACCACCCCGAGGGCCAGACGATCGAGGGCACGTACGGCATCTTCCAACGGCTGGCTCAGCCGTCGCATGGTGGCATAGGCCGCCAGGAACAGCAGCAGGCCGGCGAGCATCAGGGCCAGGCCGCCGATAGCCAGGTGGCGATAATGGGTCAGCAGCAGGGGGGTGGTGTCGATGTCCAGCACCAGCCCGGTTGACGTCGACGTGGTATCGGGTAGGGGAACCTGCAGCAGCCAGCGACGATCGCGTTCCAGCAGGCGCATGACGTCGAGAGCGGATGGCGTCGGCAGGTCGTGAATCCTGCCACGTTCCAGCAGCGGGGTGCCCTGCCTATCTCGCAGGCTCAACCCCTGCACATGGGGCAACGCCAGCAGGCCGTCGGCCAGGCGTGATAGCCTGCGGTCGTCCTCCTGCGCCAAGGCCTCGGCCAGGGCCGGCGCGACCAGCTCGGCGCCGCGTGTCAGCTCATCGCGAAGCGCTGTGTGGCGCTGGCGATCCTCGAGTGCCGTGACCGCGACGACCAGCAGAGCCAGCAGCAGCAGGGGGAGGCCGAAGATCATCAGCAACAGTCGGGTCTTGAGGGACATCAGGGGGCTCGTCGGGCGGTTAATCGGCGTCCAGTATGCCACAGGGTGGGCAGATGCCTGTCCAGTGTGCAGCCGCAGGGATATAATGCCGAAAAGGCGTTTCCATCAGGAAGGTTACATGCATTTCCCCACTCTCGAGGAGACCGTCGGCCATACGCCGCTGGTTCGTCTCAAGCGCATCACCGCCGGGCGCGGCAATACCCTGTTGGCCAAGCTGGAGGGCAACAATCCCGCCGGCTCGGTCAAGGATCGTCCAGCCCTCTCCATGCTCCAGCAGGCCGAGGCCCGTGGCGAGATCGCACCCGGCGACACCCTGGTCGAGGCGACCTCCGGCAACACCGGGATCGCCCTGGCCATGGCGGCCGCCATCATGGGCTATCGCATGGTGCTGATCATGCCGGAAAGTGCCTCCGCCGAGCGCAAGCAGGCCATGGCCGCTTACGGTGCCGAGCTGATCGAGGTAAGCAAGGAAGGGGGCATGGAGGAGGCCCGTGACCTGGCCGAGGCGATGGTCGCCCGAGGCGAAGGCAAGCCGCTGAACCAGTTCGCCAACCCGGACAACCCCCTGGCGCACTACCGCACCACCGGCCCCGAGCTCTGGGAGCAGACCGGTGGCACCATCACCCACTTCATCAGTTCCATGGGCACCACCGGCACCATCATGGGCGTTTCGCGCTATCTCAAGGAGCGCAACCCCGACGTCCAGATCATCGGCCTGCAGCCCGAGGATGGCGCCAGCATTGCCGGCATCCGCCGCTGGCCGCCGGAGTACCTGCCCGGCATCTTCGACGACCGCCGCGTCGACCGGGTGCTGGACATCGGCCAGCAGGAGGCCGAGGAGCACATGCGTCGCCTGGCCCGGGAGGAGGGTATCCTCGCCGGTGTCTCCTCCGGCGGTGCGCTCGCCGGCGCGCTGCGGATCGCCGCCGAGGTCGAGAACGCCGTGATCGTCTTCATCGTCTGTGACCGGGGTGACCGCTACCTCTCCACCGGCCTGTTCGCCCCGGAGCGCTGAGATGGCCATGCTGGGCAAGCGTCGCCCCAGGCGCGCCTCGTCGGGTGTCTCGGGGTTGCAGGGGGGCCAGGGAGAGCCCCGTGAGGCTTCCATCGTTGGGGAGTCGGACACCCTGGAGGTCCGGGGACTGGCCCATGACGGACGCGGGGTGGCGCGTTCGGCGCGCGGCAAGACGATATTTATCGAGGGCGCGCTCCCGGGCGAGCGTGTGAGGGTTGCCGTCCATCGAACCCGCAAGCGCTTCGACGAGGCGCACGTCCGGGAGCTTCTGCAGGCTTCGACCGAGCGCGTCGCGCCGCCCTGTCCCCACTTCGGGCGTTGCGGCGGCTGCGACTTGCAGCATCTCGCCCTGCCGGCGCAGCGCCGTCACAAACAGGCAGTCCTGGAGGAGTTGATGGGACGCCAGGGCATCACCCTCGCTGCTTCGCCCGAGCTGCTCGTCGGTGCGGGCGAGGGCTATCGCCGCCGTGCCCGCCTGGGCGTCAAGGTGGACGCCGGGGGAGATGTTCACCTGGGCTTTCGCGCACGCCATACCCATCACCTGGTCGACATCGATAGCTGCACCGTTCTGGTGCCGGCCCTGGAGGCACTGCTGGTG
>NZ_JAVLBC010000275.1:0-3265 GCF_031581305.1 Halomonas sp.
ACCCTGCGACACCGAGAGGACGGCGAGATTCGCCTCGCTCCCCACCTGCCCGACGTGGCGGTCGAGGACAACCTCGTCGTGCGTGCCGCTCGCCTGCTGCAGACCGAGAGCGGCAGCGAGCAGGGAGCGGAAATCCTTCTCGACAAGCGCCTGCCCCTGGGTGGCGGCCTGGGCGGCGGCAGCAGTGACGCCGCTACCACCCTGCTCGGTCTCGATGCCCTCTGGGGGCTGGGACTGTCGCTGGAACGCCTGGCCGAACTGGGCCTGACCCTCGGCGCCGACGTCCCGGTGTTCGTAAACGGCCATGCCGCCTGGGCCGAGGGGGTCGGCGAACGCCTCTCCCCGGTCGAACTCGACACCCCCTGTTTCGTGGTGATCCATCCCGGCGTGACGGTCTCCACCGCGGCGGTGTTCGGGGCACCGCAATTGACACGCCACACCCCCCCGATTACCATGGCGCGCGCATTGCAGGGGGGAACGGCAAGCTGGAGCAACGACTGCGAGCCCACCGTCCGGGCACTGTATCCCGAGGTGGCGCATGCACTCGACTGGCTGTCGACTCGAGCGCCGAGCATGCTGACCGGCACCGGCGCCTGTATTTTCGCCCGTCTCGACAGCGAGTCGCAGGCGGACCAGATCCTGGCCACGGTGCCCGAGGCCTGGCAGGCCTTCAAGGCCCACGGCCTGAACCGTTCCCCTCTTCATGCTGCACTGGGTCGATGACCCTCCCCGCCCACGGGCGCCGAGGCATCCCGGAGCGGAGCAAGTTGCTGGGGCATAGCCAAGCGGTAAGGCAGCGGTTTTTGGTATCGCCATGCGGAGGTTCGAATCCTCCTGCCCCAGCCATTGCGCCCCGGAACGACTCTCGACCCAAACCTCTGAAGACCCAACACAGCAAAGGTGGCTGCGCGTGTCAAAATTGATGGTTTTCGCCGGGAATGCCAATCCCGAACTCGCCCGAAAGGTCGCCGAGAGTCTGGACACCCGCCAGGGCAATGCCACGGTCGGCCAGTTCAGCGACGGCGAGGTCGCGGTCGAGATCAACGAGAACGTGCGCGGCAAGGATGTGTTCATCCTGCAGTCCACCTGTGCACCGACCAATGACAACCTGATGGAGCTGATCCTGATGATCGACGCCCTGCGTCGGGCCTCGGCCACCCGGATCACTGCCGTGGTGCCCTACTACGGCTATGCTCGTCAGGATCGCCGCGTGCGCTCCGCGCGCGTGCCGATCTCGGCCAAGATCGTCGCCGACATGATGGTCAAGGCCGGGGTTGACCGGGTCATGACCATGGACCTGCATGCCGATCAGATCCAGGGGTTCTTCGATGTGCCGGTGGACAACGTCTACGGCTCGCCGATCCTGCTCGACGATATCGAGCGTCAGAACTACGACGACCTGGTGGTGGTATCACCGGACGTCGGCGGCGTAGTGCGCGCCCGCGCCATCGCCAAGCAACTCAACGCCGACCTGGCGATCATCGACAAGCGTCGCCCCTCGGCCAACCAGGCCCAGGTGATGCACATCATCGGCGAGATCGAGAACCGCACCTGCGTCGTGGTGGATGATATGATCGATACCGCCGGCACTCTGTGCAAGGCGGGCGAGGCCCTCAAGGCCCGGGGCGCCTGTCGCGTCGTCGCCTACGCCACCCACCCGATCCTGTCGGGGCCGGCGGTAGACAACATTTCCGGCTCGGTCCTTGACGAGGTGGTGGTGACCGACACCATTCCCCTTTCCGAGACCGCCCGGCGCAGCGGCAAGATCCGCCAGCTCAGCGTCGCCGGACTGATCGCCGAGGCGATCCGCCGGGTCAGCAACGAGGAATCCGTCAGCGCCATGTTCCACTGAATGCGGGTCCACGGGGACTCGCCCGGCGGGACAGGGCGCGGGACACATGCCCTGCGGGGCTCCCGGAAACGCCGTGGTCTGGTCGCGGACCACGGCGCTTTCCCTACTTCCAGAAAGAGGCAATTCCATGTCCGATTACACACTCAATGCCAGCGTTCGCAACGACCTGGGGAAAGGTGCGAGCCGCCGCCTGCGTCGTGCGAACGAACAGGTGCCGGCCATCATCTATGGTGGTGAGCAGGCGCCGCAGCCCATCGCCGTCGACAAGACCAGCTTCTACAAGGCGCTGGAAGACGAGGCCTTCTTCTCCTCGGTGATCAACCTGCAGGTGGATGGCAAGGCCCAGCAGGTGGTGGTGCGTGACCTGCAGCGCCACCCCTACAAGCCGCTGATCACCCACGCCGACTTCCTGCGGGTCGATGCCACCCACGAGATCACCCTGCGCGTGCCGCTGCACGTGGTGGGCGAGGACAAGAGCAAGGGCATCAAGGACGAGGGCGGCGAGCTCCACGTGCTCTCCAACGAGGTCGAGATCAGCTGCCTGCCGAAGGATCTGCCTGACTTCCTCGAGGTGGACATCGCCGAGGTCGCGCTGGGCACCACCCTGCACCTCTCCGACCTGACCGTGCCGAGCGGCGTGACCCTGGTCGCGCTCACCCATGGCGAGGATCACGACAACGCCGTGCTGAGCATCACCAAGCCCAAGGTCCGCAGTACGGGAGAGGGTGAGGAAGGCGGTGAAGCCGCCGAAGGCGAGGAAGGCGAAGGCAACGCCGAGTAAGTGCGCCTGCCCGGGGCCATGCATGGCATGGCCCTTTCCCTTCAACGATCAAGCGCCTCGGCGCTTGATTTTTTGTTTGGAGACATGAAATGCGTCAGGTCAAGGCGATCATTGGACTGGGCAACCCCGGCGCCGACTACGAGGCGACCCGCCACAATGCCGGCGCCTGGCTCGTGCAGGCCGTGGCCCGGGCGGCAGGCAGCGAGCTGCGTCCCGAGAAGAAATTCCTGGGTCTGCACGCCAAGGCCTGCCTCGATGGCCAGGAACTGCACCTGCTCGAGCCCACCACCTTCATGAACCGCAGCGGCGGCGCAGTGGCGGCCCTCTGCCAGTTCTTCAAGCTCACAGCCGACGAGCTGCTGGTGGCTCACGACGAGCTCGACATGCCGCCGGGCACAGCGCGCTACAAGACGGGCGGCGGTCACGGCGGCCACAACGGCCTGCGCGACATCGCCCGCGCCCTGGGCAACGACAAGGGGTTCCACCGCCTGCGCATCGGCATCGGCCATCCCGGCGACAGCCGACAGGTGACGAACTATGTGCTGGGCCGTCCCGGCAAGGCCGAGCGCGCTGCCATCGACGCCGCCATCGACGAATGCCTGGCCACCCTGCCCCAGGCCGTGGCCGGCGAC
>NZ_JAVLBC010000045.1:0-17040 GCF_031581305.1 Halomonas sp.
CCGTAAGCCGTAAGCCGTAAGCCGTAAGCCGTAAGCCGTAAGCCGTAAGCCAAGATGCAGACACTGACCTGGCCAATGGCAAGGGTTTACTTATAGCTTAAAGCTTACAGCTCCTGAACGTCAGCCCGTCGGGCTGAAGGTCAGCGCCAGACCGTTGTTGCACCAGCGCAGGCCGGTAGGCTCGGGACCGTCGTCGAAGACGTGGCCCTGGTGGCCGCCGCAGCGCGCGCAGTGGTATTCGGTACGCGGAATGACCATCCAGAAATCGATGCTGGTCAACAGGTGCCCCTCGACATGCGCGAAGAAGCTCGGCCAGCCGGTTCCAGAGTCGTACTTCATGGCACTGGTGAAAAGCAGCAGGTCGCAGCCGGCACAGCGGTACTCGCCCTCGCGCGTCTCCTTGTCCAGGGGGCTCGAGAAGGCCGGCTCGGTCCCCTCCTCGCGCAACACCTCGAACTGCTCCTCGCTCAGGCGTTCTCGCCATTCAGCCTCGGAGAGCTCAAGCACCTCGAGCCCCTCGGCACGCGTCAGGTCAGGCTTTGGCCGGGCCGCGGCCAGCCCCGGCAGCAGGCCGGCGAGACCGCCGGCCCCCAATACGCCAAGAAAATGCCGTCGTTGCATAACGCCTCCCCGTTAATGGTTTGCTTCACCCTGATATACGGCCCGCGAATCGATTCGGATGCACAACGAGACGGGGGAAGGACCTAAGTCCTTCCCCCGCTCAGACCGCCGATGCCACCGACGGTTCGCCTTGGCTCTCTCCTCCGCTGCTTGCCTCAGGTCAGGCTGGGCCCCGCCTTGACGATCGCCTCGTTGACGCCCTCGAACTTCTTGAAATTGTCGACGAACTTGGCGGCCAGCTCCTGGCGCTTGCGGTCGTAGGCAGTCTTGTCCTCCCAGGTCTCGCGCGGGTCGAGCAGGCCGGAGTCGACGCCCGGCACAGCCGTGGGCACGGCCAGGTTCAGGCCATCGACCTGACGGGTCTCGACATCGCGCAGCACACCGGACTGGATGGCGCTGATGATGGCGCGGGTGGTGGGGATGGAGAAGCGCGAGCCGCCTTCCCCGTAGGCGCCACCGGTCCAGCCGGTGTTGACCAGGTAGACCTGGGCGTCCTTCTCGGCCACACGCTTGATCAGCAGGTCGGCATACTCACGCGCCGGGCGCGGGAAGAAGGGAGCGCCGAAGCAGGTGGAGAACGTCGCCTCGAGGCCTGCGGAGGAGCCCATCTCGGTGGAGCCCACCTTGGCGGTGTAGCCGGAGAGGAAGTGATAGGCCGCGGCCTCCTTGGAGAGCACCGAGACCGGTGGCAGCACGCCGGACATGTCGCAGGTCAAAAAGACGATGGCATTGGGCTCGCCGGCGCGGTTCTCGGGCACGCGCTTCTCGACGTGCTCCAGGGGGTAGGCGGCGCGGGAGTTCTGGGTCAGGCTGTCGTCGGCATAGTCCGGCTCCCGGCGATCGTCAAGGACCACGTTCTCCAGCACGGTACCGAACTTGATGGCCTGCCAGATGATCGGCTCGTTCTTCTCGGAGAGGTCGATGCACTTGGCATAGCAGCCGCCCTCGATGTTGAAGACGGTGCCCGGCCCCCAGCCATGCTCGTCGTCACCGATCAGGTAGCGGGCCGGGTCGGCGGAGAGGGTTGTCTTGCCGGTGCCGGAGAGGCCGAAGAACAGCGTGGTCTCGCCATCCTCGCCGACGTTGGCGGAGCAGTGCATGGGCAGCACGTCAGCACCCGGCAGCAGGAAGTTCTGCACCGAGAACATCGCCTTCTTCATCTCGCCGGCATAGCGCATGCCGGCGATCAACACCTTCTTCTGGGCGAAGTTGAGGATCACGCAGCCGTCGGAGTTGGTGCCGTCGCGTGCCGGATCACACTCGAAGAAGGGGGCGTTGAGAATGGTCCACTCGTCCTTGACGGACGGGTTGTAGGCCTCCGGGCGAACGAACATGGTGCGGCCGAAGAGGCCATGCCAGGCGGTTTCTGTGGTGACACGGATCGGCAGGTAGTGGACCGGGTCACTCCCCACGTGGAGCTCGGACACATAGTGCTCGCCGCCGGCCAGGTACGCCTCGACGCGGGCCCAGAGGGCATCGAATTTCTCGGCGTCGAACGGGCGGTTGACGCTACCCCAGTCGATCTGACCGCTGGTGCTAGGCTCGTCGACGATGAAACGATCCTTGGGCGAACGGCCGGTGCGCACGCCGGTATTCACCACCAGAGCGCCGTTGGCGGCCAGGCGCCCTTCCCCGTTGGCCACTGCCCGCTCGATCAGCTGGGCGCTGCAGAGGTTGACGTGGGAAATGGTGGCTTGCTGGGGGGCGGCTTGAGTCGTGGTCATGTCATTTCCTGGGCCTTGCGGCCGCTTCTCTCTCGTGTGCCGGGCGTCGGTGACGCAACGTGGGTCATGCCATGGTCGCCCTGTGCGGGTCATTCCCGTCTTGTGGCAGGGCGATCGGACCGGAAAAACGGCGCTATTATGGCAAAAACCCGGCCGCCGGGAAACGGCGTTCTTGGGCGAAGTTCTTGTAGTTTTACTACTACATCGGCACCGTTCAGCGCAGCTCATCTGAAAACACATGCTGCCATGCTGCCCCCGGGCCATGGGCGCTCAATGCAGGGTCGGCGGCGTCTCCTCGGAAGCGAGCATCGCCTCGACCTCGGGCACCGTGAAGTGGTAGCGGGCGTGACAGAAATGGCACTGGGTCTCGATGCCGCCTTGCTCGACCAGTACCTCGCGCAACTCCTGCTCGCCCAGGGTCATCAGCCCGGAAGCCATACGCTCGCGCGAGCAGGTGCAGCTGAAGCGCAGGGCCTTGGGGTCGAAGACCCGCACCGTCTCCTCATGGTAGAGCCGACGCAGCACCTCGAGCGGCTCAAGGCCGAGCAACTCAGCGTCCTTGACGGTGTCAGCCAGGTGCACGGTGCGCTCCCAGGCATCAGCGTCCAGGTTGCGGGACTCGTCAGGTAGACGCTGCAGCAGCAGGCCACCGGCACGCTGGCCGTCGGCGGCCAGCCACAGTCGCGTCGGCAGCTGCTCGGACTGGTCGAAGTAGGCGGCGAGGCAGCCGGCCAGGCTATCTTGTTCGAGGGCCACGATGCCCTGATAGCGGTGGCCATCGGTGGGGTCCAGGGTGATCATGATCTGCCCCTCCCCCACCAATTCGCGGAAAGCGGCATTCTCGCTGGGGATCGCCGCGTCCTCGGCCAGGCGGGCAATAGCACGCAGCTCGCCACCGGGGTTGGACTCGGCCATCAGCAGGGCGAGCGCCCCCTGGCCACGCACCTCGAGGCTCAGGGTGCCATCGAGCTTGACGGTGTCGGTGAGCAGCGCCACCGCAGCGAGCAGCTCGCCGAGCAGGTGGTTCACCGCGGGAGGGTAGTCGTGGCGATCGAGCACCTCGCCGAAGGCGCGCTCAAGGGTGACGATCTCGCCACGCACGTTGGTGCGCTCGAAGAGAAAGCGCTGGATCTGGTCGGTCATAGGGGACCTGTGAGTGGTGAGGGGTGAATGGTGAGGCGGGAGGCCTACTCCTGGCCGCCCTCCTTGAAGCGTCGAATATCCCGCCGCTGCTTCTTGTCGGGGCGCTTGAGCGGGTGCTGCATGGCCTGGTTGGTGAGACGCCGGGCCTCGGCCTCGCGTTCGCGGCGCGCGACGCTCTCCTCTGTCTCGCGATAGAGCGCACGCGCCTCGGGGGCGCCGCGGCGCTGATCGGAGAGCGCCAGCACCTCCACCTCCAGGATATCCCAGCCCTGGGGTACACGGATAAGGGCACCGACCTCGACGTTCTTGCTGGTCTTGGCCCTCCCGCCCTCGTAGTGGACCTTGCCGCCCTCGATGGCCTTCTTGGCCAGGGCGCGGGTCTTGAAGAAGCGCGCCGCCCACAGCCACTTGTCGAGTCGCACGCTATCCATGGGCACCCTTCTCCTTCTCTTCCCCAACTGCAGGCGCTTCGCCCGCCGCCGCGGGTGGCAGGTTACCGGGCAGGATACTGGCGAAGCGATCCAGGGCGATGAACTCCTCGAGTTCCTTCTCCGGTCGGCGGCTGTTGGGCTGCTTGATGCCCAGCAGGTGGCGGATGCCGAATTCCCGGGCACTCTCCAGCACCGCGGGATTGTCGTCGATGAACAGGGTACGCTGCGGGTCGAAGGGCTCGACCTCCTGCAGGGCGAACCAGAACGCCTGTTCTTCCTTGGGGACACCAACGTCTGCCGAAGAGACGATGGCATCCAGGTACTCCTCCAGGCCGGTGAGCGACAGCTTGAGTTCCAGGCTCGGCCGATCGGCATTGGTGGCCAGCACCACCCGGGGGTGAGCCGCCTTGAGCCAGCGGAGGAAGTCCAGGGCATCGCTACGCAGGCCGATCAGGTGCTGCACCTCCCGCTTGAGTGCCACCACGTCGACACCGAGCTCACGACTCCAGTAGGCCAGACTGTACCAGTTGAGGGTGCCCTGCTCGCGGATGATCCGGGTGCGCACCTCCTCCTGGGTTGCCTCGTCGAGGCGATGCAGCTCCACATAGCGTCGCGGCAGGTGCTCAAGCCAGAAGTGGCTATCGAAATGCAGGTCCAGCAGGGTGCCGTCCATGTCCAGCAGGACGGTGTCGATGGCGCGCCAGTCGATCATCGCAACTCCAGAGGTGGGTCGAGGGCCGTCGAGACGTGGTATTGGGCCGTAGGGAAATAGTATTGTATCGAATCGCCATCCAGGGCGCACAGCGCCCGCCCCCATCGCTTGCCATACGGAATTCCGCCCATGTCCGACCAGCACAACGCCTCCCGGCCCTGGCCCGTCAAGCCGCAGATCCTCGACCGGCGCAGCGTGGCGCGAAGTCGCCTCTTCCACGTCGAGGAGTTGGAGCTGCGTTTCTCCAACGGCGCCGAGCGCACCTTCGAGCGGCTCACCGGCACCGGCCGGGGCATCGGCGCGGTGATGATCGTGGCCATGCCCGACCCGGAACACGTGCTGCTCATTCGCGAGTATGCCGCCGGCTTCGAGGACTACGTGCTGACCCTGCCCAAGGGGCTGGTGGACCCGGGGGAGGATATCGTCACCGCGGCCAATCGCGAGCTGATGGAGGAGTGCGGCTTCGGCGCCCACCGCATCGACCCCCTGGTGGAGCTCTCACTGGCGCCGAACTACATGGGCCATCGCATGCAGGTGTTGCTGGCCACCGACCTCTATCCGAAGCGCCTGCCGGGTGACGAGCCGGAACCGCTGATCGTCGAGACCCACGCCATCGACGAACTCTCGGGGCTGCTGGCACGGGAGGACTTCCACGAGGCGCGCGCCATCGCGGCGCTGTTCATTGCCCGAGACAAGTTGCGCAGCGAGGAGCCCGTGGATGCCAGGCTATGGTGAGCCCCGCCCATCGAGAGCCCCTTTCACAACCTTCGCCCGTGAGTCGGAATCGCCCGGTGCGCTGTCGCTTACCGGGCCTACGGCCCATGCCCTTCTGTAGGCCCGATAAGCCGGAGGCGCATCGGGCGGGGAGCTGAATTGACCCGGCGCGTGGTCGCTTGCCGGGCCTACATCTTCCAAAGGGTCTGACCGAGGCCCAGGACCGGGCTCGTCGTCTGGCATTCGGCCGGAGCTCCGGCTAATCGAGCCGGGTCAGGTCGCGCACGGCGCCCTTGTCGGCGGAGGTCGCCAGCAGCGCATAGGCCTTTAGCGCCGCGGAGACCCTGCGGTCGCGCGTGATGCTCGGCTTCCAGGCCTGCGCCCCCTTCGCCTCCTCCGCCTCCCGACGGCGGTCGAGCTCCTCGTCGGGGAGCTTGACATCGATGCGGCGGTTGGGGATATCGATGCAGATGAGGTCGCCGCTCTCCACCAGGCCGATGGCACCCCCGGCCGCCGCTTCCGGCGAGGCGTGGCCGATGGAGAGCCCCGAGGTGCCGCCGGAGAAGCGGCCATCGGTGAGCAGCGCACAGGCCTTGCCCAGCCCCTTGGACTTGAGGTAGCTGGTCGGGTAGAGCATCTCCTGCATGCCCGGGCCGCCCTTGGGACCCTCGTAGCGGATGATGACGACCTCGCCCTCCTTCACCTGGCCACCGAGGATATGCTCCACCGCCTGGTCCTGGGACTCCACCACATGGGCCGGGCCCTCGAAGACCAGGATCGCGTCATCGACACCGGCCGTCTTCACCACGCAGCCATCCGCAGCGATGTTGCCGAAGAGCACGGCCAGGCCACCCTCTGTCGAGAAGGCGTGCGCGAGGTCGCGGATGCAGCCGCCGGCACGGTCGCCGTCGAGGCTGGGCCAACGAGCGGCCTGGGAGAAGGCCTCCTGGGTGGGGATGCCGCCGGGGCCGGCCTTGTAGAACTCCACCACCTCGGGGCTCGGCGAGCGCATGATGTCCCACTGCTCGAGGGCCGCAGCCAGGCTATCGCCGTAGATGGTGGGCACCCGGGTATCCAGCACCCCAGCGCGGTCCAGTTCGCCGAGGATGGCCATGATGCCGCCGGCGCGGTGGCAGTCCTCGATATGATACTGCTGGGTATTGGGCGCCAGCTTGCACAGCTGCGGCACCTCCCGGGACAGCCGATCGATGTCGGCCATGGTGAAGTCCACCTCACCCTCCTGGGCGGCGGCCAGCAGGTGCAGGATGGTGTTGGTGGAGCCGCCCATGGCGATGTCCAGGGTCATGGCGTTCTTGAACGCCGCCCTGGAGCCGATGGCTCGCGGCAGCAGGTGCGCCTCGTTGCCCTCGTAGACGCGCTTGGCCAGTTCGACGATGCGGTGACCCGCCTCCTCGAACAGTCGACGGCGGTCCGCATGGGTGGCCAGTACGGTGCCGTTGCCCGGCAGCGCCAGGCCCAGGGCCTCCATCAGGCAGTTCATGGAGTTGGCGGTGAACATGCCCGAACAGCTGCCGCAGGTCGGGCAGGCGCTGCGCTCGATCTCCTCGATCTCCGCATCGCTGTAGGTGTCGTCGGCGGCGGAGATCATCGCATCAATCAAGTCGATGCCGTGGTCCAGGAGCTTGGTCTTGCCGGCCTCCATGGGACCGCCGGAGACGAAGATCACCGGGATGTTCAGGCGCATGGCCGCATTGAGCATTCCCGGAGTGATCTTGTCACAGTTGGAGATGCACACCAGCGCATCGGCGCAGTGGGCATTGACCATGTACTCGACACTGTCGGCGATCAGGTCGCGGCTCGGCAGCGAGTAGAGCATGCCGTCATGGCCCATGGCGATGCCATCGTCCACGGCGATGGTATTGAACTCCTTGGCCACGCCGCCGGCCTTCTCGATCTCGCGCGCCACCAGCTGGCCCATGTCCTTCAGATGCACGTGGCCCGGCACGAACTGGGTGAAGGAGTTGGCCACCGCGATGATCGGCTTGTGGAAGTCGTCATCCTGCATGCCGGTGGCGCGCCAAAGGGCGCGGGCACCGGCCATGTTGCGACCGGCTGTGGTAGTGCGGGAACGATACTCGGGCATGGTGTCCTCTTCTTTTGCTGGCCGCCTTGTGCCGGCGGCTCGAGTGTCCAGTTGGCCCGTGATTCTGGCATGCGCTCGCCCGCCAGACCAGTGACCCGGACGAGTGGCCGCATGCAACGGCTTGCACACCCCTCGATCAGGGCCGTCTGCTGGTCGATCGCCACCCGCAGATTCGCATGCGCCAGGAATCGCGAATCCTGTCACGCCGGGAGATCGACTTCCTGCACCCGGAGGGTACTCATGCCTGACAGTTCCCCCCAAAGCGCCTATTTGAATGCCCAGCGCCAGCATCTCGACGAGTGCGAACAGGACATTGCCAGCCTCGCCGACATCCTGCGACAGCGCGCCTGGAGCCGGATAGAGCGGCACGGGGCCGAACGTACCCTGCAGATTCTGATCGAGGCCTGTATCGGCCTGGCCAAGCATTGGACTCGCCAGGAGACCGGGCAGGTCTGCCGGGATGCGGTGACCGGCTTCGAGCGGCTTCGGGATGCCGGCAAGATCGAAGGCAATACTCCCTGGCGCAAGATCATTGGCCTGCGCAACGTGCTGGTTTACGACTATCTCGATGTAGACCCGGAGATCGTCAAAAGCGTTATTGCCGAGGGTTACTACCGTACGATGCTCGACTTCGGCCGCCAGGCGCTGGTGGCACTGGAGCAAGGCCGGTAACTCAGGCGACAGGCAGCAGCCGGCCGCCCTCCAGGCGCAGGCGCTGGAGGATGTCGACGCCGCCATCGAGGGCCACGAAGCGTAGGTCACAGTCACCGCAGCGTTGTTCGAAGGCGGCCTCGATGCCGGGACCCGGCCCCCACTCCGAGACGAAGGAGTCGTAGGTATAGATGGTCAGCGAGCGCTCGGCGGCGGAGGCGGTACTCACCGCTACCAGGGTCAGGATCAGGGCTGCCGGTCGTTTCATGGGATGTCCCATGAATAACCCCGGAGTCGGTTCGGCACCGACCCGGGGTTGTCTTGCCGCTGGCAGATTCCCTTGGGGTCAGACCCCGGCCAAGCCAGCAAAGCCTATCAAGTTGCACCATTCCAGCGGTAATACCCTCTGCCGGGGTCTGACCCCTGGGTGGTGCACGCCACCGGTCAGCCGAACACCACCTTGGCCACGTCACGGTAGCGGCCGGCAAAATGCACCGTCATGCCCTCCTTGAGGTAGTCGGGCAGCTCGTCGTAGTCGCGCCGGTTGGCCTCGGGCAGAATCAGCTCGAAGAGGTCGCTGCGCCGGGCGGCGATCACCTTCTCGCGGATGCCGCCCACCGGCAGCACCTGGCCGGTCAGGGTCAGCTCGCCGGTCATCGCCAGCGGCCGGTCGATGGCCCGGTGCCGGGCCAGCGACAGCAGGGCCGTGGCCATGGTGACCCCGGCGGAAGGGCCATCCTTGGGCGTGGCCCCTTCCGGCACATGCAGATGAACGAAAGCCGAATCGAAGAAGTCCGCATCGGCCCCGTACTCGCCAAGATGACCGAGCACGAAGCTGTAGGCGATATTGGCCGACTCCTTCATGACGTCGCCGAGCTGACCGGTGAGCTTGAAGCCTCGGTCCAGGGCGTGCACCTTGCCGGCCTCGACGGAGAGCGTGGCACCGCCCATGGCGGTCCAGGCCAGGCCGGTCACCACGCCCTCGCCCTCCATCACCTGCTCCTTGCGGAAGATCGGTGGTCCCAGATAGTCCTCGAGATTGTTCACCGAGACCCGCACCGACTGCTGGTCGTTCTCCAGCAGCTTGACGGCCGCCTTGCGCACGATGCGGTGCAGCTGCTTCTCGAGCTGGCGCACCCCCGCCTCGCGGGCATACCCCTCAATCACCTGACGCAGTGCCGCCTCGGTGAGGTTGATGCGCTTCTTGGGCATGCGGTCGCGCTTGAGCAGCTTGGGCCACAGGTGGTGCTTGGCAATGGCGACCTTCTCCTCGGCGATATAGCCGGAGAGACGGATCTGCTCCATGCGGTCCAGCAACGCCGCCGGAATCGAGTCCAGGGTGTTGGCGGTGCAGACGAACAGCACCTTGGAGAGGTCCAGGCGCACGTCGAGGTAGTGGTCGAGGAAGTCGACGTTCTGTTCCGGGTCGAGCACCTCGAGCAGCGCCGAGGCCGGGTCCCCCTGGAAGGACTGCCCCATCTTGTCGATCTCGTCGAGCATGATCACCGGGTTCTCGACCTCGACCTCCTTGATGGCCTGCACGAGCTTGCCGGGCATGGCGCCGATGTAGGTGCGGCGGTGCCCCTTGATCTCGGCCTCGTCGCGCATGCCGCCCACCGAGAAACGATAGAACTCGCGGCCCAGCGCCTCGGCGATGGAGCGCCCCACCGAGGTCTTGCCGACCCCGGGGGGGCCGACCAGCAGCAGGATGGAGCCGCCCACGTCACCCTTGAAGGTGCCTTCGGCAAGGAACTCGACGATGCGCTCCTTGACGTCCTTGAGACCGTCATGGTCGCGGTCGAGCACCCACCGGGCATGCGCCAGGTCGAGCTGGTCCTGGCTGTGCACGCCCCAGGGCATGGCGGTGAGCCAGTCGAGGTAGTTGCGCGTGGTGCCGTACTCCGGCGAGCCGGTCTCCAGCACCGACAGCTTGTCGAGCTCGTCGTCGATGCGCTCCATCACCCGTTCGGGCACCACGCGTCCCTCCAGGCGGCCGCGGAAGGTATCGACATCGTTCTCGCGGTCATCCTTGGAGATGCCCAGCTCGCGCTGGATCACCTTGAGCTGCTCGCGCAGGAAGAACTCCCGCTGGCGCTCCTGCATCTGGGCATTGACCTGATCGCTGATCTCGCTCTGCAGCTGGGCGACCTCGATCTCCTTGCGCAGCAGCGGCAGGACCTTCTGCATGCGTTCCATCACCGACAGGGTCTCCAGCACGTCCTGCAGCTCGGGTCCCTTGGCCGAGGTGATGGCCGCCGCAAAGTCGGTCAGTGGACCCGGCTCGTGGGGGCTGAAACGGTTCAGGTAGTGCTTCAGCTCCTCGCCATAGAGCGGGTTGATGGGCAGCAGCTCCTTGATGCCGTTGATCAGCGCCATGGCATAGGCACGGGTCTCGTCCGCCTCGGCATCCACCGGCTCGCGGGGGTAGCTCACCTCCACCAGGTAGGGCGGCTGGCGGGAGAGCCAGCGCTGGATGCGGAAGCGGCGCATGCCCTGGGCGATGAACTGGATCTGCTCCTCCTCGCCCTGCAGCTTGTGCACCTTCACGGCGGTGCCGATCTCGGGAAAGTCCTCGTCGCCGAGCTCCTCGATACCGGTCTCGCCAACGAAGGCCAGGCCCACGCTGTGGTGCGGCGTATTGCCGACACGGCGGATGGTCTCCTCCCAGCGCTCGCGGTTGATCACCAACGGCTGGACCTGGGCGGGAAAGAAGGGCCGGTTGTGAATCGGCAGCAGGTAGATGCGCTCGGGCAGAGAGTCACTGGCCGGCACCACCGCGTGGTGGCTGCTCTCCCCCGGCACCTCATCGTGCAGGGAGTCGTCGGCGTTGTCCTGGATCCAGTCCAGGCCATCCTGCGCTTCGTGATCGTCGCTCATGCGTTCCTCATGCTGGATCGTCGGGATGGATTCCCGGTGCTGCCTTGAGGAATGCGGGCACCGGCGCCCGACTTCAAGTCACTGCAACCGCTCGAGGACCGGCGGCAGCGGGCGACCGTTGATCCGTACCCGGCCACGCACCACGTCGATCTCCAGGTCCTGGGTATCCAGCGGCAGGCCGAGCCAGAGCGCCACGACCTTGGGCACCTGGTGCCAGGTGAGGTCACCATAGAGCCGCGCCCGCCAGTGCTCCTGCTCGCGCGGATCGCCCAGCGCGACCAGACTCAATTCCGAGAGCTGGCGAGCGTCGAAGAACAGCGCCCCGTCGCCATGGGCATCCAGCCCCAACATGGGGCTGTCGAGAACCATGGCATGGATATCCAACCGGGGCGAATCCTGAAGCATGGCCACCAGCTTCGGCTCCAGGCGCGCAAGCAGGTCGAGGCCGTCCTGAGCGGCATCGCCCCGAGCGGCCTCGTCGCGCAGCACGGCCAGTACGCTGCGCAGGGCGTCGGCGTTGATCCGCGACAGCTCCAGGGCAAGGCGACCGGTGAGCAGCACCTGCTCCGCCGTCACCAGCCGATCCAGGGTCAGCTTGCTCTCGATGCGCAGCTCCCGCTCGTCAAGCACCGTCCGGCTATGCAGCACCAGTTCATGGGCATCCAGTTCGAGGTCGGGCTGACGCCAGGCCAGACGTTCCACCTTGAGCAAGTCCTGTTGGTTGAAGTGGTGGGCGTCCTCGGTATAGGCATAGCGACTCTCCAGGACGGTCGGTCCCGCTTCCAGGGTGGCCGGACCATCGCTGAGCCGCCAGGGTTCGAGCCTGGCCTGCAGCCGCCAGTCCCCGTAGACCCCGCCGAAGGTGATTCGCCCGCCGCGAAAGTCGAGCTCTCGCCCCGCCTGACTGACGATGAAGGGTGCCAGCTGGAGATCCCCTTCCAGGGAGGCGCCGAGAGTACGGTAGCGTGCCTGCCAGGTAGGTGGAGACGACGGCAGGGCATCGCCGAACAGGCGCCGGTCGCCGGGCCCGAGATGGGGTCTCAATTCGCCGTCGATGCGCGTGCTGATCACCCCGTGACGCGCCACGTAGGGGAGCTCGAGGTGCCAGGCCTGGCCGAAGCGAGGCGTCAGGTGGAGGGTGCCACGGGACTCGAGCCAACCCCGCTCGACGTCGCTGCGCTTCACCGCGAGCTCCCCCCGGGCGGCGAGGTCCTCGAGGGCGCGTGCGAGCTCACGTTCGAAGAGCACGCTGGAGAAGTACTGGGCGACAGCCCAGAGCAGCGCCAGTGCGACCACCAGCGGGACGATCAGTCGTTCCTTGCGCATCATGGCGTTCCTTACCCACACCTTGTCCGGACCACCCCTGTGTCACCGAGACGTTGGAGAACTTTCAATGAAGCCGGATCAGTGGAGCCAGAACCACAGGTGCATGGTACTCCATGCATAGGCGGCCGCGAGGACATCATCGATCATGATGCCGAAGCCACCGGCGACCCGCCGATCGGCCCAGCGGATCGGCCAGGGCTTGAAGACATCGAAGACGCGAAAGACCACGAACCCCCAGAGGGCGGCCTCCCAGGAGAAAGGTACCGCCGTCATGGTCAGCCAGTAGCCGACGAACTCGTCCCAGACGATGCCCGAGTGGTCATGGACCCCCAGGTCGCGGGACGTCTTGTCGCACAGCCAGATACCCCAGAAGAAGGTCACCGCCATCAGGCCCAGGTACCAGCCCAGCGGCAGCTCGGATATCAGCCAGTAGAAGGGGATGGCGGCCAGGGTACCGAAAGTGCCGGGCGCGAAGGGGACGCTGCCACTCCCCAGGCCGAAGGCCAGGAAGTGAACGGGGCGCCGCCAGACACTGGCGGGAGCCTGATTCATGGGGCACCCTCTCCCGTGAAGTGCTGCCAGCCGCGCTCGCCGGTGACCGCCACGCCCTGCACGCCCGGCTCATCGCGAAAGCGCCCGATCACCGTCAAGGACTGGCCCAGGATCGCCAGCCGGTCGCGGGCCTCGTCAAGGTGCTCGGGCGGAAGGCCGAGGAGCAGCTCGTAGTCGTCGCCGCCGTGGAGCCCCGCCTGGCGGGCCTCTTCCTCGCCTAGCGCCGCTACCAGGCCCTCGGCCAGAGGCAAGGCGTCGGGCGTCAACTCGGCGCCGATGCCCGAGGCGTCGAGAACATGCCCGAGATCGGCCAGCAGGCCGTCGGAGATGTCGATGGCGGCGCTGGCCAGGCTGCGCAGGGCCAGGCCCGCCTCCAGGCGCGGGAGCGGATGAAGATAGCGCTGCAGCAGCGGATGACCGGTGTCCCGCTCGCCGCGCCGCCACAGCGCCAGCCCTCCGGCACCGCCACCCAGTGCACCGGTCACCGCCAGCAGGTCGCCCGGCCGGGCCCCGCTACGGGTCAGCGCCTGCTCGGGGGGCACCTCTCCCATCACCGTCACGCCGATGGAAAGCGTCCCGCGCGTCACATCGCCCCCCACCAGGGCTGTACCGGTGGCATCGCAGAGCGCATGGAAGCCGCGGGCAAAGTCCGCCAGCCAGGCATCGTCATCGGCCGCCGGCAGGGTCAGCGACATCAGGCACCAGCGGGCACGGGCCCCCATGGCGGCAAGATCACTCAGGCTGACCGCCAGCGCCCGGTGACCGACCGCCACGGCCGGGGCATCCCCCGGAAAGTGGATGCCGGCCACCGAGGTGTCCACGCTGACCGCCAGCCGCTGCCCTGGGGTCGGGGCCAGCAGGGTGCAGTCATCTCCCACGCCCAGGGTCACGCCAGCCTCTGCGCCCGGCGGATCGGGGGTGAAGAAGCGGGTGATGAGGTCGAATTCGCTGTGCATCAGGGGTTGGCCTTCAGCGGCGGCGGGCGGTGACCTCGGCGGATCGCAGCCGCCCGGCAAGCTTGTCGAGGATGCCGTTGACGTATTTGTGCCCGTCGGTGGCCCCGAAGGACTTGGCCAGCTCGACCCCCTCGTTGATCACGGCGCGGTAGGGCACCTCGAGGCGACGGGAGAGCTCATAGGCGCCCAGGCGAAGGATCGCCAGCTCGATGGCATCGAGGTCCTCGAGACGACGATCAAGCAGGGGCGCAATGGCGGCATCGAGCTCACGGCGCTGGTCCGCCACGTTATGCAGCAGTTCATGGAAGAGCGCCAGGTCGGCGATCTCCATGACCTTGTGCCAGTTCTCGTGATCCTCGAGGTCATCGTCGGCCACCTGGCTGCGAAACTCCGACTCCACGGCACTGATCGACTTGCCGGTCATCTGCCACTGATAGAGGCCCTGCACCGCCAGCTCACGCGCCGCATGGCGGGACTGCTGGGCCTTCGACGGGGCCCGGGGGCGCTCGCCGCTCATGCCTCACCTCCATCGTCGGTATCGTCGCCGAAGCAGCGCAGCAGCGAGACCATCTCCATCGCCGCCATGGCCGCCTCGGCGCCCTTGTTGCCGGCCTTGGTGCCGGCACGCTCGATGGCCTGCTCAATGGACTCGACGGTCAGCACGCCATTGGCCACCGGCGTGTCGAACTCCAGCTGAAGGTTGCCCATGGCGGTATTGCACCCGCCGGCGACGTACTCGAAGTGCGGGGTGCCGCCGCGGATCACCGCCCCCAGGGCGATCACCGCCTCGGGGCGTGCCACCTGCAGCACGCGCTTGATGGCCAGCGGCAGCTCCCAGGCACCGGGCACATGGACAATATCGATGCCCTGCGGATCCACGCCATGGCGCACCAGGCTGTCCACCGCGCCCTCTACCAGGCTGTCCACCACATGATGATTGAAGCGGCCGACGACGATCACGTAGCGGCCATCGACGTCGACAAAGCTGCCTTCGACTTGGGAAATCGGTTGCATGGTTCTGTGTCCTGAAAGATCCGCTGCTTGAGGGTCCGGAAGGCATGGCCCCGGGGGCCATGCCGTGGTGTGAAGGCGTCGACGCTAGCCGTCGCTCTGCTCTTCGGGCGCGTGCTCCTCCGGCTCGAGTCGTTCCACCACTTCGAGGTCGAAGCCGGAGAGGGCCGAGAACTTCCAGGGTGAGCTCAGCAGACGCATCCTGCCCACCCCCAGGTGACGCAGGATCTGCGAGCCGGTACCGATGGTCAGGTAGTTGCCGGCGCCGTCGGAATCGCTGGTGCGCGGCGGCCGCCGGCGCTCCAGGAACACCTCGAGCAGGTCGTGGAGATCCTGGTGCGGGCGGCCATCGTCAAGCAGCACGAAGACCCCATGCTCGGCCCGCGCTACCTCGGCGACTGCCTGCTGGGCGGTCCAGCTCGGCCTGTCGCCCTTCTGCAGGGCGAGCAGGTCGCGCATCACGTTGGCCAGATGCACGCGCACCGTGGTCAGCGCCTCGGGGTGCGGATGGCCCTTGACCAGCGCCAGGTGGTGGGCGCCCTGGATGCTGTCGCGGAAGACGTGCAGGTTCAGCTCGCCGAAGGCGGTCTGAACCGGTGTCGACTCCACCGGCTGCACGGTCTGCTCGTTGTGGATGCGGTAGTGGATCAGGTCGGCGATGGTGCCCATCTTCAGGCCATGCTCGACGGCGAAGCGCTCGAGTTCCGCCCGGCGGGCCATGCTGCCATCCTCGTTCATGACCTCGCAGATCACGCCGCTGGGGTCGAGACCGGCCAGGGCGGAGAGGTCACAGGCCGCCTCGGTATGGCCGGCGCGACGCAGCACCCCGCCGGGCTCGGCCATCAACGGAAAGATGTGGCCAGGCTGGACGATGTCGGAAGCACCCGCGTTTCGGGCAACCGCAGCACGCACGGTGCGCGCGCGATCGGCGGCGGAGATGCCCGTGGTCACGCCCTCGGCGGCCTCGATGGAGAGGGTGAACTTGGTCCCGAAGCCGGAGCCATTGTCGCGCACCATCAGCGGCAGCTGGAGACGCTCGCAGCGCTCGCGGGTCATCGGCAGGCAGATCAAGCCCCTGGCATGGCGCGCCATGAAGTTGATGTGCTCGGCCTCGACCTTCTCGGCGGCCATGATGAGGTCGCCTTCGTTCTCGCGATCCTCGTCGTCCATCAGGATCACCATCCTGCCCTGACGGATATCCTCGACCAGTTCTTCGATGGGGGCCAGGCCCCCGGATGAGGCGTGCACCATGGAGTCTCCATTGATTCAGCGTGGTGGCTGTCGTCCTCCGACGACGAGCGGGTCGCCATCGAGCGTCGCCACCTCGAAACCGCGTCAGGGTACCGTGGCGCGTCGGCGGGCGCCAGCCCGGCCTCGAGCTCCGGGCCTCGGGCTTCGGGCCTAGGGCCTAGGGCCTAGGGCCTAGGGCTAGCTGCTAATCATTTGCACCTCGCACCTCGCACCTCGCACCTCGAGGCTGGCCTAACGTGGCCGGGCGGTGATGCGCCAGTCCTGGCCCACGGCGCGGATATCGAGGACCTCCAACCCCTTCTGCTGGGCCATCAGGGTCAGGCCCGGCAGTTCGAAGAGGGGCCGCGCCTCACCGCCGAGCAGGGTCGGCGCCACGAACAGCTGCATCTCGTCGATCAGGCTGGCCTCGAGCATGGCGCCGGCCAGCGTCGCCCCCGTCTCCAGCAATACCTCATTGGCCTGCTCTGCCTCGGCCAGGTGGCCCAGCAGGGCGTCGAGGTCGACGCGGCTATCGCGTCCCGCCGGCATCACTACCACCTCGGCGCCGGCAGCCTGGAGCCGCTCGCGACGCTCGGGCTCGTGGTCCGCCAGGGTCGCCACCAGCGTACGGCCGGGTTCGCGCAGGCAAGCCGCGACCAGCGGCAGGCGCAGCCGGGAGTCCACCACAACGCGCAGCGGCTGGCGGGCGGCGATTGCCTCGCCCTCGGGCAGCTCGAGCTGTTCGGGGCGCACGGTGAGCCGGGCATTGTCGAAGATGATCGACTCGACCCCGGTGAGGATGGCGCTGGAGCGGGCGCGCAGCCGCTGCACCTCGCGGCGGGCCTGGGGCCCGGTGATCCACTGGGACTCGCCGGAGCGCATGGCGGTACGACCATCGAGACTCATGGCCATCTTCAGGCGCACGAAGGGGCGACCATGGGACATGCGCATCACGAAGCCGGGATTCAGCGCCAGGGCCTCCTCCTCG
>NZ_JAVLBC010000276.1:0-3262 GCF_031581305.1 Halomonas sp.
TACGGCTTACGGCTTACGGCTTACGGCTTACGGCTTACGGCTTACGGCTTACGGATTACGGATTACGGATTACGGATTACGGCTTCGATGGCCACGCTGTTATGGCGTGGCCTTTCTCGTTTCCGGAGGACCCCTGGATGACCATCGACTGGCGCCCCACTGCTGAGATCGCGACCCTGCGCGAACGCGCGCGGCTGGTCGCCGAGGTGCGGGCCTTCTTCGCCGAGCGCGATGTGTGGGAGGTGGAGACCCCCGTGCTCGGCCACGGCGGCAGCACCGAGGTGCACCTGGCCGCCCTCTCGACCGAGGCGATCACGCCGGCCGGCCATGAACGGCTGTGGCTGCAGACCTCCCCGGAGTTCGCCATGAAGCGCCTGCTGGCCGCCGGCAGCGGGCCGATCTTCCAGCTGGCCAGAAGCTTCCGCGACGGCGAGGTGGGGCGACGCCACAACCTCGAGTTCACCATGCTGGAGTGGTATCGCCCCGGCCTCGGCCTCGACGAACTGATCGACGAGACCGCCGCGCTGGTGGGGCGGGTGCTGGGCCGGGACCCCGGGCCGCTGCGGCGGCGCCGCTATCGGGATCTGTTCCGCGAGGTGCTGGGCATCGATCCCTTCACGACGCCACTTCCGACCCTGCGTCGACTGGCCGGTGAGACCGGCGGGCTGGAGATGGGCGACAGCGACCGCGACGGTTGCCTGGACCTGCTGATGGGGCTTGCCATCGAACCTGGCCTGGGGCGCGACGGGCTCGACGTGGTCATCGACTATCCGGCCAGCCAGGCCGCCCTGGCGCGCCACCATCGCGACCCGGAGGACGGCGAGTGGGTGGCCTCGCGCTTCGAGCTCTACCGGGCGGGGCTCGAGCTCGCCAACGGCTACGACGAGCTCACCGATGCCGCGGAGCAGGCAGCCCGCTTCGCGCAGGACAACGCTACCCGGTGCGCCCTGGGGCTTGCCGAGGTGGAGGTGGATGAACGCCTGCTGGCGGCGCTGGAGGCGGGTCTGCCGGCCGGCAGCGGCGTGGCGCTGGGGCTCGACCGGCTGATCCAGCTGGCCCTGGGCAAGGAGCGCGTGGCGGAGGTGATGGCCTTCGCCACCCCTCGCGCCTGACTCAGTCGACGCGGTGGGTGTCGTGCGACGGGCCCGGCGTCTCGTCGGTCGGGCGTCGGCCGAGCGCCTGCCCCATCCGCACCTTGGCGCCCGGGACCTGGCCGGTGAAGGCGACCGGCTCGGCGAAGGCCATGACCACCGTGGAGCCGAGCTTGAAGCGCCCCATCTCCTCGCCCTTCTCCAGGTGCACCGGGGTGTCGAAGCGGATGCGCTGCACCTCGCCTCGGGGCAGGGGCGTGATCTGGCCGGCCCAGACCGTCTCGATGGCGGCGACGATCATCGCCCCCACCAGCACCACCACCATGGGGCCCTGTTCGGTGTCGAAATGGCACACCAGTCGCTCGTTGCGGGCGAAGAGGTTGGGCACGTGTCGGGTGGTGGCGGCGTTCACCGAGAAGAGGCGACCCGGCACGTAGACCATCTCGGTCAGGGTGCCGGTCACCGGCATGTGCACCCGATGGTAGTCGCTGGGTGACAGGTAGACGGTGGCGAAGCTGCCGCCCAGGTAGCGGCGCGCCGCCTCGCCGTCGCCGCCGAGCAGCTCCATGGTGGAGAAGTGATGGCCCTTGGCCTGGAGCAGCTGGCCGGCCTCGATGGGCCCGAACTGAGAGAGGGTGCCGTCGGCGGGCGAGACCACGCCTTCTCCGATGGGCCGGGCGTCGTCCTCCAGGGCCCGGGTGAAGAAGTCGTTGAAGCTCGCGTAGGCCGTCGGGTCCGACTCGGCGGCCTCGTCCATGTCGACGCGGAACTGCCGGATGAAGGCCTGCACGAGGGTGTTCTTCAGCCTGGGTATCCGGCAGTCGGCGAGCCATCCCACCAGCCGCGAGAGCAGGTGGTGGGGTAGCGGGTACTGGATCAGGGAAAACAGCTTGGATAATGGCAAGGCACAATACTCTGGCTACGGGCTACGGGCTACGGGCTACGGGCTACGGGCTACGGGCTACGGGCTACGGGCCGCTTGCGGCACGAAGCCCTCAGCCGGCGGTGCGCAGCACCTAGCGTTCAACCGGGGTATCGTTGCGATTGCCCCACTCCTTCCAGGAGCCGGCATAGCCACGGATCTTCTCGAAGCCCAGCGCCTTGCCCACCAGCCAGGTGAAGCCGCTGCGGTGGTGGCTCTGGCAGTGGGTGACCACTTCCATGTCAGGGGTCAGGCCAAGGGCCTCGAGCTCGGTGACGAGCTCCGCATAGTCGCGGATCCGCAGGCCGTGCTCCCGGTCCATGGCGTCGGTCCACTCCATGTTCACCGCCCCGGGGATGTGGCCGAGTCGGGCATTGTTGCCCTTCTCGCCGTGGTACTCCTCGGGAGAGCGGGCATCCCAGACTGCGAGCCCCTGTTCCCCCAGGCGCTCCTGGAGCTCGAGGCGGTCGATGGCGACCTCGGGGTGCAGGATCTCCGCCTCGTAGTGGCTGGGGCGGGGGGAGCGGGTCTCGCTGGAGACGGGGTGACCGGCCTCTCGCCAGGCCTGGATGCCGCCGTTGAGATAGGAGTAGCGGGTATGGCCGATCAGCTCCAGGGTCCACAGCAGGCGCCCGGCCCAGCCGCCGCCCTCGTCGTCGTAGGCGACGACATGGGTGTCCCGGGTCAGGCCGAGCGACGAGAATAGCCGAGAGAGCGCCTCGACCGTGGGCACCTCGTTGGGCACGCTGCTGCCGGCCGGGTCCTCGCCGCGCATCAGCAGGCGATGATCCAGGAAGACGGCGCCGGGGACGTGCCCCTCGCCATAGCTTTCCGCCCTGAGGGGCACGTCGATGATCAGCAGTGATGGCTCATCCAGGTGGTCGGCGAGCTGGTCGGGCTCGATGATCAGCGGGAGCAGGTTGTCTTCGGAACTCATGGCACATTCTCCTTAAATTCAGCTCCGTAAAATCGACTCCTTGATTCAGGTGCCCCTAGAGGCAGGCACCTGGCGTCAGGCCTCCCCGAGACTCTCGAGGATGCGTCGGTAGCTGGCAAAGCGTTCGGGATGGATGTCGCCGCGCTCCACGGCCGCGAGCAGGGCGCAACCCGGCTCATGGCGGTGACGGCAGTCGCGGAAGCGACATTGGCCCAGGAGGTCGCGGAACTCGACGAAACCTTCGGTGACCTGCTGCTCGTCCAGGTGGCCCAGGCCGAACTCGCGGATCCCCGGCGAGTCGATCAACTCGCC
>NZ_JAVLBC010000277.1:0-3253 GCF_031581305.1 Halomonas sp.
CTCTCGCTGACAATACCGCTGACATCCAGAGGTGGCGGCAATCAATAATATAATATTTCGTAAGCACCCTATTAGACCACACTGCCCAGCTCGAAGATTGGCAGGTACATCGAGATTACCAGGCCGCCGACCAGCACGCCGAGCACCACGATGATAAAGGGCTCCAGCAGCGAGGTGAGGGTATCGACCATATTGTCGACCTCCTCCTCGTAGTAGTCCGCCACCCGGTTGAGCATGGCATCCAATGCGCCGGCCTCCTCGCCGATGCCCACCATCTGTACTGCCAACGCCGGGAACTGATTGGTCATGTGCATGGCGAAGTGCAGTTGCTGGCCAGTGGCGACGTCTTCGCGGATCCGGGCGACGGCCCGCTCGTACACCATGTTGCCGGAAGCGCCCTCGGCGGTTTCCAGGGCCTCCACCAGTGGCACCCCGGCGCCGAAGGTGGTGGCGAGCGTGCGGGAATAGCGTGCCACCGAGGACTTGTCGAGGATATCCCCGATCACCGGGATACGCAGCATTAGCTTGTGAATGCGATAACGGAAGGCCTCTGAGCGCTTCATGGCCGTGCGCAGCAAGAAGATGAAGATCACCAGGCCGAGCACGCCCCACCACCAGTACTGCTGGGCGAATTCCGACATCGAGATGGTCATACGGGTCATGGCGGGCAGTTCGGCGCCAAACCCCTGGAAGAGGCTCTCGAACTGCGGCACCACCTTGATCAGCAACAGAGCGGTAACGCCGATGCCCACCCCGATAACGGAGATAGGGTACCAGAGCGCCTTTTTCACCCGGCTCTTGAGCGATTCGATCTTCTCCTTGTAGGCCGCGACACGCTCGAGCATGCTGTCCAGCGAGCCCGACTGCTCACCGGCCTGCACCAGGTTGGTAAACAGCCGGTCAAAGTGGTCGGGATGGCGCCTCAGCGCCTCGGAGAAGCTGGCACCGGCTGCCACATCGTTCATCAGCTCCTGAACCAGCGCGCTCATTGCCGGCTTCTTGAGACTCTCGGCCACCACCTGAAAGGCCTGCAGGGCCGGCACGCCGGCGCGGATCATGGTGGCCATCTGGCGGGCAAAGAGCATGATGTCTCGCGGCTTGATCTTGCCCATGCCGCTGCCGATCCCGCTTTTGCGACGGATCGTCTTGATCGCGATGCGCTGGCCCCTGAGGGTCTTCTCCACGTCGCCCCGCTGGGAGGCGATGATCTCGCCGGTAACCTGACGGCCCGTCGGGCCGATTCCCTTCCAGCGCCATCGATAGAGCTTCACCTTCTGATGCTTGAGCATGGATTTCTTTGCCATGTTCCTTCCCCGTCCCTGCGTGATGGTATCGTCTTTTGACCCCTTGGCTAGTCCTTCGTCACCCGGTTGACCTCGGCCAGGCTGGTCAGCCCCTGCATCACCTTCAACAGCCCGCTACGGCGCAGGTCGGGGTGGCCCTCCTTGCGCGCCTGGTTATCGAAGTCGCGGGAGTTGCCCTCGGTCATGATCAAATAGCTCATGGCGTCACTGATCGGCACCACTTCGTAGATGCCCACCCGCCCCTTGAAGCCCTGGGTGCAGTGCTTGCAGCCCACGGGCTCATAGATGGTGGCGCCATTCACTTCCTCCTCGGTGAAGCCTTGCTTGAGGAGCACCTCACGGGGAATGTCCGCCGGTTGCTTACAGTGCTTGCACAGCCGCCGTGCCAGGCGCTGGGCGATGATCAGGCTCACCGAACTGGCGATATTGAAGGGTGCCACCCCCATGTTGGCCAAGCGGGTCAGCGTCTCCGCCGCCGAATTGGTGTGCACGGTGGAAAGTACCAGGTGGCCGGTCTGGGAGGCCTTGACGGCGATCTCGGCGGTTTCCAGGTCGCGAATCTCGCCGACCATGACCACGTCCGGGTCCTGGCGCAGGAAGGCACGCAGGGCGCTGGCGAAGGTCAGGCCGATCTTGGGCAGCACGTTCACCTGATTGACCCCCGGTACCTTGATCTCTACCGGGTCCTCGGCGGTGCAGATGTTGCGCTCCACCTGGTTGAGGATATTGATGCCGGTATAGAGGGTTACCGTCTTGCCGCTGCCGGTAGGGCCGGTGACCAGGATCATGCCCTGGGGGTCGTCGAGCACGGCCTCGTACATGGTGCGCTGCGCCGACGTGAAGCCCAGCTGTTCGATGCCCATCTGTGCCGAGCTGGGGTCGAGGATACGCAGCACGACCTTTTCGCCGTATACGGTGGGCAGCGAGTTGACGCGAAAGTCGATGGAGCGGGTGTTGGAGAGCTTGAGCTTGATAGAGCCATCCTGTGGCAGGCGGCGCTCCGAGATATCCAGCCGCGACATCACCTTGAGACGCGCCGAGATGCGCGAGCGCATGGCGAAGGGCGGGTGGGCCACGTCATGGAGGATGCCGTCGATACGAAAGCGCACCCGGTAGCTGGTCTCGTAGGGCTCGAAGTGGATATCCGAGGCGCCGCGATGAATGGCGTCCAGCAGGATCTTGTTGACGAACTTGACGATGGGAGCGTCATCGCCGGCCGCGGCCACCGCCGCCTGTTCGTCGGTAACGTCAACCACGCCCTCGTCGTAAGCCAGCTGGCCCACGGCCTCGTCCACGTCGCCCAGCTCGTCGAGCATGCTCTTCTCGGAGCTGGCAAGGTAGCTCTCCAGCACCGGGCCCAGCTGGTCCACCGGGGCCAGCACCCCCTCCGGCGTCAGGCCGGTCGCGAACTGCAGCTCATCCAGCAGGGCCAGGGTGGAGGGGTAGGGAACGGCCACGGTCAGGCGGTGGCCATGGCGAACCAGCGGCAGTACCCGCAACTGGCGAAGGATCTTGTCCGGGTAGTCCTGCACTGGCGGCAGGCTCTCCAGGTGGATGGCATCGAGATCGATGATCGGCAAGCCATACTCCCAGGCCGCGGTCAAGGTAGCCTGGCGCGCCGGGACCATCCCCCCCTCGATCAGGTGTTCGAGCAACGACATCTCGGCTTCGCGGGCTTCCGCTTCGGCGCGAATGGCTGCTGGCTCGCTCAGCAGGCCATCGCGGACCATGCGACGAGCCAGCCCACGCAGCCCCTTGCGACGCGCGGCCCCGGCAAGCGGCGAAGGCTCCGGGGCGTCGGGCGGCTGCTCGGGGGACGGGGGACGATAGTCGTTCATGGTGCCTCATGGTGGCAGGGGGAGATCGTTAGCTTCGCTGATTCTAGCGTTTGTGGCCATCCCCCGCCCAGCGCAGTACCATGACGTACCAGGCCTTTGCCTGCGCTGGCT
>NZ_JAVLBC010000278.1:0-3218 GCF_031581305.1 Halomonas sp.
CCTCGGTCTGATCGGCCAGTACCAGCAGCAGCTGCTCTCGCGCCAGGCCCGCCATCAGCTGTTCTTGGCCACGGTTGCGCTCCTCGACGCTGGGCAGACGGCCTAGCAGGCAGCGGTAGGCGGCATCCAGGAAGTCGGCGTCGGGCAAACCGAGCAGGCCAGTGTAGTCGGTGACAGGCCTGCTGCCACGCTGGTGGCTGGCGCCCAGCTCGACCAGACGACCTTCGAGGCTTTTACGCCACCGGACTTCACCGCACCATTCGGGCAACGGTTCTGCAGCTTCGCTGCGTCGACGTATCTGCTCATTCAGTCGTTTGGTATCAAGCCGAGCATTATTTTGACGCAGCATGATCGCTTTCCTTGGCTGACCGCTGTCCGGGCTCACCGAAGTGGCAGGTCATCGGCAGACGGCATATACCTCCGAAGGTAGGCCCGCGTATTCCAGCAATATCAAAACGCAACAGATTATCGCACCACTGATAGCAGCGCCGCGTGTGATCGCTGCCTTCGTGTAGTGCCAATGTCAGAGTGTACTTGCCAGGCGCCAGCCACATATCAATTTCCATGCGACAACGTTGCCGCTCAGCGGCACGCATGGCGAGCTTCTGGCCCATGTAAAAGGTGTTGGTACCGAAAACATCCTGACCGAAGCGGTCCCGGATCATCAGCCCTAGGGTAATCTCATTCAGATCCTCTCGAGCTTCCAGATCGATAAGTAACTCAGCCCTTTCGCCACTGGTCAGGATAGCGCCACCACTGTCTTGCCCAGCCAAGTTGCAAGCGAGAACCGTGACCTCACCACTGCCATAGTTGGCCTGCTGCACTGCCTGACCATCGAGGTCGGTCTCTTCGGCCAGGAGCCGATTGTAGTGGTTGGCACCAGCCTCAGGCTCGCCGGCGAATACCGCTTTTCCTCCCTCCAGGACGACGACCTTGTCGCAGAGCATCTTGACCGCATTGATGTCGTGGGAGACGAAGATAATCGATCCTCCCTGGGCGCGGAATTCTCGAATGCGACGCATGCACTTCTGCTGGAAGTGGGCATCGCCCACGGATAGCGCCTCATCGATGACGAAGCAACTGGGGTCGGCATGAATACCGATGGCAAAGGCCAGGCGCATGACCATCCCCGAGGAGTAGGTGCGCAGAGGCTCATCGATGAAAGTCCCCAGCTCGCTGAAATCGATGATCGCCTGGCGGCGGGCTTCCACTTCCTGTCGCGTCATGCCCAGCAGCAGGCCGTTGGCCAGGATGTTCTGGGCGCCGGTGAGGTTGCTGTCGAAGCCGGTACCCAACTCCAGCAGCCCGGTGATGCGTCCTTCGATGCGAAAGGTGCCGCTATCGGGTAGCAGCACACCGGTGAGGATCTTCAGAAGGGTCGACTTACCGGCGCCATTTCGCCCCAGGATACCCAAGGTCTCGCCGCTGGCCACCTGGAAACTGATACCGTCGAGCGCCTTGTGGGAGTGGTGGCGTGGCCGACGGGTGATGAGCTCGCGCAGCCGGTCCGAGGGCTTGGCGTAGAAGCGAAAATGCTTGGTGATATCTTGAACGTGGATCATGGCGGCGCTCTAGATGAAGTCGCGGATATCACGCTCAAGACGTTGGCCCAGCCAGAGGCCGAAAGCGAGCAGCAGTAAGGCAATGGCCATCAGCACCACCAGCGGAATTAACGCCGGGTGGGAGTGCAGCATCAGCGAATCGCGCAAGGCGTTGACGATATGGAAGAAAGGATTGAGAAGGAACAGCGCTTTCCATTTCTCCGGCAAAATGTTGATGACATAGACGATGGGGGTCAACCAGAACCACAGCTGGGTCAGCACACCCACAAACTGCTTGATATCGCGAATGAAGACGCTAAGCGTGGCGAAGATGATACCGATGGCATAGGCCAGGGTCTGCTGAACGATCAAGATAAGCGGCCACCAGAGCCAGTGCCAGGTAAAGTCGAAGTCGATTGCCAGCAGGAAAATAATGAAGAAAGTACTGGCAATCACATAGACGGTCAGCTCACTAAACAGGATATACAGTGGCAAGGCAAACAATGAAACATTGACCTTGCCAATGATGGCGGCTTTTTCATGGAAAACATGGGTCACCCGAGAGAGGGTATTGGCAAACAGGTTCCACGCCAGCACGCCGATCACCAGGTAGACGCTGTAACTGTACTGCTCCAGCTCCGCACCCATCTCGCCCAGCCTCATGCCCATGATGCGCGAGAAGATCAGGGTGAAGATCAGGATATTGACCAGCGGCATGATAAAGGTCCAGGCCGCGCCAAGGATGGAGCCAGCATAGCTATCGACCAGGTCCTGTCGGGTCAGATGATAGAGCAGAGAGAGGTTCATGGGGCAGTCTCAGCAGCGGCCAAGCGCTGTCGGCAGTCGTTCAGCAGTCGGTCAAGCATGGCGCCGTGGGAGATGGCAGGATGCCAGCCGGTCGTGTGGCGGAGCGCCGTGGTGTCAGCACGCACAGCCTGAATATCGGCGGGACGCTGGCGGGCCGGATCCAGGTGATGATCGACGGAGCAGCGGGCGCGGGCCAATAGCATGTTCAGCAGCTCACCTACCGCTACCGGATGCCCGGAAGCGATATTGTAGGCCTGGCCACGCTGGGCCGCCTCGGGCAGCTCAAGCAGCGCCAGGTAGGCGCCAACCACGTCCTCCACGTCGAGAAAGTCGCGCTGGGCATCCAGGTTGCCGGTCTCGACCACGGGGGGCTGCAGGCCAGCCTCGATGCGGGCGATCTGGGTGGCGAAGGCAGCCAGCACGAAGTCGTCACGCTGGCCGGGGCCGGTATGATTGAAGGGCCGGGCACGAATCACCCGCAGCCCCTCACTGGCAGCATACTGGCCGGCGGCCAGGTCGGCTGCTGCCTTGCTGGCTGCGTAGGGGTTGAGCGGCTGAAACGCCGTCTGCTCGGTAACCGGCTCACCACTGCGAAACGCACCGCCATACATGTCCGACGAACCGACATTCAGCACCAGACTCAGGGGGCTTGCCTGTTTGACGCCCTCCAGCAGGTTGAGAGTGCCCTGTAGGTTGACGCGCCAGGTCCACTCTGGCTTCTGGAAACTCGTGGGCACGTGGGATTGGGCCGCTAAATGGACGATGGCATCTGGCTGCAGGCGGCGCAACAACGCGATAACACGCCCTCCGTGACGGATATCGAGCCGATGCCAGTGCACGTCCTGAGCATTCTCGGGCCGGGCCCCCAAG
>NZ_JAVLBC010000279.1:0-3210 GCF_031581305.1 Halomonas sp.
CCTGCGCCTTCCTGGGCCACGGCTATGACTGCACTGACATGAACGCCTGGAAGGAGGCCGCCCGGGTGTTGATCGATACCAAGCGGCGTGACACCTTCAGTGGCTTCACCGACGGTACGCCGGCGCTGCAGCAGCTGGCCCGCGGCGTCACCCACGTGGGGCTCTCCTACAACGGTGACTACCTCTTCTTCAAGGATGAGGACCCGGAGACCTTCGAGACCCTGGACTTCATGATCCCCGACGAGGGCGCCGAGATGTGGGTGGATGCGATGCTCATCCCCTCCGAGGCCCCCAATCCGGACATGGCCCACAAGTTCATCGACTTCATCCTCGATGCCCAGGTCGGTGCCCAGCTCTCCAACTACAACTATTACGCCAGTCCCAATGCGGCCGCCGAGCCCTACCTGGACGCGGTGCTGACCGAGCCGCCTGTCCAGCCCAGTGAGGCGGACATGGAGCGACTGCGCTTCACCCCCAGCCTGGAAGGCGATGCCCTGCAGACCTTCCAGCAGCTCTGGTCCGAAGTCCAGTCTCGCTGAGTGCAGGGCCCCCGGCATCGGGCCGGGGGCTCGCCATCCCGAGCAAGGAAATTCCCATGAGTAACCGACAGGAGCAGCCGCTCCTCAACGACTGGTTTCAGAATCACGGCATCACCGAGGTAGAGTGTCTGGTCAGCGACCTGACCGGCATCCTCAAGGGCAAGATCATGCCCGCCGGCAAGTACCTGGGCGGCGGTCGTCCACGGCTGCCCGATTCGATCTTCATCCAGACCGTCACCGGCGGCTATCCCGACGACGAGGACATCCGCTTCTGGAATCCCGCCGAACGGGACATGGAGCTGGTGCCCGACGCGAATGCCATCTACCTGGTGCCCTGGGCCGAGGATCCCACGGCGCAGATCATCCATGACTGCTTCTACCTGACCGGCGAGCCGGTGGAGCTGGCGCCACGCTATGTGCTGAAGCGGGTGCTGGAGCTCTACGCCGCCCGCGGCTGGACGCCGGTGATCGCCCCGGAGGTGGAGTTCTATCTGGTCAAGACCAATACTGACTCCGACTACCCTCTTGAGCCGCCGATCGGTCGCACCGGCCGCCAGGAGAGCAGCCGCCAGTCCTTCTCCATCGATGCGGTCAACGAGTTCGACCCGTTGTTCGAGGAGATGTACGACTACTGCGAGGCGATGAACCTGGACCTCGACACCCTGATCCACGAGGAGGGGGCGGGCCAGATGGAGGTCAACTTTCAGCACGGCGATCCGTTGACTCTTGCCGACCAGGTGGTGATGTTCAAGCGCACCCTGCGCGAGACCGCTCTGCGCCACGGCATGTACGCCACCTTCATGGCCAAGCCCATGGCCAACGAGCCGGGCAGCTCCATGCACATCCACCAGAGCCTGCTCGACGCCAAGGACGGGCACAATGTCTTCGCTGATGCGGATGGCCAGCCCAGCAAGCTGTTCCACCACTTCATCGGCGGCCTGCAGCGCTACCTGCCCTCGGTGATGCCGCTGCTGGCGCCTAACGTCAACTCCTACCGCCGGCTGATGCGCACCGAGACCAGCGGCTCGGCACCGATCAACGTGGAGTGGGGCATGGACAACCGCACCGTGGGACTTCGCGTGCCGGTCTCCTCCCCCGAGGCGACACGGGTGGAGAACCGCCTGGCGGGCGCGGATGCCAACCCCTACCTGGTGATGGCGGCCTCGCTGGCCTGCGGCTACCTGGGCCTGCTGGGCCGCCTCGAACCGCGCCCGCCGATGGTGGGTTCCGCCTGGTCCGGCGGCAACAAGTTGCCCGACGACATCGGGCCGGCGCTGGACTTGTTGCACGACTGCCAGCCCTTGGCCGACATCCTTGGCGAGCGCTTCATCCACAGCTACCTGGCGGTCAAGCGTGCCGAACACCGCGCCTACTTCCAGGTCATCAGTTCCTGGGAACGCGAGCATCTGCTGCTCAGGGTGTAGCAGGACTTGGCACCCAGCCATGGGTGAATACCTCTGTTTCAGGAGACTTGAATGCCGGTTCCTTTCGAGAAAGATCACGCCGCGTCCTGGTACGCTGCCACCGCCAACGCCGCGCCCGAGCGAGCTGCTCTCGAGGGTGAGGTGAGCTGCGATGTCTGTGTGGTGGGAGCGGGATTCACCGGTATCTCCTCGGCCCTGCACCTGGCCGAGCAGGGCTTGAGTGTGGTGGTGCTGGAGGCAGCCCGGGTGGGGTTCGGGGCTTCCGGCCGCAACGGTGGCCAGATCGTCAATAGCTACAGTCGCGACATGGACGTCATCGAGGCGAAATACGGAGAGCAGACGGCCCGCGTCCTGGGTGACATGGCCTTCGAAGGCAACCGCATCATCCGTGAGCGGGTCGAGCGCTACGCCATCGACTGCGACCTCAAGGACGGCAACCTCTTCGCCGCCTGCAATGCCAGGCAGATGCAGGGGCTGCGCGAACACAAGGCGCTGTGGGAGCGCTACGGCTATCGGGAGCTCGAACTGCTGGAAGGGCAGGCGGTGACGCGTGAGGTCAACTCCCAGCGCTATACCGGGGCTCTGGTGGACCACGGCGGTGGCCATCTCCACCCGCTCAATCTGGTGCTGGGTCAGGCGGCCGCCGTCGAGTCACTGGGCGGGCGTATCTTCGAGGCTTCGCCGGTCACCGGCGTGGAGCATGGCAACCCCGTGCGCCTGCGCACTCCTCGGGGGGTGGTCAAGGCCCGTCGTGCAGTGATGGCCGGCAATGCCTACCTCAAGGGGGTACTGCCCGAGATCGAGGGCCGGTCGATGCCCTGTGGCACCCAGATCATCACCACCGAGCCGATCGGGGAGGCGCGCGCCCGTGAGCTGATTCCCAATGGCCTGGCGGTGGAGGACTGCAACTATCTGCTCGACTACTATCGACTCACCGCCGATAACCGTCTGCTCTATGGCGGCGGTGTCAACTACGGCGGTGATGACCCGAGTGACATCACCGGCGTGATTCGCCCCAAGATGCTCAAGACGTTCCCGTCGCTGGCCGATGTGATGGTGGATTACGCCTGGAGCGGCACCTTCCTGATGACGCTCAACCGTCTGCCGCAGTTCGGGGTGATCAACGACAACGTCTACTATGCCCAGGGTTACTCGGGACACGGCGTCACCTGCACCCACCTGGCCGGGCGGCTGATCGCCGAGGTGATGACGGGCCGCGAAGAGCGATTCGACGCCTTCGCCGGCCT
>NZ_JAVLBC010000046.1:0-16811 GCF_031581305.1 Halomonas sp.
GGCCGAGCACTACGAGCTCACCCTGGGCTGGCAGGGCTCCCAGACCCGCTACCGGAATGGGGGAGAACGTATCGATCAGCAGATCTTCTCGCTGGGCGGCAACGCCCGATTCATTCCCGACCGGCTCTCCGCGTCCCTGAACCTGAGCCTCAACCAGAACAATGCAGAAGACGATCCCTTCTTCCCTCAGCATGATGAATCCCTCTACATCAGCGGCCAGCTGGATTGGCGTATCCGAAAACCCGAGAGCAACCGAGCCGGAGTGCAGCTGTCGCTGAGTTACAGCGGCAATACCCTGCGTGACCGGCTCTACGGTCAGGACCCCTTCAACGAGAACCAGGTCTGGCTGGAGTTGCGCACCACACTCCCGACGGCCTATCCGGGAGGCATGCAATGAAACTCGTTCGTCCTTGTCTCCTCGTCCTGCTGCTGGTGTCGCTGGCATCCATCGCTCAGGCACAGATCCTTGCTCTGTGCGATGCCCGTTTCCCCTGCACCAGCAATCCGAGCGCCACCGTAGGGGTGGACAGTCGCATCAACCTGACGTGGCGAGGTGAGGCGCGCACCGACCCGAGACTCGCGCAGCCCCTGGTCTCCGATCAGGGAATTTTCATGCTGGGCCACCCCCTCAGTGGCCAGCGCCTCGGCACTTCGCCCACCCCGTTGGTGCAACCCATCGGGCCGGCAACGGATGATCGCGGCATCGCGTTCCGGGTGACCGAGTCGCTGCGTGTGCCGGCAACCATCAGCGAAGAGGCGGCAAGCCAGGGCGAACGGCAGGTATTCTACGTTCGCCGGTTCAGCCTTGAAGGATCGGAGCCAATGACCGGGGTGCAGGTGATCACACTCCAGCAGGGCGTGCCCGGTCGCGGAAGCGCCATTATCGAGGGAGCCGACCCCTCTGCCACCGGGGTGAATATTCAGCGTATCAGCCTGTTCTTCGACCGGGGGACCCTGACCGATACCCTGCGTCCGGATGAGCAACTTCGGGCAAATGCCCGTATCAGCTACGAGGGTGCCGGCATCATCAATGCCATCTGGGAGGTGGCGACTCCAGCCAGCACACGCGGTCAGCCTCTCTATGCTCCCCTGGCCTATGTTCGCCAGTACCTCGGAGCAGGTCGGGAACTGATGCTCAGTTCCCCACTGCTGCCCAGCGACACCTCCGGCATTCATCGGGTCAGGTTGCGCTTCCTGGCCCCCACCGAGATCGAGGGATTACCGACGCTAAGCTACCGTGTCAGCGAGGGGGCCCTGCAAAGGAAAAGCACGGTTCCCGCCATCCGTATCCTTCCCTCCGAATCGGCAAGCCCCCTGAGCCGGGAGACTCGCTTCCGCTGGCGGCCGGTGGCGGGTAGCCATGCCTACCTGCTGGAATTCTACGACCGCCGGCCCGAGGCCATGGAGGCCAGTGCCACCGCTGAGGAAGGTTCCAGAGACGCCGGGCGCCAGCCGGTTGACTTGAAGATGGAGCCGATCACCGGTCAGGTCATTGCGGGGGATAGAACACTGGACTCACCCAGCCGTTCCCTGCTCAATCATCTGGAGGCCGACAAGCGTTATTACTGGCGCCTGATTGCCATCGACGCGCAAGGCCAGGTCATTGCTGCCAGCCCTCTCGAGGCCATTCTTCACGCCCCCTGACACCTCGAGGTTGCCATGGATGACCGTCAGGACAACGAGTTGCTGATCGCCATCGCGAACCAGGACATGCAAGCCCTGAGCGAGTTCTATCGTCGCCATCAGAGGCGCGTCTATCATTTCGTGCTCTCGAAATTGAACGACCCCTTCACGGCCAACGACGTACTCAATGACACCATGCTTGAAGTCTGGCGCTCCGCCGGACGCTTCCAGGGGAAGGCCCGAGTCACCACCTGGCTGCTGGGCATCGCCCACCACAAGGTACTGGACCACTGGCGACAACAGGGTCGTCGTCCATCCACCGAACTGGACGAAACCATGATCGATGAATCCCCCGGTGCCGATATCGAAGCCCTGACCCTGGCGGCACGTGACAAGGCGCGCCTGGCGCAGTGCATGGCCAGGCTCTCGACCGAGCACCGCGAAATCCTTCATCTGGTGTTCTTCGAGGAACTCAACTACGACGAGATCAGCCGGATCATCGATATTCCCGAGGGGACAGTGAAATCACGCGTCCACCATGCCAAGAAGTTGATAAAGCACTATCTGACGGCTGTCGGAATGGAGGCCGAATGAACGCCAGCGACAGGAACACCATCGCAGAGAAGCTGCCCCTTTACGTGAATGGCCGGCTCGATGCCGAAGAGATCCGCCACGTGGAAATGGCACTGGCAAACGACCCTGACCTGGCCCGCGATGTCGAGTTCCTGCAGGCCTTGAAAGACACCCTGCAACAATCGGGCGACGAGCCACCCGTGGAGATGGACCTGGCCCGCCTCAAGCGAGACATCCACCGAGAGACCGCCGAGAGCTCACCACAGAGTGCCAATACTCGACGCTACTGGAAGCCTCTGGCTATAGCAGCCTGTCTGCTGCTCGCCATCCAGACCGGATTCCAGCTGACCACTCAGTCCACCGACAGCAACTGGGTCCCGCTGTCCGGCGAGACCGCAAGTCAGCAGCCACGGCTACAGATCGCCTTCACCCCCAGCTCCACCGCCGAGCAGATCCGCGAGAGCCTGGGGTCCCGTGGGTTACGCATCGTCGATGGCCCCGGTGCTCTGGGCCTTTACACCATTCAGCTGCCACCGAGCAGCGATGTCGATGCCATTCGGCAGCAGCTTGAGCAGTTACCCTTCATCGAGGAGGTGAGCTCACCGTGATCCACCGTGGCACCTCAGGCTCGGCAGACCATACGCGCTGCCCACTCACGGCAGCCTGGCTGGTAGTGGGCACCCTGATCCTCATGACCGAAATGGCTCATGGCCAGGACATGGAACCGCAACGCCAGGACAGGGCACGCTCCTTGCTCGAGGAGATCATTACCGAGACTCCTGAAAAAGCCCCCGAGAAAGCTGCCGACCGGCAAACCGACCAGAAACCAGCGCGCCCGGACACCGCACCCGAGGCCAAGACACAACCACCGGCAGAGCCCGATGCCCCGCCACAGGAAAGCGGACCTGTCCACCCGAGAGTGGAGCGCGGCGGCAGCCTGATGGGCCGGGGACCCTCCTCGCTGTCACCACCCGACTGGTCATCCGCGGATGACGAGACCAGCATGGCATCAGCCGACCAGGATCCGCCAAGCGAGACCGAGGATTTCGAGCCCGGGGAACTGGTGCTGATCAGCAACGACATGCCTGGTGCCGTGGCAATGGCACGCGAACTGGCGGCCTACCGGCTGCGGATCAAGAGCCGCCAGGCATTGAAGCGGCTCGGCCTCGTGGTCAGTGTCTTCCGACTGCCCCCCGATGCAGGCACCCTGGCACTGCTGGCGAAAATCCGGCGACAGTCCCCGAACATGAACCTTGACGTCAATCAGCGCTACCGGCTGATGGGCGGGCCTCGACAACGCTACGGCCAGGACATGATCGGCCTGTCGACGGGAAACACGTCTTGCCTGGACAACGCCCGAGTCGGCCTGATCGATACCGCCGTGAGCCTCGTGCATCCCGCGCTAGCCGGCCGCTCGATCGACCTGGCGGAATTTGCCGGCCCGACACCCGCGCCCACCGATCATGGTACGGCGATTGCCAGCCTCTGGGTCGGCGACCCGGATCAAGGCTTCACGCCGTTGATGAGGGAAGCAGCATTATCCGTCGCGGCGGTCTTTCGCCAGCGCGGCAACACGATCGATACCACTACCGACACGCTGGCCTTGGGGCTGGACTGGCTGCTGGGTCAGGAAGTCGAAGCCATCAACCTGAGTCTTGGCGGGCGAAAGAACCGCGTACTCGATCTCTTGCTGCAACAACTGCTGGCCAAGGAGATCCTGCTGGTGGCGGCTGCCGGCAACCTCGGCTCGGAAGGCCCAGCCGTCTACCCGGCAGCCCATCCAGGCGTGATCGCGGTTACCGCGGTGGATGCGAATCAACGACGTTACCAGCGTGCCAATCGAGGCGAGCATCTCGACTTTGCCGCCCCGGGCGTGCACGTCTGGGCAGCCAGTGCAGATGGCACGTACTACCACAGCGGCACCTCCTATGCGGCCCCCTTCGTGCTGGCCACACTGCTGGCCGAAAAACACCTGTCATCCCGATGGCAGCAACAGGCACAACTGGGAGCCATTGACCTGGGAATTCCCGGCAAGGACGACAACTTTGGCTGGGGGCTCATCCAGTGGCCCGATGCCTGCACCGGCCAATAATCCTGTACTGAAAACGGATGCCCCCTGTCAGCCGGTGAGTCACGAGAGCCCCGACACGGCACGCTTCGAGCTGGCCGATGAGGCCCAGACCTTCGAAGACATGATGGGCTCGGCGCTCTCTCAGTCACTTACTTACCGGGAAGCCGGCCGGAGCCCGGCGATCAGCAGGCTGACCAGGGTGGAGGCCACGAGCGCCCCCAGGAACGGCGGCAGGGTCGGGATGCTGCCGGGGAAGCTGGCCGCCAGCACGCCCGCCCCGAGGCTGCCCTGGGCCACCCAGCCCGGGAGGATGGCGCCGAGCATGCCCGCCACGCCGCCGGCCACCGCGGCCAGGGGGCTCATCCGCGACCAGAGGCCCAGCAGCACCGGCACCACAATGGCCGCGCAGAGCAGGTCGGCGATCAGGAACAGCCGCAGCACCGAAAGCCCCTGCAGCGCCACGATCACCACCGGCACCATCAGCGCCACCGTGACCCAGCGGGCTGCACCGAGGGAGAGCCCGCGCCGGCCGGAACCCGCGACCACCAGCGAGGCGATGCCGTTCTGCAGGGTATCCACGCTGGAGGCGACCAGGGTGACCGCCAGCACCAGCGCCGGCAGGGCCAGCCAGCCCGGCGCCTGCGAGAGCAGCGCAAAGAAGGGGATCGGTGGCTCGCCGAGCGCCACGCCGGCCATGGCGGCCAGCGTGCCAAGGCTGCCCACCACCATCACCACCAGTACCGTGATGCCGCCGCCCAGCCAGGCGCCGCGCCCCAGGGCGCGGTCGTCCCGCGCCGCCCACACCCGCTGCCAGTAGCCCTGATGGAAGAGGTTCGCAGCGGTCACCGCGATCACCAGGGTCAGCGCCACGGCGAGGGCGCTGCCGGTGGGGATCGAGGGCAGCGTGGCGTCCACCGGCATCTCGGGCAGGCGCAGGAGCGCCACGCCGCCGACCACCGCCAGCAGCGCGACCAGCAACCAGGCCTGCCAGCGGTCGGTGGCGAGGCTCGCCCGCAGGCCGCCCACCGCCGTGTAGAGCAGCGTGGCGACCGCCACGCCGATGACCACCAGCGCCGGCGGCACCTCGGAGAGCAGTGCGGTGATGGCCCCGATGGCGGTGAGCTCCGCGGTCAGGAAGCAGGCCATGTAGAGCACCGAGACCAGCGACACCCAGCGCCGCACCCCGGCGCCGTAGCAGGCCTCGGCGAACTCGCCGATGCTGCGCCCCTCCGGCAGATGGCGCCGGATCGCCGGGCCGTAGAGCCCCAGCACGATGAACGGCAGCGCCGAGCCGATGGCATAGCCGGCCAGCGCCAGCGGGCCGACGAAGGCCCCGATCTCGGGGGGCGCGAAGAGGATCCAGGCCCCCATCCCCGAGGCCAGGAAGGAGAGGCCCAGCGACTGGGCCCCCTGGGAGTTGCGCGCGGTGACATAGTCGTCGAGGGGGCCATCGGCCCGGCGGGCCCGCAGGCCCAGGAAAGCAAAGCACAGCAGCGCCGCGCCGAGCACGGCAGACGTCAAGTAGGGCATGTCGCACTTCCTCCGCCGGTGTGAGCCGGATCAGGTTCCAGGGTCAGCGCCATGCGCTCTCTCAGCCCCGGCCAATGCAAACGGCAGCGGGACTCCCCTGGCGACAAGTGAATGGATTGTGGGATCGCGCCTCAAGCCGGGGCCGGAATGGCCGATAGAGACGGGATCGAGGTGCATCATAGCGCCGCCTCGTCGTGACGACTACCCGTGCCGGAGCCCCGTGATGCCCTACAACGAAGCCAAGGAACACGCCCCAGGTCGCCTGCATGCGATCTTCGTCGACCCCTACAGCGCCTTCGACAACGCCGCCACGGAGCGCCTGCTGCACCTGCGCGTGGCCACCGAGGCGCTGATTCTGGGGCCGATGCGCCACGGCTCGCTGGTGCTTCGCGTCATCCACGGCTGGGAGAACGGCAGCTTCGCGCCCGCCGCGCTCTGCCACAGCGATTATCGTCCACGCTCGCTGGCGGCGCTTCGTCAGGTGGCCGACGACTTCCGGCAAGCCTTCGAGCGGCAGCAGCCGCTGCCCCGCGACACCACCTCCCTGCTGGCCGAACCACTTGAGCAGGCCATCGCCGCCGCCGAGGCCAGTGGCCAGGCGCTCGACGAGGAGACCCGCACCATCCCCGCCCGCTGGCCCGCCTTCAAGCAGGGCCTGACCCTCTACACCTTCTTCAAGGTCTACCACCGCCTCACCTACAGCGAGGATGACCCCTACCGCTCGATCTACTGCCAGACTCCCGGCGGACCCTGCGAGATACACGAGTTCCACCTGGAAGAAGGCGAATTCGCCGTGGTGACACCTCGCGAAGGCGACGGCGGCGATAGCATGCTGCTACTGCACGAAAGCCAGCTGGCGTCGGTGTTGACGCTACTCGAGGATAGCGCCAGAAAATGATGGGGTTGTTCCTCACTTCTCCCGCGGCACACGCCCCATCAGATAGAACTCCTCGTTGGGCGGCGTGCCGGTCAGGGTGACCAGGCGGTTGGAAAGGCCGAAGAAGGCGGCGATGGCGCCGATGTCCCAGATGTCGTCGTGGGTGAACCCGGCCGTTTTCAGGCGGGCCTCCCACTCGTCGTTGAGCTCTCCCACCTCCAGGCCGCAGTAGAGGGCGAAGTCCAGCATCACGCGGTGGCGCTCGCTGATCGGCGCAGTGCGATGGTTGGTCGCCACCTGGTCGGCGAGCAGCGGGTCCTTGCTGTAGATCCGCACCAGGGCGCCGTGGGCCACCACGCAGTAGAGGCAGCGGTTGCGGGCGCTGGTGGCCACCACGATCATCTCCTTCTCCGCCTTGGTCAGCGTGTCGGATTCCCGCTCCATCAGGGCGTCGTGATAGGCGAAGAAGGCGCGGAACTCGGCGGGCCGGTGGGCCAGCATCAGGAAGACGTTGGGCACGAAGCCGGCCTTCTCCTGCACCGCCAGCATGGCGTCGCGGACGTCGGCGGGCAGGTCGTGGATCGATTCGGGAACGGGGAAGCGGCTGATGGGCGCGGACATGGAGGCTCCAGGCGTTGTGGTTGTTGGCAACGCCACCAAGATAGCAGTTAACGTCAACGTCAACATGCCGGCAAAGGTCGAACCTCCTCCGGTATTCCGCTTTGGCTACCCTGTCGCTATGCCGGCCTAGCCTCCTCGAAGAGCTCCGCGGGCATCGGGTACTCCAGTTCCCAGGTCATGGCGATGGGACGATCACCTTGATAGCTTTTCAGCGCCTTGGCCGGTCCCAAGAAGATAAACGGTGCTGTCTCGCCCTCGCTACGTTTGGCTAAGCGGGCAAAGAACAGAATTGTATAACCACGCTCATCGAAGTGAATGTAATTTTGGCCGGTAGCGCTTGCTTGCGTGGTATTCGACTGACTCTCCCAGTGAAGCAGCGAACGGCTTATGGGGTAATCGCGATAGCGCGTGGTAGGTGAGAAGTCTCCCTCGTCCTTCTGGAAGGTCACCAAGTGGATATAGGCACGAATGTCCTTGGCGTGGATGACGCCCACCCCAGTAGCGCCCGGTTTCTCAAGGCTGGCCAATCCCAGAGCCGCCTTGATTTCGGCGGTGCCGTAGGCGCCATGCAAGAGTAGCCTGCAGTCGATCGGCAATTCATCGAGGGTTTGCAGCGGCACTCGCTGATGGGCACGCCGCCAGGCGGCAATCTCCACGGCATCGGCCGCCACACTAGGATTAGCGCGCCACTTTTGCATCGACTCCTCGAGACTATCCACGCCGATCAGCCCGCCCTTCCGGGCCCATAGCAGATAGTGCAACGCCGTTTGCTGTGCCACGTCGTAGCGACCCAGCGTCTCCTGAACCGACCCGTCTTGATCGCCAATGTCCTCGATGGCTCTCAAGAGCACTGGATCGCTACGCAAAGCGATACGCGGTAGCGCCTTGCGGGCCTGATCGAGGTCCGGGTCCGTGGGGGGTGATTTGCGGTCGGCTATCGCCTTCCACTCCGACCAGCTCCTGCGCGAGAGCACCTGTACCGGAGAAAGTCCCGTCACCTCCAAGAAATGCCCAAACGTCAATGGCTGCCCTACTTCCTCCGGCCAGGTGCGCAGGGTCTCGGGGATAAACTGATTCAAGTCGCTGAGCACCGCGCGAATCTTGCTTAGCACTCGCTCCCGAGCGACCCGCTCAAGCTGAATACTGCAGCCAGGCGGCAGGCTGGGGAAGTCTGCCTCTACCTCACGGTCAAGGCGCTGCCGCTGGCCAGAAAGTAACGCAGTGAATTTGGTATCCAACCGATAACGTCGGTGGGTTTGTCCCACAAAGTCCAAGACAGTCAGGCAATCCTTGCCTGGCGCGTGACGCAGCCCGCGCCCCAGTTGCTGAAGAAATACCGTCAGGCTCTCGGTGGGGCGTAGGAACATCACCAAGTTGATATCCGGAACATCTACCCCTTCACTTAGCACATCAACAGTAAACAGGAACGGTAAACTGCCCTCGCGGAACTCACGAAGCCGCTCAGCGCGAACCTCTGCCGGCGTATCACCGACTAGAACGGCAGCCCTGTACGCTTCACCCAGCCGATTGAAACATTCAGCCATATACTCGGCGTGGCGCACACCTGCACAGAACCCTACTGCACGGACGCCGTGCAGATCGGGCTGATAGCGCTCCAGCGCCTGCAGAATAGTGTCTACCCGCTGCTTGGCACGAAAGTCATCGCCGGTCAGAAGAGTCTCAATCTGGCGGACATCATAGCGTCCATTGCGCCACAGGCTATCGTCGCTGAGATCGACGCTATCGCTGACCCCGAAATAGTGGAAGGGACACAGTAGTTTCTCTTCCAGCGCCTCGGGCAGGCGAATTTCAGCGGCGAAGTCGCCATCGAAATCCGGAAGAATACTAGTGCCATCCATACGCTCGGGCGTGGCCGTGAGCCCCAGCAAAACGGCAGGGTTTAGCTCCTCGAGTAGCACCCGGTAGCTGCTAGCAGTCTCATGATGCGCCTCATCAATCACCACATAGTAAAAGTGGTCTGTTCCGAGGGATTCCCAAGGCCGCTGCCCATTCAGCGTCTGCACCGAGGCAAACAGGTGACGGTGCTCCGTAGGCGAATGACCGCCCACCCAGAGCTCGCCGAAGTTTTGATCACGAAGTACGGTGCGGTAACAAGCCTGGGCCTGCTCCAGGATCTCCTTGCGATGGGCGACGAACAGCAGCGGTACCTGACGCCCCTCGCGCTCGCAGATCCGCCGATAGTCCAGTGACGAGATCACGGTCTTGCCGGTGCCGGTGGCTGCCACCACGAGGTTGCGAAACGAACCGCGCTGACGGGCGGCATCGATGGCTTCCAGAATCCGTAGTTGGAACGGCCGCGGCGTGATCTCGGCGAAAAAAGTCGCCCCACCTCGACCGCGCTCCTTGTGCGCGGCGATGGCCTGTCGAAAGCGCGTGAAATCCTCCGGGGTATAGCGCTCGAACTCGTCGCTCTCCCAATAAGCGGAGAACTCCGCCTCAAAGCGCTCGAGGATATGAGCCATGTCCTGAGCGGTAACCTTGACGGTCCACTCCAGCCCTTGGGTCATCGCTGAGTGGGACATGTTCGCTGAGCCGATATAGGCCGTGGAGTAACCGCTCTCACGCCGAAAGTGATAAGCCTTAGCATGCAATCGAGTACCACCGGTGTCGTAGGAGACACGCACGGTGACATTAGGCTGCCGGGACAGCCACTCCAGTGCCGTCGGATCGCTGGCACCCATGTAGCTGGTGGAGATCAGGCGAACCGGCACGCCTCTCTCGGCCAAGCGCTCGAAGGCGGGCATCAAAAGCCGCAGACCGGACCACTTAATGAATGAGACCAGGACATCGACGCTATCCGCCGTCGCCATCTCAGCCCGCAACTCATGCTCCAATGGCGGGTCATGCCCCAAGCCAGTGAGTAGTGCACTCGTCGAAAGTGGGGTATAGGGGCGGGGTAACGGCTCGCGGCTATGCCCGATCTCAGTAAGAATCGGCTTATCGGCGCTGAGCAACCGTTTGCGAGTCAGATAGTCGAGACCGTCGGTAGCTGACACCAGCTCAATAATGCGGTTCAGGAGAGGTAGCCGCTGCTGGGCGTCCACGATCCGTAGAGCTCGGTGAAGCAGTTGGCCGATAAATTGGGAGTACGCGTGAGGCACCGTTTCATCATCGAGCGAGCGAAGCACCGGTTTTAGTTCGGGATGCGCTTGCAACTGCGCCATTAGCTCTTCATCAAGCAGCCGCTCGTAAAGGCCTTCGGGAAGCTTGTCCATGCCCTTCTTCTCCCTTGCGTCTCCGACGACAGACAGCAGCGGAAACATCCACCCCCTCCAGTCGCTCCCGAGGGTGCCATCGCTGTAAAGATTGGCACCTTATAGTGATGGAACCAACCGCCCGATTTCTTGATCGCACCGCCACTATCGCATCCAAGTCGCAACATAACGAATTACTGAAACGCTGGGACCGCTCCAGAACAAAGGGCGAGGGATTCAAAGCAAGATTCCCCACCTCCCATCGGAGACAGGGCACCGCATGTGAACGTTACGCAAAGGTGACCATGGTCCCTTCGGCGTAGCCGGCCCCCGGCTCAGGCCACGGAGAGATAGCGCTCCTGGAGCTCGGGGTTCTCGCGCAGCTCGGCGGTGGTGCCGGCATAGGCGACCTGCCCCTTCTGCAGGATGTAGGCCTTGCGGGCATGGCGAAGGGCGAAGGGCACGCTCTGGTCGGTGAAGAGGATGGTGGTGGTGCTCGACAGGTCGTCGATCAGCTCGCCGATCTGGTGGACGATGACCGGGGCCAGCCCTTCGTTGGGCTCGTCGAGCAGCAGCAGGCGCGGCTCGGTGACCAGCGCCCGGGCGATCGCCAGCATCTGCTGCTGGCCACCCGAGAGGGTGGCGCCGTCCTGGTGGCGCAGCTCGGCGAGCATCGGGTAGGTGTCGAGCACCCGCTCCGGGGTCCAGCGCCGCTCTCCCGCATGGCCGGGCTGCATTGCCACCTCCAGATTCTCGTAGACGCTGAGCCCGGGGAAGATGCGCCGGTCCTCCGGCACCAGGGCGATGCCGAGCCGGGCGATACGGTGGGCCGGCACCCCCTGGATCTCCTGTCCCTCGAACACCACCCGCCCCTGCCGCGGTGGCGTGACCCCCATGATGCTCTTGAGCGTCGTGCTCTTGCCGGCGCCGTTGCGGCCCAGCAGGCAGACAACATCGCCGGCCTCGACCTCCAGGCTCACGCCCTGCAGGGCATGGCTCTCGCCGTAGTAGGTATGGATATCCTCGACTGTCAGCATCAGGATGCCGCCTCCTCTTCTTCCTCGCCGAGATAGGCGCGCTTCACCTCGGGGTCGTTGCGGATCTCCTCGGGCGTGCCCTCCGCCAGCCGCTGGCCGCGGTGCATCACCAGGATGCGGTCGGCCAGGCCGAACACCACGCTCATGTCGTGCTCGGTGACGAGGAAGGTGTAATCACCAGAGTCGGCCAGCTTGCGGATCAGGTGGGTGACGTGCCGGGTCTCCTCCGGGGTCATGCCCGCCGTGGGCTCGTCGAGGAGCACCAGGTGCGGGCGGGTCGCCAGCACGATAGCGATCTCGAGCAGCCGCTTGTCACCATAGCTGAGCACGCCGGCGCGCTGCTCCGCCAGGGCCTCGAGCCCCAGCCGCTCGAGGAGGCCCTGGGCCTCGTCAATGATCTCGCGGTCGCGCGAGGCCAGGCGCAGCATCGACAGCGCCTTGCCGTGGAAGGCGGTCAGCGCGACCTCGACGTTCTGGCACACCGAGAGCTCCTGGAAGATGTTGGTGATCTGGAAGGAGCGGGAGATGCCCAGCCGGCTGATGCGGTGCGGCGGCAGCCCGGTGATCTCGTCGCCCTCGTAGTGGATGCTCCCCGAGGTCGGCGTCATGCGCCCCGAGATCATGTTGTAGAAGGTCGTCTTGCCCGCGCCGTTGGGGCCGATCAGGGCCACGGTCTCGCGCGGCTGCACGTCGAGGGAGACCCCGTCGACGGCATGCACGCCGCCGAAGGTCTTGGTCAGGTCGCGGATCGAGAGCAGGGGTTCGGTCATCGTCTCAGCACCCGGTCGAGCACGGTACCGAGGATACCGCGGCGGAAGAACATCACCATCAGCGCCAGGATGATGCCGAGGAACAGCATCCAGTGGTCGGTGTAGCTGGTGATCCAGATCTCCAGCAGCACGAACACCATGGCGCCGAAGAAGGGCCCCAGGAAGTAGGCCGACCCACCGAGGATGGTCATCAGCACGGCCTCCGCGGAGTGGCTCCAGTGGATCATGTCGGGGCTCGCTACCCGGTTGAAGGGGGCGAAGAGCCCGCCGGCGAGCCCCGCGAAGAGCCCGGCCACGATGAAGGCGATCAGCCGGAAGCGACGCTCGTTGAGCCCGCAGAACGACACCCGCTCGGGGTTCTCGCTGATGGCCTTCAGGATCAGGCCGAAGGGCGAGCGCGTGACCAGGTAGAGCAGCGCCGCGGCGAGCACCACCACCACCAGCACCACATAGTAGTAGACCAGCGGGTTGGCGAGCTGCAGGTCGAGGCCCAGGCCGAACTCGGTGAGCCGGAAGCCGGTGATGCCGTCGCTGCCGTTGGTCACGCTGCGCCACTGGTGGGCCACGGCGAACACCATCATGCCGAACGCCAGAGTCAGCATGGCGAAGTAGACTTCGTTGAGCCGCACGCAGAAAAAGCCGATCACGGCGGCGAGCAGCATCGAGTTGAGCATCGCGGCCAGCAGCGCCCACACCAGCGGCACCTGCAGGTGGAGCAGCAGCATGGCGGTGGTATAGGCGCCCATGCCGAAGAAGGCCGCATGCCCGAAGGAGAGCATGCCGGTGTAGCCGAACACCAGATTGAAGCTGGCCGCGAAGAGCCCCATGATCAGGATCTCGGTGGCCACGAAGATGTAGAAGTAGGAGACACCGTAGGGCAGCAGGAAGAGCGCGGCCAGGACCAGCGCCAGTACCCCGAAGATCGCCAGTCGCTTGGTCATGCGCTTGCCCCCTTGCCCATCAGCCCCTGGGGCTTGAGCAGCAGCACCAGCGCCATGCCGATGTAGGGCAGCACGAGGTTGATCTCGGGCAGGTAGCGCCCGCCGAAGCCGTGGATGAAGCCCAGCACCAGCGCCCCGAGCAGGGTGCCGGGGAAGCTGCCGAGCCCGCCGATCACCACCACGATGAACGACTCGATGATGATCTTCTCGCCCATCGCCGGCCCGATGGCGCGCATCGGCGCGGCCACCACGCCGCCCACGGCGGCGATCCAGGCGCCGAAGGCGAACACGCCGGTGATCACCATGGGCACGTTGATCCCGAGGGTCTGGGCCATCTCCCGGTCCAGCGCCGCGGCGCGCACGATGCGCCCCAGGCGGGTGCGGGTGAACAGCAACCACAGGCCCAGCATCATGGCGATCCCCACGGCGATCACGAAGAGGCCGTAGACGGGATAGTTGAGGCCGAACACGGAGAAAGTGCCGGTGAGCAGCGCCGGCGGGTCCACCACCTGGATGGACGGTCCCCAGATCATCCGCACGGACTCGTCGATGATCAGCAGCAGGGCGAAGGTCAGCAACAGGCTGTCGGTGATGTGGCGATCATAGACCGTTCGCAGCATCAGCCGCTCGATGGCGATCGCCACCACGGCCACCAGCAGCGGGGCCACCACCAGCGCCACCCAGAACGACAGCCCGAGCAGCCCCATCGCCGTGTAGGCGAAGTAGGCGCCCAGCATGTAGAGGGCCCCGTGGGCGAAGTTGATGACGTTGAGCACGCCGAAGATGATGTTGAGGCCGACAGCGATGACGAAGAGCAGCAAGGCGATGTCGAGGCTGTTCAGCAGTGCGGCAATGAAGCTCTGCATCGTGGACTCCCCGGTGGGTCAGTCAGTCAGGCCGGCCGCCCGGGAGGGGCGGCCGGCAGGCGTCGTCAGAGCGAGCAGCCCGTCTCCGACACGTCCGGGGTCACCAGGTCGCCGTCGAAGGTCTTCATCGCGTCGAGCATGCGCACGCCGTACTCGTCGCTGAGCGCGGCGGTCTGACCCCAGGTCGGGCCGACCACAGCCTGGTGGTCACCCACGCGGAGGGTGAGCTCGCCGTTGGGCGCCTGGAAGGTCAGGCCGGAGAGCGCGTCGGTGATCGCCTCGGGGTCGGTGGAGCCGGCCTTCTCGATGGCCGCCTTGTAGGCCTGGATGCCGGCGTAGGCACCCTCGGCGTTGTAGCTCGGCGGCTTGCCGTAGCGATCCATGTAGGACGAGACGAAGGCGTTGTTGGCCTCGTTGTCATGGGCCGCGAACCAGTAGCGCGTGCCGACCCAGACCCCCTCGGGCATGTCATTGCCCATCGCGGACATCACCTCGGTGGCGCCGCCCAGGGTCATCAGCACCTCGAAGTCCTGGTCGAAGAAGCCGAGGTTGTTGGCCTGGCGGATGAAGTTGACCAGGTCACCACCCCACAGCGAGATCAGCACGCCATCGGGCTTCGCATCCATGACGTTGTTGATGAAGGGCGTGAAGTCCTCGTTGCCGAAGCGCGGGAAGGCCGTGCGCTCCATCAGCTCCACCTCGGGATCGACCTCCTGGAGGTAGTTGCCGAAGAACTCCCAGGACTGGTGGCCGAAGGCGTAGTCCGGCCCGATGGTCGTCCAGCGCTTGGCGCCGGTCTGCTCGGCGATCTCGGCGGCCGCCTTGGTGTTCTGGCTGATGTTCACGCTCAGCCGGTAGGTGTAGCGGTTGCAGAGCTTGCCGGTGACGTCCGGGGTGGCGGCGTGGGTGATGATGAAGGGCCGCTGCAGTTCCGGCACCACCGGAACGACCCCCGTGGCCACGCCGGAGCTGTCCAGGCCCATCAGGGCATGCACCTGCTCGGAGTAGACCAGCTTGCGGGCGGCCTGGATGGCGGCATCGGCCTTGATCTGGCTGTCCTCCAGCACGAACTCGACGTCGCGGCCGAGGATGCCGCCCGACTCGTTGATCTCGTCCACGGCGAGCTGCATGCCCTGCTGGGCGAACTGGCCGTAGACCGAGGGGGAACCGGACATGATGTAGATGGCGCCGATGCGGACCGGGTCCTCGGCCTGGGCGCTCGTCGTGGCACCGAGCCCGAGCGCCAGGCACACGGCGGTGCACAGCGTCCGGACCCGGGGAAGGGTACGCGTGGGATTCAACATGCTCTCCACCTCTTGTCTTGTCGTTATCGGTTGATTGAGCTCGCCGCCCGGGAGGCGGCGGTCCCTCCATTTAGGGTCGGGGCCATGAGAGTGTCAAACGGCCTGCCCCGCCGCGTCTCAACGCACCCGCGCCCAACGAGAGCGGCCCCGCCTCTCTCGAGACGGGGCCGCCGACAGGCTTGCAGTGGGCCGGGATCAGCCCAGCGAGATGGTGCTGTTGATACCGCTGGAGACGTTCTCCGGCTCGAACCAGCGCGCGGTGACGGTCTTGGTCTGGGTCCAGAAGGCGATGGCCTGCTTGCCGTTGGGGCCCAGGTCACCGAGCTTGGAGGCACGGGAGCCGGTGAAGCTGAAGTAGGCGACCGGCACCGGAATCGGCACGTTGATGCCCACCTGGCCGACGTCGATGTCGGTCTCGAAGCGGCGCGCCACCCAGCCGGAGTTGGTGAAGATGGAGGTGCCGTTGCCGTTGGGGTTGGCGTTGATGAAGGCGATCGCCTCATCCAGTGTCTCGACGCTCACCACGCAGAGCACCGGGCCGAAGACCTCCTCGCGGTAGATGGTCATCTCGGGCTTCACGTCGGCGAACAGGGTCGGGCCGACGAAGTTGCCGTTCGGGTAGCCCTCCACCTGGCAGCCGCGACCGTCGACCAGCAGCTTTGCCCCTTCCTTCTCGCCGGCGGCGATCAGGCGCTCCACGCGCTCCTTGGCCTGCGGGGAGACCAGCGGGCCGAGGTCGGCGTCGCGCTGGGTGCCGGGGCCGACCTTCATGTTGCGCGCGCCCTCGACGATGTCGTCCAGCCACTCCCGGGCCTCGCCCACCAGCACCACCACGGAGTTGGCCATGCAGCGCTGGCCGGCGGCGCCGAAGGCAGAGCCCAGCAGGTTGTTGATCGCCTGGCTGCGGTTGGCGTCCGGCATCACCACGCAGTGGTTCTTGGCGCCCATCATCGACTGCATGCGCTTGCCGGCGGCGGCGGCGCGGTTGTAGAGCAGCGAGCCCACATGGGTGGAGCCGATGAAGGAGAGCGCCTTGATGTCGGTGTGGTCCGCGATCTGGTTGGCCACGTCCGGGCCGCCATGCACCACGTTGAGCACACCGGCCGGCACGCCGGCCTCGTGGGCCAGCTCGACCAGGCGCATGGTGGAGCTCGGGTCCTGCTCGGAGGGCTTGAGCACGAAGGTATTGCCGGTAGCGATGGCCAGCGGGAACATGAAGCAGGGCAGCATGATCGGGAAGTTGAAGGCGGTGATGCCTGCCCCCACGCCCAGCGGCTGGTTGAGGGTGTAGACGTCCACCTCGCTGGCGGCGTTCTCGGCCAGCTCGCCCAGCTGGAGGCTGGTGATCGAGCAGGCATGCTCCACCACCTCGAGGCCCCGGCC
>NZ_JAVLBC010000047.1:0-16755 GCF_031581305.1 Halomonas sp.
GGTGAAGCGCTCGGGGACTGCCTGCAGCTCGCGGACCAACTTCTCGCCCAGGCGATAGCCGGCGTCGCGGGCCGGCGCGTCGTCCGGGGCGGCGGCCAGCAGCACATGGCGCACGCGCAGGCGGGTCGGCTCGCTGAAGCGTTCGGGGTGAGCGGCGTGGAAGCGCTGGCAGTCCTCTTCGGCGGGCTCGGGCACCTCCAGCTCACGCTCCAGCAGCTCGGCGATGGCCGCATCGGCCTCGTCGATTGCCTCGCCGGCGACCTCGGCCATGCCCAGCACCGCCGCCCGCTGGCGCAGCAGCTCCCGCACCACCAGGGCGCGGGCCGCCTTGAGCTGGGCCGTGCCAGCGCTATCCGCCGGGTGGTATTGCATCTCCTCGGCAATGGCGGCCTCCTCGAGGGTGGTCTCGCCGACCCGGATGGGCGGGGGACTGGCGCCCCCGGGGATCTGCTCGATATCGATCTTCTGCATGATGGAAACTCCTTACCCTCTACGCCGCACGAGCTGATAGCGGCGAGTCACATAACCGAAGGGCACGCTCCAGACGTGGACCAGACGGGTGAAGGGGAAGACCAGGATGATGGTCAGGCCCACCAGGATGTGCAGCTTGTAGATGAAGCTCACGCCATCCAGATATTGAGCCGCGCCGCCCTGGAAGAAGACGATGGACTGTGCCCAGCCGGCAAGCTGGATCATCACGCTGCCGTCCAGGTGACCCAGGGCCGGGATGATGGTCAGCAGGCCCAGCGAGACCTGCACGACCAGCAGCACGATGATGAAGGTATCCATCGGGCTGGAGGAGGCGCGGACCCGCGGGTTGGTGAGGCGGCGAAAGGCCAGCATGGCGCCGCCCACCAGACACATCACGCCGGCGACACCGCCGATGATGATGGCTACGACCTGCTTGGCACCCGCGCTGATGAAAGGCTCGTAGAGCCAGTGAGGCGTCAGCAGGCCCACCAGGTGACCGAAGAAGATGACGATGATGCCGACGTGGAAGAGGTTGCTGGCCAGCCGCATGTTCCTCGAGGTCAGCATCTGGCTCGAGCCGGCCTTCCAGGTGTACTGGCCGTGGTCGAAACGCAGCAGGCTACCGATCAGGAAGATGCTACCGGCCAGGTAGGGGAAGAGCCCGAACAGCAGGGTGTTGAGATAGTTCATGACGGGTCTCCGTTCAGTGTTTCCGGGCGGGAGCGGCGGGGTCGAGTACCCGCACCGCCTCGCTCTGGGTGACGTTCTTGCGCTCGGCCAGCCGCCGACCCTCGGCGGATTGCAGGGCACAGTCCTGATCGGAGTCGGCACTGAAGCGCACGGCCTCCTCCTCCCAGACCTCGTCCAGCGCCTCGGGGGTATCATCGGGGGCTTCGTCCTTCACCGTCTCGCGGTGGGCGTCGACGTCCCCGTCGGCACCGATCAGCGCCAGCAGCGCCAGCGGCACCAGGGCATGGTCGACGTCGCGCTCCTCCAGCCGGGCGGCGATCAGCGCCAGGATATGGCGGATCTCGCCCAGCCAGCGGCCGATGTCGGCCTCCGGGCGGGTCGAGAGGTACTCCAGGAACAGCGGCAGGTAATCGGGCAGCTCACGGGCATCGAGCTCGAAGCCGGCGGCGCTGTACTCGTTCATCAGGTCGACCATCGCCTGGCCGCGTTCGCGGGACTCGCCATGTACGTGCTCGAAGAGCAGCAGCGAGGTGGCGCGCCCCTTGTCGAACAGCGCCACGTATTCAGCCTGCAACTCCATCAGGTCGGCCTCCAGCAGGCGCTGGCACCAGTCCATCAGGCGAGCGCGCAGTGCCGCCTCCCAGCGGCGCTCGGCGTCGAGGATCTCGATCATTTCCGGCGCGGCGGCCTGGAGCTCCGCAGAGGGATAGTCGAGCAGCCGGGCCAGCACGCGCAGGCTCAGCATGTCCGGCTCCGCGGCAATGTGTTGCATCGCTGCCTCAGCCATGACGGACCTCCTCGGCGTGCGGGTCATAGGTTTCCACCGGCTTGACCAGGGTGGTGGTCGTCTTGCGTCCACCGAAGAGGCTCTCGCTGCTGTCGCCATGGCAGCCGTCGCCGAAGCTGAAGCCGCAGCCGCCACGCTCCGGGAAGGCCTCGGTGGCCATCTCGCGGTGGCTGGTGGGGATCACGAAGCGATCCTCGTAGTTGGCGATGGCCAGGTACCGGTACATGTCCTCCACCTGGGCTTCGCTGAGCCCTACGCTCTCCAGCACCTCGGTCTCGGCCTTGCCCTCGACGTGCTTGCCGCGCATGTAGAGACGCATGGCCATCAGCCGCTTTAGCGCCAGCACCACGGGCTCTTCTTCGCCGGCGGTCAGCATGTTGGCCAGATACTTGACCGGAATGCGCAGCGACTCGATCTTGGGCATCACGCCGTCGAACTCGACGTTGCCTGCCTCGGCGGCGGACTGGATCGGCGACAGCGGCGGCACGTACCAGACCATGGGCAGGGTGCGGTACTCGGGATGCAGCGGCAGCGCCAGGCCCCAGTCCATGGCCAGCTTGTAGACCGGCGAGGCCTGGGCGGCCTTGATGACGTTGTCGGGAATACCGTCCTGCCTGGCCTGGGCGATGACCTCCGGGTCATTGGGGTCCAGGAAGATCTCGCGCTGGCGATGGTAGAGGTCACGCTCGTCCGGCGAGCTCGCCACCTCCTCGATGCGGTCGGCATCGTAGAGCAGCACACCGAGGTAGCGAATCCGGCCCACGCAGGTCTCGGAGCAGACGGTCGGCTGGCCGGCCTCGATGCGCGGATAGCAGAAGATGCACTTCTCGGACTTTCCGGTCTTCCAGTTGTAGTAGATCTTCTTGTACGGGCAGCCGGAGATACACATCCGCCAGCCGCGGCACTTGTCCTGGTCGATCAGGACGATGCCGTCCTCCTCGCGCTTGTAGATCGCGCCACTCGGGCACGACGCCACGCAGGTCGGGTTGAGGCAGTGCTCGCAGAGTCGCGGCAGATACATCATGAAAGTGTTCTCGAACTGGCCGTAGATGTCGGCCTGGATCTTCTCGAAGTTGGCATCCTTGCGCCGCTTGGCGAACTCGGTGCCGAGAATCTCCTCCCAGTTCGGGCCCCACTCGATCTTGTTCATGCGCTCGCCGGAGATCAGCGACCGGGGGCGCGCCACCGGCTGGTGCTTGCCGATCTTGGCGGTATGCAGGTGCTGGTAATCGAAGGTGAACGGCTCGTAGTAGTCGTCGATCTCCGGCAGGTCGGGATTGGCGAAGATGTTCGCCAATACCCGCCACTTGCCGCCGATGCGTGGCTCGATACGGCCATCCTTGCGACGCAGCCAGCCGCCCTTCCACTTGTGCTGGTTCTCCCACTCCTTGGGATAGCCGATGCCGGGCTTGGTCTCGACGTTGTTGAACCAGGCGTACTCGACGCCTTCACGGCTGGTCCAGACGTTCTTGCAGGTCACCGAGCAGGTGTGGCAGCCGATGCACTTGTCGAGGTTGAGGACCATGCCTACCTGGGAACGAATCTTCATTTCACGGCCTCCTGCACGGTGTCATTGCCCTCTTCATCCAGCCAGTCGACGTTCTTCATCTTGCGGACAAGAACGAATTCGTCGCGGTTGGAACCGACCGTGCCGTAGTAGTTGAAGCTGTAGGAGAGCTGCGCATAGCCGCCGATCATGTGGGTCGGCTTGGGGCAGACGCGGGTCACGGAGTTGTGGATGCCGCCGCGGGTGCCGGTGATCTCGGAGCCGGGCACGTTCACGTTGCGCTCCTGGGCGTGGTACATCATCACCATGCCGTCCTTGACCCGCTGGCTGACGATCGCCCGCGCCGCGATGGCGCCGTTGGCGTTGTAGACCTCGATCCAGTCGTTGTCCTCGATGCCGATCGATGCCGCATCGGGTTCGGACAGCCAGACCACCGGGCCACCGCGGTTGAGCGTCAGCATCATCAGGTTGTCGCTGTAGGTGGAGTGGATACCCCACTTCTGGTGCGGCGTGATGAAGTTCAGCGCCTTGCTCGGGTTGCCGTTGTCCTCGGGCAGCTTGAAGCCCTTGGCTGCCTTGGTGTCGATCGGCGGACGGTAGACTAGCAGGCTCTCGCCGAAGGCGCGCATCCAGGGGTGATCCTGGTAGAACTGCTGGCGACCGCTGACGGTGCGCCACGGGATCAGCTCGTGGACGTTGGTGTAGCCGGCGTTGTAGGAGACGTGCTCGTCCTCGAGGCCCGACCAGGTCGGACTGGAGATGATCTTGCGCGGCTGGGCGACGATGTCGCGGAAGCGGATCTTCTCCTCCTCCTTGGGATGCGCCAGGTGGGTGTGATCCCGTCCGGTGATCTTGGACAGCGCGCCCCAGGCCTTCACGGCCACCTGGCCGTTGGTCTCCGGCGCCAGGGTCAGCACCATCTCGGCGGCGTCCACGGCACTCTCGATCTGCGGACGTCCCTTGTGCGGCCCATCCAGCTTGCGATGGTTGAGCTTGCCGAGCAGCTCGACTTCGGATTCGGTGTTCCAGCTGATGCCCTTGCCGCCATTGCCGATGCTCTCCAGCAGCGGACCCACGGAGGTGAAGCGCTCGTAGGTCTCGGGGTAGTTGCGCTTGACCTCGATCAGTGCCGGCATGGTCTTGCCCGGGAGCGGCTCGCACTCGCCCTTCTTCCAGTCCTTCACGTCGACCTGGGCCAGTTCGGCGGGGGAGTCGTGCTGGTGCGGCAGGGTGACCAGGTCGGTCTCCTCGCCCAGGTGGCCCACACAGACCTGGGAGAAGGCCCTGGCGATGCCCTTGTAGATCTCCCAGTCGCTGCGCGACTCCCACGCCGGGTCGGTGGCCGCGGTGAGCGGGTGGATGAAGGGGTGCATGTCGGAGGTGTTGAGGTCGTCCTTCTCGTACCAGGTCGCCGTGGGCAGCACGATATCCGAGTAGAGGCAGGTGGTGGACATGCGGAAGTCCAGCGTCACCAGCAGATCGAGCTTGCCCTCCGGTGCCTCGTCGTGCCACTTGACCTCTTCGGGCTTCTGGCCACCGAAGTCGCCCAGATCCTTGCCCTGGATGCCATGGCGAGTGCCCAGCAGGTACTTGAGCATGTACTCGTGGCCCTTGCCGGAGCTGCCCAGCAGGTTGGAGCGCCAGATGAACATGTTGCGGGGGAAGTTCTCCGGGGCATCCGGGTCTTCCGACGCAAAGGAGAGCTCGCCACTCTTGAGTTGCTGAACGGCATAGTCCTTGGTGGACATCCCGGCGTCCTCGGCCTTCTTCGCCAGGCGCAGCGGATTGGTACCCAGCTGAGGGGCGGAGGGCAGCCAGCCCATGCGCTCGGAGCGCACGTTGAAGTCGATCAGGCTCCCGGGGTAGTCCTCGGCCTTGGCCAGCGGCGAGAGGATCTCCTTGATCTCCAGCTTCTCGTAGCGCCACTGGGAAGAGTGACTGTAGAAGAAGGAGGTGGAGTTCATGTGGCGCGGCGGACGCTGCCAGTCGAGGCCGAAGGCCAGCGGCAGCCAACCGGTCTGCGGGCGCAGTTTCTCCTGACCCACGTAGTGGGCCCAACCGCCACCGCTCTGGCCGATGCAGCCGCACATGACCAGCATGTTGATCAGGCCGCGGTAGTTCATGTCCATGTGGTACCAGTGGTTCATGCCGGCACCCACGATGATCATGCTGCGACCCTGAGTCTTGTCGGCGTTGTCGGCAAACTCACGGGCGATGCGGGTGGCCTGCTCGGCGGGCACGCCGGTGATCTTCTCCTGCCAGGCCGGCGTATAGGGGCGAACCTGGTCGTAGGACGTCGCCCCGTCATCTTCGCCTTTACCGCTGAAGCCACGGTCGATGCCGTAGTTGGCACACATCAGGTCGAACACGGTGACCGCCAGCATCTCGCTGCCGTCGGCCTTCTTCATTTTCTTGACGGGCAGGTTGTGGAACAGCAGGTCATCCGCGGCGCCCACGCCTTCGCCCTTCACATGCTCGAAGTGCTCATGCTCGATACCGCCGAAGTAGGGGAATGCCACACTGGCCACGCTATCGTGGTGGTCGGCCAGGGTCAGCAGCGGCTTGATCTCGGCCCCCTCGGCATCCAGCGAATCGAGGTTCCACTTGCCGACCTCGTCCCCGGTCTCGCCCCAGCGGAAGCCGATGGAACCCCGCGGCACCACCAGCTGGTCGCGGGTCTCGTCCCAGGCGACGGTCTTCCACTCGGGGTTGTTGTCCTGACCCAGGCTGGCATCGAAGTCGCTGGCGCGCAGCTGACGCCCCGGGGCGTAGCTGCCGTCCTCGCGGGCCTCGAGCTCGACCAGGAAGGGCATGTCGGTGTACCGGCGTACGTAATCGGTGAAGTAGGCACTGGGCTTGTCGAGGTGGAACTCCTTGAGGATCACGTGCCCCATGGCCATGGCCAGGGCGGCATCGGTGCCCTGCTTGGCGGAGAGCCACTCGTCGGTGAGCTTGGACACCTCGGCATAGTCCGGGGTGATGGAGACGGTCTTGGTGCCCTTGTAACGCACCTCGGTGAAGAAGTGGGCATCCGGGGTACGGGTCTGGGGCACGTTGGACCCCCAGGCGATGATGTAGCCGGAGTTGTACCAGTCGGCCGACTCGGGCACGTCGGTCTGCTCGCCCCAGGTCATCGGCGAGGCCGGTGGCAGGTCGCAGTACCAGTCGTAGAAGCTCATGCAGACGCCGCCGATCAGCGACAGGTAGCGGCTGCCGGCGGCATAGCTGACCATGGACATCGCGGGGATCGGCGAAAAGCCGATGATGCGGTCCGGGCCGAACTGCTTGGCGGTGTAGACGTTGGACGCGGCGATCAGCTCGTTGAGCTCGTCCCAGTCGGCGCGCACGAAGCCACCCATGCCGCGGGCCCGCTTGTATTCCTTGGTCTTTTCAGGGTCCTCGACGATGGAGGCCCAGGCATCGACCGGATCGCCCTTGGCGTCGAGGGCCTCGCGCCACAGCTTGAGCAGCGGCTTTCTGATCAGCGGGTACTTGAGGCGGTTGGCGCTGTACATGTACCAGGAGTAACTGGCGCCGCGCGGGCAGCCTCGAGGTTCATGGTTGGGCAGGTCCGGCCGGGTACGCGGGTAGTCGGTCTGCTGGGTCTCCCAGGTGACCAGGCCGTTCTTGACGTAGATCTTCCAACTGCATGAACCGGTGCAGTTCACCCCGTGGGTAGACCGCACCACCTTGTCGTGCTGCCAGCGCTGCCGGTAGCCGTTCTCCCACTCGCGGGACTCCTGGCGGACCTCGCCATGCTCGTTGGCGAAGGGTTCGCGGGCCTTGCGGAAGAAGTTCAGCCGATCGATGAAGTGACTCATGGTCGCTCTCCAGGCTCCTGAAAAGATGCGTGGCCACCCCGGGCCACTCGGACTGCCGCTCCCTCGCAGGGCTCAGGCAGCTTCCATGGGGGGAATTCTGGGGGATTGGAAGGCGGAATACTGCCCGGTTACCTCCATATACATGCCCCCTACCTCCAAGGGGATAGGCGCCGGTGAAGGAAGGGTTAGACCGGTGAATTCAGCGTGCACGACCCGGGCCTCGCGCATGGTCGGCTACCATCACCAGCATGCACGCCACCAGGGCAGCGTAGAGGAACATGAAGCCGGCGGTGCGCACCCCCAGCCACTGGCTACCCAGCACGAAGACCGGCGGCAGCAGGGCGGCGAAGAGCCCGCCCAGCGTCAGTGCCAGCCCGCCCGCCAGGGCCATGTCGCCGCCATGATCACGGTGAATCAGCCGCATCAGGCTGCCCTGCCCCATGCCCATGGCGACACCCATGGCCACCAGCAGCCCCAGGAAGCCCCATAGCGGGGCCGCATAGTGCAGCGTCAGTTCGCCATGCACGCCCTCGATGCGCATGGAGAAGGGGGGGTAGGAGAGCAGGAAGAGGCAGACCAGCACGAAGGCGCTGACCCACCAGCGCAGGCTGCGGAAGTCGCGCCAATCGGCCAGCGCGCCCCCGACCACCTGGCCCGCCCCGACGGCGAGCGTGAAGGGCAGGGCCCAGAGGGCCGCGGCCTGCAGCGAGAGGCCGTAGCGAGCCGCCAGATGACCGGGCAGCCACAGCGCCAGGGCCACGAAGGCGCCGAAGAAGAAGCTGTAGGTGATCGCCAGCCGCCACAGCTGCCAGTCGGCAAGGCGGGCGGCCAGATGCACGGCTCGCGTTCTCGGCGACGCCCGTGCCGGTGGCGCCTCGTCATCCTCCGTTTCGTCGATCACCGCTGGCGTGTCGCCGTCATCGGCAAACAGCCACAGCAGGGCCGCCACCAGCAGCACCGGCAGCAGGTAGAGCAGCGGCGCCATGCGCCAGCCATAGGCCTGGCTTACCAGTGGCAGCAGCAGGTAGCTCAGCCCCGCCCCCACCATGCCGGCCCCGTAGAGGCCCAGCGCCAGGCCGGCATGGCGCGGCGGCCCCAGTTCCGCCACATAGACCAGACCGGCGGCCAGGGCGCCGGCTCCCAGCCCCAGCCCCAGGCCGGCCAGCAGGAACTCCAGGTAGTGATGCGCCTGGCTGACCCACCACAGGAAGGGACAGATCAGCAGCAGGCAGCCGAGCATCACCCGACGTCCACCATACCGCCGTGCCAACAGCGCCATGGGCAGGCTGGCCAGGGCCCCGGCGAGCATCGGCATGGCCAGCAGCACCGCGAAGCCGACGCTTCCCAGGACCAGGTCCCGGCGGAGCTCCACGCCGAGCACGGCGAACAGGGTCCAGCAGGCGAAGACCAGGGCAAAAGCCAGCGGCGAGAGCACGACCACCACCAGGGAACGGTAGCCCGGGGGTGCCGATTCGCCGTCAACCGGCGCATCGCGGGGCACATTCGGGAGGGAATCGGGGGCGCGAGACATGGGGGCCGGGGCTCGAGGAATATGGTTGAATTCTCGGGAGCCCCGGTGGCAGGGTCAAAAGGGCAAGGGAGGTACACCTTTGAGGGAGCGCCCCCTACCCACTAGGGTATAGTGAAACCTTGACGTCATGCTCGTACGCCGCGCGAAGGACCCTCCCGCCGATGAAACTGCTGCAACGTTCCCTGGTGGCCCGCATCATCGCTTCGCTGCTGGCGATCAGCGCCATGGCACTGATCAGTATCGTGGTCACCATGATAGTGGCCAACGGCAGCCGCGGTGATGCCGCCGCCATCAACGTGGCCGGTTCGCTGCGCATGAACACCTACCAGATCGTTGCGGCCCTGCAGCGCTATGAACGGCAGCCCGAGGCATCGCAGCACGACAGGGTCGAGGTGCTGAGCGAACGCTTTCGCGAGCGGCTCAACAGCCCCCGGCTGACCCAGGCCCTACCCGAGGCCGAAGACCACCCCTTGCAGGAGCAGTACCGGATGCTCCAGGCACGCTGGAACGAGGCGCTGGCGCCTCAGGTGGCCCGCGCCATTGCCGGCGGGGGACTGGAAGTCGAACCACTGCGCCAGATCCTGGACGGCCTGGTGGGTGACATCGACCAGCTGGTTACCCAACTGGAGCAGAACAGCGAAGCCAAGATCCGCCTGCTCAGCGTGCTGCAGATTCTCTTTCTGACGCTGACCGCCGTGGTGGTCACGATCGCCCTCTACGATATCCGCCACAACCTGGTGGCCCCGCTGCACCAGCTGGTGGTGTTGGCCCGTGAGGCCGGCCGCCGCAACTTTCGCTACCGCACCCGACTCAAGGGCAGCGACGAGCTGGCCCTGCTGGGCCGCACCTTCGACGGCATGGCCGAGGAGCTCGCCGCCAGCTACGCGGCGCTGGAGGAGCGCGTCTCGCGCAAGAAGGCCGAGCTCGAGCGCAGCAACCAGGTCATGCAGGTGCTCCACGACGGCAGCCGGGCTCTCTACGGCGGCGGCAACGACCTCTGCGCCAGCGCCGCTCCCGTGCTGCGCCGCATCGAGCAGCTGCTCGACATCGGCCCGATCCGGCTCTCGCTGCATGATCCCTTCGACGACCGCGAGGTGCCGATACTGGCCACCCACTCGCGCAGCCGCCCGACCTACTGTCGCAACCACGACTGCCATGCCTGCCTGCTCGACCCCGAGCCCCTGGAACTCTCCGAGACCGGCGAGGCGGAGTGCCTGCTGCTGCCGGTGAGCGTCGGCGCGACCCTCCTCGGCACCCTCGAGGTCTGGTATCCCGAGGGCCGCGAGCTCACTGACAGCACCCGGCGGCTGCTCAACGCCCTGACCGACCAGCTGGCTACGGCGGTCTACCTGCAGCGGCGCATTGAGGCGCAGCAACAGGTGACCCTCATGAACGAGCGCACCATCATCGCGCGGGAACTCCACGACTCCCTGGCCCAGTCACTCTCCTACCTCAAGATGCAGGTCGCCAGGCTCGAACGCATGCAGGCCAGGGAGATGCCCCGCGAGGCCCAGACGGCGGTATTCGGCGAGCTGCGCACCGGGCTCGACAGCGCCTATCGTCAGCTGCGCGAGCTGCTCACCACCTTCCGCCTCAAGCTCGAGGGCCCCGGCCTGCAGAGCGCCCTGCGCCAGACCACCGAGGAATTCGCCGAGCGGCTGGGCTGCCAGGTGGAGCTGTTCTTCGACGTGCCGCCGCACCTGCTCAATCCCAACGAGGAGATCCATGTGTTGCAGGTGGTCCGCGAGGCGCTGGCCAACATCCACAAGCATGCCCGCGCCCACTGGGCAGCGGTCACGGTGCGCTTCCAGCAGGCACGGCTGCATGTCATGGTCGAGGACGACGGCATCGGACTGCCGGAAGACGGCTCGCCACCCATGCACTACGGGTTGGTGATCATGCGCGATCGTGCCGAAACCCTGGGCGGCGAGTTCGCGGTGCGCAACCGCCAGGCCGGCGGCACCCTGGTCGAGCTCGCCTTCTCTCCCCAGACCGCACGCTTGATCGCCCAGCAGCCGGCCAACGGGCCTGACACAACCGCCCCCCCATACGAACACAGGAACTCGCCAGGATGACCCGCATCGATCACGACAGCCCTGCCACAATCCTGCTCATCGACGACCATCCGCTGCTACGCCGTGGCGTGGCCCAGCTGCTCGAGCTGGAAGATGACCTGCATCTGGCCGGCGAGGCGGGCGAGCCGGAGGTCGGCATCCGGCTCGCCGACGAACTCGACCCCGACATGATCCTGCTCGACCTCAACATGCCCGGTCTGGACGGCATCGCCACCCTGAAGGAGCTTCGCGAGCAGGGCTATGCCGGACGCATCGTGATGTTCACCGTCTCGGACCACGAGGAGGACGTGGTAGCTGCCCTGCGTAGCGGCGCCGACGGCTACCTGCTCAAGGACATGGATCCCGACGAGATGGTACGCCAGCTGCGCCAGGCGGCCCTGGGTCGCATGGTGATCAGCGAGAGCCTCACCACGCTGCTGGCCGAGGCCCTGCGCAGCCAGCGCAACCAGCCGGCAGCCCCGGATATCCACAGCCTGACCCAGCGCGAGCGCGAGATCCTGCGCGAACTGGCCGCCGGCCTCTCCAACAAGCTGATCGCCCGCAAGCTCGACATCACCGAGGGCACGGTGAAGGTGCACGTCAAGCATCTGCTCAAGAAGCTCAACCTGCGTTCGCGGGTGGAAGCCGCGGTATGGGCCGTCCAGGAGGGTGTGGACAAGTAGATTCTGTGTGGATACCTCCAAAGACTTCCGGCGCGCCCGCCGCCTCTCCCCTGGTCGCGCCATCCATCAAAAAATCTATCAATATCAATGACCTGACGTCGTTCACCTCCTACCTCGCTGGAGGTATCCCGTGTATTTCCCGGCGTTTTCACCCCGTTTCGCCGTTTCCCGACGAGGCGTATCTTTCGCGACAAAGCCCCGTGCCTTGATATCGGTCAACCGCGACCGCTGGCCGGGGCCTCACGCAAGCGCTCTGAGGGGAAAGGCCATGACCAGAAAGAATGCCGACATCGAACACTGGGATGTCGAGAACGAGGAGTTGTGGGAGAAGGAGGGCAGGAAGGTTGCCAACCGCAACCTCTGGATCTCCATTCCCAGCCTGCTGATGGGCTTCGCCGTGTGGCTGATGTGGGGGATGATCACCACCCAGATGCAGAATCTGGGCTATCCCTACAGCGTCGATCAGCTGTTCACGCTGACCGCCCTTGCCGGGCTTGCCGGCGCCACCCTGCGCATTCCCGCCTCCTTCATGATTCGCATCGCCGGCGGGCGCAACACCATCTTCCTGACCACCGCCCTGCTGATGATTCCCGCCCTGGGCACCGGCATCGCGCTGATGAACCCGGACACGCCCTTCTGGATGTTCCAGGTGCTGGCGCTGCTCTCGGGCATCGGCGGCGGCAACTTCGCGGCTTCCATGAGCAACATCTCCACGTTCTTTCCGAAAAAGCAGCAGGGCTATGCCCTGGGCATGAACGCGGGCCTCGGCAACTTCGGCGTCACCACCATGCAGATCCTGATTCCGCTGGTGATGACCGTGGGCATCTTCGGCGGCCTGGCCGGTGCACCCATGGCACTGGAAAGTGCAAGCGGCACCCTGATCGGGCGCATCGAGGCCGGCACCGACACCTGGATCCAGAATGCTGCCTTCATCTGGCTGGTCTTTCTGATCCCGCTGGCCTTCGCCGGCTGGTTCGGCATGAACAACCTGCGCACCATCACCCCGAATCCGGGCACGCCGGCCCAGGCCTTCGGCAAGATCCTGGGGCTCTATGGCGTGGGGCTCGTGACCTCGGTGATCGGCATGCTGGCGCTGGTCTGGCTCAACATGTGGATCGCCCTGCCGCTGACCATTCTGATCACGGTCTTCGCGCTGCGCCTGATTCCGGGCGACATCCAGCCCAACATCCAGAAGCAGTTCGCGATCTTCAACGACAAGCACACCTGGGCGATGACGGTACTCTACATCGCCACCTTCGGCTCCTTCATCGGCTTCTCCGCCGCGCTGCCGCTCTCCATCAACGTCATCTTCGGCAACATGATGGAAGTGGCCGCCGACGGTAGCGTGACGCGGGTGGTCAATCCGGACGCTCCCAGCGCCCTGACCTGGGCCTGGATCGGCCCCTTCGTCGGCGCCCTGATCCGCCCGGTGGGCGGCTGGATCTCCGACAAGGTCGGGGGTGCCGTGGTCACCCAGGCAATCTCCGTGGTGATGGTGCTGGCGTCCGCCGCCGTGGGCTACGTGATGATGCTGGCGTACAACGCCACCGATCCCAACAGCTACTTCCCGATCTTTCTGATCCTGTTCATCGTGCTGTTCGCTGCCAGCGGCATCGGCAATGGCTCTACCTTCCGCAGCATCGGCGTGATCTTCGATCAGCAGAGCAAGGGACCGGTGCTGGGCTGGACCTCGGCAGTGGCTGCCTACGGCGCCTTCATCGCCCCGCGGGTGATGGGCGAGCAGATCCAGGCCGGCACGCCGGAGATGGCGATGTACGGCTTCGCGGTCTTCTACGCACTCTGCTTGATTGTCAACTGGTGGTTCTATCTGCGCAAGAACGCCTACGTGAAGAATCCCTAATGGACAAAGCCGGGTCCGAAGAAGGACCCGGCAGCAGGCTGTCACTACAGGCGCTACCTACTAGGGGATAAGAGCCAAAAATATCGTGGTACTGGCGGCAGACGCTTGATGCAGGTCAAGGGCGATCGACAGGCTACCGCCACACTGGACAGCACCATTCATGCTTCGCCTGAGGGGAATACCATGAAACATCTCGAGGGGGTGACCCCACCCCAGCAGTACCGGGCCCTGGGACTCAGCACCCTGGCCTTTACCACCTGCTTCGCTGTGTGGACGATCTTTTCCATTATCGGGATCCAGATCAAGCAGGACCTGGGGCTCAACGAGACCCAGTTCGGCATCCTGGTTGCCACACCGATACTGACCGGCTCCATCAGCCGCATCTTTCTGGGCATCTGGACCGAGCAGTTCGGCGGTCGCCGCGTCTTCAGCATCCTGATGCTGATCACCGCACTCTGCGTCTTCATGCTCTCCTATGTTCAAACCTACACCATGTTCCTGGTCGCGGCACTCGGGGTGGGCCTGGCCGGGGGGTCCTTCATCGTGGGGATCGCCTACACCTCCTACTGGTTCGAGAAGGAGAAGCAGGGCACGGCGCTCGGCATCTTCGGCGCCGGCAACGCCGGGGCCGCGGTGACCAACTTCGCCGCCCCCTTCCTGCTGGTGGCACTGGGCTGGGAACAGACCGCAGTGGTCTACGCCATCGTGCTGACGGTGGTCGCCGTGGGCTTCTGGGTGTTCTCCAAGGAGGATCCGCTGACCCGCTCCCGGCGCGGTCAGGGCGGCAAGGGCACCTCCGTCCGGGACCAGCTGGAGCCGCTCAAGCACCTGCAGGTGTGGCGCTTCGCCCTCTACTACTTCTTCGTGTTCGGCGCCTTCGTCGCCCTGGCCTCCTACCTGCCGCGCTACTACGTCGGGGCCTACGATGTCAGTATCGCCGTGGCCGGCACCCTGGCGGCGCTCTACACCCTGCCGGCCAGCGTATTTCGCGCTCTGGGCGGGTGGATGTCGGACCGCTATGGCGCCCGGTCGATCATGTACCTGACCTTCATCGCCTCGCTGGTGTGCCTGTTCTTCCTTTCCTATCCCGAGACCAGCTATGTCATCCAGGGCAAGGAGGGCGAGATCGCGTTCACCATGATCCTGCCGCTATGGGCCGTGGTAGTCCTCACCGTGCTGCTGGGCTTCTTCATGTCGCTGGGTAAGGCCGCCGTCTACAAGCATATTCCGGTCTACTATCCGGAGAACGTCGGCTCGGTGGGCGGCCTGGTCGGCATGATCGGTGGCCTGGGCGGCTTCTTCCTGCCCATCATGTTCGGTGCTGTACTTGACATCACCGGCATCTGGACCAGTTCCTACATGGTGCTGTTCGTGCTGGTAGCGGTATCCCTGGTCTGGATGCACGGTGCCATCCGCCGGATGGAGCGCCAGAGGGTTCCTGAACTCGGCGAGGAGCGCTATCGCTACCTGCCGGAGATCCAGGGGCCTGCCGAGCAGTATGCCGAGAGCCGGCGGTCACGGCAGACCGAGGAGTGACACCGTGGACCGGAGGACGAGAATGCCACCTGCGGGTGGCATTCCCGTTTTCGGCCGGGTGTCTTGATCCAGGCCAGGAAAAACCGACGCGCCTCGCGCTATAGTAGTATTTTAAATACATCAATTTGCCGGAACCCCGCTGTGGGCCCGGCCGGCTGCCGGATATGAGGTGTCACCATGTCCCACACCCTGACCCACGAAGGTTCCGTCAACCCCGAGAAGGCCGCCCGCGGCCGCGGCGCGGCCATCGTCGTCTACATGCTCTTCCTGGGCAGCGTGCTCGCCGTGGTCACCGCGCCCATCGGCGTGCTGGTCGCCCACCTCAAGCGCCGTCGCGCCGAGCCCTGGGTGCAGAGCCACCTGCAGTTCCAGATCCGCACCTTCTGGCTGGGCATGCTGGGGGGTGGTCTCTTCGTCGCCACCTGGCAGCTGCTGGGGCTGGTGGGTGCCCCTGCCGTGGCGCCCTGGGCGCTGGGCTACATCTACTTCACCGCCTGCCTGATCTGGATGGTGGCGCGCTGCGGCGTGGGCATCAGCCGCCTGACCGCCAACCAGCCGGTCGCCAACCCACTCAGCCTGGCCTTCGGCGGCGCCCGGGTCACCCTGGCGGACGCATGAGCGAGCGCGCCTTGCCACGCGAGCTGCCCAACCCCGGCTGGGGGCCACTCTCGACGCTGCCCGGCAACCCGCTGATGTGGGTGCTGATCCTCAGCGAAATGCTGGCCTTCAGCGCCTTCTTCGCGCTCTATGCCGCGGAACGGGTGGCGGCGACGGCCCTCTTCGACGCCTCCCACCAAGAGCTCGACCCGCTGATGGGCGGGCTCAATACCCTGGTGCTGCTGCTGACCAGCGGGCTTTGCGTGGCCCTGGCCGGGAGGCCGTGAGCGACGAACGGATCCGCCGAGCCCGCCAGTGGCTGGGCGCCGCCATGGCGCTGGGGGTGCTGTTCGGCGTGGAGTATGCCGGCAAGTTTGCCGCCTCACCGCCCCGAGGGCGGCGCTGTCGCCCGTGCCCAGCCCTCCAGGGCACGCCCCAGGCACAGCAGCCCGTAGACCACGAAGGGCACCAGCAGCATCAGCGCCACGCCCCAGTCGCGGTTGTTGATCAGCCACACCAGTGGCAGTACCACCGCCACGGCGGCCAGGCACCAGGCCATCAGGGCCAGCAGGAGTCGTGAACGGGATGACATGGCGGGATACCTCCTCGACGAACGATGGCTCAGTTGGCAATGATCTGGCGATAGATGCCGGGCAGCGCCAGTGAGAGGTGTTCGGGACGCTGCACGATGGCATAGCCACCGCGGCCGAACAGGTGGGGAATATACTGCCCCGCCTCGCGGTCGATGGTCACCCCGAACACCCGCACCTCCTGGCGCCGCGCCTCGAACACCGCCTTGCGGGTGTCCTCGATGCCGTAGCGCCCTTCGTAGTAGTCGTTGTCGTTGGGCTTGCCGTCGGTGAGCATCAGCAGAAGACGATGGCGATTGGGGCACTCGGCCAGCTGCCGTGTCAGGTGACGAATGGCCGGCCCCATGCGGGTGTAGGAGCCCGGCTTGAGTGCGGCGATGCGCCGCGAGACCCGATCACCCATGGGTTCATCGAACGCCTTGAGGGTATTGACCCATACCTTGTGGCGACGCCGGGACGTGAAGCTGTGGATAGCATAGTCATCGCCGCAGCCAGCCAGGCCGTGGCCCAGCACCAGCAGTGCCTCCTTGGCCACGTCCAGCACCCGGCGATCCTCCAGCCACGCCTCGGTGGAGAGCGAGACATCCACCAGGATCGAAACCGCCAGGTCACGGGCCTGGGTGCGGC
>NZ_JAVLBC010000280.1:0-3185 GCF_031581305.1 Halomonas sp.
TGGGGCAGTCGGCGCTCGGCCTGGGCGATCATGGACGAGGTCCGCCAGGCGGTCGGCGACCTGCCCGGCGTGCGCGCCTTCCCGGTGATGCGCCAGGGCTTCGGGTCCAGCGTCGAGAAGCCCGTGCAGTTCGTGCTGGGGGGCGGCACCTATGAGCGGCTGGCCGAGTGGCGCGATACCCTGCTGGCCCACATCCGCGACGATAATCCGCGCCTGACCGGCCTGGACAGCGACTACGAGGAGAACCAGCCCCAGCTGCGTGTGGACATCGACTACACCCGTGCCGCCGCCCTGGGGGTCACCGTCACGGAGATCGGCCGGACCCTGGAGACGCTGCTGGGCGGGCGCAGCGTGACCCGCTACGTGGACGACGGCGAGGAGTACGACGTGATCCTCGAGGGGGAACCCGGTGCCCGACCCAGCCCCTCCGCCCTGGAGAGCATCCGGGTCCGTTCGCAGCGCAGCGGTGAGCTCATCCCCCTGAGCAACCTGGTGACCCTCGAGGACTTCGCCGGGCCCAGCACCCTCAACCGCTTCAACCGCGTCCGCGCCATCACACTGCAGGCCGACCTGGAAGGCGGCTACCCGCTCGGCGAGGCCCTGGCGTACCTGGAGGCCACGGTGGACGAGATCCTGCCAGCCGAGGCCCAGACCGACCTCAAGGGCGCCTCCCGGGACTACCAGGAGGCCAGCGGCGCCACCGGCTTCCTGCTGGGGCTGGGTATCCTGGTGGTCTTCCTGGTGCTGGCCGGGCAGTTCGAGAGCTTCGTGCACCCCTTCGTGATCATGCTCACCGTGCCCCTGGCGATCTGTGGTGCCCTGCTGGGGCTCTACCTCACCGGGCAGTCGCTGAACATCTACAGCCAGGTGGGGCTGGTGATGCTGGTGGGGCTCGCGGCCAAGAACGGCATCCTGATCGTGGAGTTCGCCAACCAGCTGCGCGACCAGGGCGTGGCCTTCCACGAGGCGCTGGTGGACGCCGCGGTGACGCGCCTGCGCCCCATCGTGATGACCGCGGTGACCACCATGGCCGGTGCGGTACCGCTGATCGTCTCCAGCGGCGCCGGCGCCGAGACGCGGCTGGTGATCGGCACCGTGATCCTCTGCGGCCTGGCCGCGGCCACCCTCTTCACCCTCTTCGTGGTCCCGGTCGCCTACGACCTGCTCGCGCGACGGACCGGTTCGCCGGGCGACGTGGCCCGCCGCCTGGCGCGGGAGATGGGCGACACGCCCGCCGGCTACTGACCGGGCGGCCATACCAACGACGAAGGCCACCCCGCGGGGTGGCCTTCGTCGTTGGTGCCGGGACAAAAATTCAGCAGTCACCGATGCGGCGTCCCTCCATACTGGTGCTCATGTTGATCTCACCCGCTTCCGAATCGACCAGGATGTCGACGTTGCCCTCGACGCGCTCACCGAGGAAGTCCATGCGGCCAACAATATTGGCCTCACCGCCCTCGGCACGGCAGACCATGCGGTAATCCAGGCCATCGACCGTGACCGTGTGCTCGAGCAGCTCGCAGCCCTCTTCCTCCTCGATGAAGCTGAACTCCTCGTCATCGATATCGCCCTGGGCGATGCACTCCTGATGGGTCTCGGTCTGGTCGGGAATCGGCATGTCACCCAGCACCGAGGTGGTGCTGGTGAACTCCCACTGGCCCGGCTCGATGTTGGGGGATTCGGCGACAGCCGCCAGCGGCAGCGCCAGCAACAGACCGGCAAGAAGGGGACGGAACGACATGGAGAAACTCTCCCTGATGATGGGTGGAATGCCACACCCTCGGCATGAGGCCCAGCATAGCCCAATCGACGCCCGTCCCCAATCCCGTCTCTCCGCTTGTGATCCGAGAGGGTTCCTGGCTGCTGAGGCCAGCAACGTGACAGATCATCAGATCACGCCGCTCCAGGGTTGATGGGTGAGCGAACCACCATGTCCAATACCTGAAGGCGGAGGAACATCATGATGAAGCCCCCATGGTAGAGTGAACTCATGCGGCAGCCAGCAGTCCACGCCTCGTCTCATCTGCGTGACATTCGGCACGTGGCATGGGGCAGCCGTACAGAACCGATTACCCGGCTTCGGAGTGCCGTTGCCATGACCGGAGACAATCGGGTAATGATTCACAATGAATGCTCAGGAGTTCTCATGACAGCAATGAAGCCTCTCGCAGTTTCCATCCTGACGCTGGCCGTTGCCGCGCCGGCTTTTGCACAGCAGCAGATGCCCCAGGGCCAGGGTCAGACGCCAACTGCGGCGGACCAGGTCAGCCAGCTAGATGAGCTTGTCGATCTCGATGAGGGTCAGGAGCAGGAACTCGAAACCCTGCTCAACGACTCCCAGAATCGGATCAAGGAACTGCAGGAAGAAGCCCGAGGGGTCCAGGCTCAATTGCAGGAAAGCATCGGTGCCGACTTCGATGAGGCCACCATCCGACAGGATGCAGGACGCCTCGGTCAACTGACCGGTGACATGATGGCCGAGAGCGTTCTGATGCAAGCGCGTATCGAGGCCACCCTGACCCAGGACCAGCGTGACGAGCTCGAGCGCCAGATGCAGGCCCGGCAGCAGCAGATGCAACAGATGCAACGGCAGATGCAGGAACAGCAGATTCAGCAACAGCAGCCATCAGAGTGATCGCCAACACTTGAGCCTCTGGGATCGACGGCTCGCCAGGTGTTGTCGATCCCAAACAACGACCATCAGGTGGCGGCATTACCGTCATGTCACAACATCTGCGGCAGGAACTGGCTGCGTCGGTCGATGATCTCGCCGGCGACCATGAAGACGCCGTCGCCCGTGTAGTGCAGCGTCTCGGGATAGGTGGGCGTCGCCCGAGTCTGGGCCGCCACCACCTCCCAGATGAAGAAGTCATGGCGGTCGACCAGGCCGTCATCGACGAGACGGCACTCGAAGTGGGCATGACACTCCTCGATCAGCGGCGCCTCCACGGCCGTCGCCGGCGACGCGGTCAGGCCGAAATGGTCGAATTTTTCGATCTCGGCGCCGCTGCTGTTGCCGATCCCGATCACCTCATCGGTCAAGGCCGTCGTCGGCAGGTTGATGACGCACGTACCGCTGCGGCGAATGAGGTCGAAGCTGTGATTGCCGGAAGAGATGACGCAGCCGACCAGAGAGGGCGAGAAGGCCATCACGGTATGCCAGTCCAGGGTCATGATGTTGCGCT
>NZ_JAVLBC010000048.1:0-1338 GCF_031581305.1 Halomonas sp.
GCTGCCTGCATTGCGGCAATCCGTACTGCGAGTGGAAGTGCCCGGTGCACAACTACATCCCCAACTGGCTGCAGCTGGTCAGCGAGGGCAATATCCTCGAGGCGGTGGAGCTGTGCCACAAGACCAACTCCTTGCCCGAGGTGTGCGGGCGGGTCTGCCCCCAGGACCGGCTCTGCGAGGGCGACTGTACCCTCAACGACGGCTTCGGTGCGGTGACCATCGGGTCGGTGGAGAAGTACATCACCGACACTGCCTTCGCCATGGGCTGGCGTCCGGACCTCTCCCGCGTCACCCAGACCGGTCGCAAGGTGGCGGTGATCGGTGCCGGTCCCGCGGGGCTGGGTTGTGCCGACATCCTGGTGCGCAACGGCGTCAAGCCGGTGGTGTTCGACAAGTATCCGGAGATCGGCGGGCTGCTGACCTTCGGCATCCCCGAGTTCAAGCTTGACAAGACGGTGATGGAACGTCGTCGGGCGGTGTTCGAGGAGATGGGCATGGAGTTCCGCCTCGGTGTCGAGGTGGGCAAGGACGTCGAATTCGATCGCCTGCTCGAGGAGTACGATGCCGTCTTCCTGGGCATGGGCACCTACAAGTACATGGAGGGGGGCTTTCCCGGCGAGGACCTGCCCGGGGTGCACAAGGCCCTCGACTACCTGATTGCCAACGTCAACCACTGCCTGGGTTTCGAGAAGGACCCCAAGGAGTTCACCTCGCTGAAGGGCCAGCGCGTGGTGGTGCTGGGCGGCGGCGATACCGCCATGGACTGCAACCGCACGGCGATCCGCCAGGGCGCCACCAGCGTGACCTGCGCCTATCGCCGTGACGAGGAGAACATGCCCGGCTCCAAGCGCGAGGTGGCCAACGCCCGTGAGGAGGGGGTGGAGTTCCTCTTCAACCGCCAGCCGGTGGCTGTGGTCGGCGAAGGCAAGGTCGAGGGCGTCAAGGTGGTGCGCACTCGCCTGGGTGAGCCCGACGAGAACGGCCGGCAGCGCCCGGAAGTGGTGCCCGGTTCCGAGGAGATCATTCCCGCCGACGCGGTGGTGGTGGCCTTCGGCTTCCAGCCGAGCCCGGCCCCCTGGTTCGAGACCGTGGGTATCGAGCTCGACGAACGCGGCCGGGTCATGGCGCCTGAGGAGGGGGGCGCCCATGCCTTCCAGACCACCAACGAGAAGATCTTCGCCGGCGGCGACATGGTGCGCGGCTCCGACCTGGTGGTCACCGCCATCTACGAGGGCCGCCAGGCCGGCGAGGGCATCCTCGACTACTTGGGCGTCTGACGACGCCCGCTGCGGGCCACGGGCTTCGAGCGACGAGCGATTCATCAATATCATTCTGGTC
>NZ_JAVLBC010000048.1:1438-16613 GCF_031581305.1 Halomonas sp.
GGCGCTGAAATTGAGCCTTTGGTCGTATTCTGCTAGTCTGTCGTCCCATCCTGGCGCGGCTTCCTGCCGTGCCTACCGATCACGTTTCGACAGGTTCTCCATGACACGATATATCTTCGTGACCGGCGGCGTTGTGTCCTCACTCGGCAAGGGCATCGCGTCGGCCTCGCTGGCGGCGATTCTCGAGGCGCGCGGCCTCAAGGTCACCATGCTCAAGCTCGATCCCTACATCAACGTGGATCCGGGCACGATGAGCCCCTTCCAGCACGGCGAAGTGTTCGTCACCGAGGATGGCGCCGAGACCGACCTCGACCTGGGCCACTACGAGCGCTTCATCCGCACCAAGATGACCCAGGCCAACAACTTCACGACTGGTCGTGTCTACGAGCATGTGTTGCGCAAGGAGCGCCGCGGCGACTACCTGGGTGGCACTGTGCAGGTGATCCCGCACATCACCGACGAGATCAAGCGCCGCGTCTATGCCGGCGGCGAGGGGTTCGACGTGGCACTGGTGGAGATCGGCGGCACCGTGGGTGACATCGAGTCGCTGCCCTTCCTGGAGTCGATCCGCCAGATCCGCAGTGAACTGGGGGCGAGTCGGGCAATCTTCATGCACCTGACGCTGGTGCCCTATATCAAGACCGCCGGCGAGACCAAGACCAAGCCGACCCAGCACAGCGTCAAGGAGCTTCGCTCTATCGGCATCCAGCCCGATATCCTGATATGTCGCAGCGAGGTGGAGCTCGAGGAGGGCGAGCGGCGCAAGATCGCGCTGTTCACCAACGTGGAAGAGCGGGCCGTCATCCCGCTGCAGGACGCCGACACCATCTATCGCATCCCGCTGATGCTTCACGAGCAGGGCCTCGACGAGATCGTCTGCCACAAGCTGCGCCTCGAGGCCGACGAGGCCGACCTCGGTGAATGGGTGCACGTGCTCGATGCCAAGCTCAATCCGCTCAAGTCGATCAATATTGCCATGGTCGGCAAGTACATGGAGCTGCTCGACGCCTACAAGTCGCTCAACGAGGCGCTGATTCATGCCGGCATCCAGACAAGGGTGAAGGTCAACGTCGACTACATCGACTCCGAGGACATCGAGCGCCACGGCGCCGAGCGCCTGGCCGGCAAGGATGCCATCCTGGTGCCCGGCGGCTTCGGCGAGCGCGGCGTGGAAGGCAAGGTCGCCACGGCCCGCTTTGCCCGCGAGAATGGCATCCCCTACCTCGGCATCTGCCTCGGCATGCAGGTGGCGGTGATCGAGTTCGCCCGGAACAGGGCTGGCTGGGCAGACGCCAACTCCACCGAGTTCACCCATGATACTCAGCACCCGGTGGTCGGCCTGATCACGGAGTGGCTCAGCCCCGAGGGCAAGGTCGAGCTGCGCGATGCAGCCTCCGACCTCGGCGGCACCATGCGCCTGGGCGGCCAGATCTGCCAACTCAAGCCCGGCAGCCGGGCGCGTGAGGCCTATGGCAGCGACGAGATCGTCGAGCGCCACCGTCACCGCTTCGAGGTGAACAATCAGTTCATCGACGACCTCGAGCAGGCCGGCCTGGTGGTCTCCGGCAAGAGCGTCGACAGCTCCCTGGTGGAGATGGTCGAACTGCCGGATCACCCTTGGTACGTGGCTTGCCAGTTCCACCCGGAGTTCACCTCCACGCCGCGTGACGGCCATCCGCTGTTTACCGGCTTCGTCAATGCGGCGCTGGAACACAAGGCGGCGCGCATCCGCGCCCAGTCTTCCCATCAGGAGTAAGGCCATGTCCGTCATGACCGAGTCCGCCCTCGAACGCCATATCGAATTTGCCGGCCTGAAGGCCGGCAATTCGTTGCCGCTGATGCTGCTGGGCGGCATGAACGTGCTGGAGTCCCGCGAGCTGGCCCTTGAGGTCGCCGAGACCTATGCGGCGGTGTCAGGGCGGCTGGGCATGCCCTACGTCTTCAAGGCGAGCTTCGACAAGGCCAACCGCAGCTCCATCCACTCCTTTCGCGGCCCGGGCCTGGAGAAGGGACTGGAGATTCTTGCCGAGGTGAAGGCGCGCTTCGGGGTACCGATCATCACCGATGTCCACGAGCCCTGGCAGGCCGAGCCCGCGGCCAAGGTCGCCGACATCATCCAGCTGCCCGCCTTCCTGGCACGCCAGACCGATCTGGTGGTGGCCATGGCCGAGACCGGGGCGGTCATCAACATCAAGAAGCCGCAGTTCCTGGCGCCCCACGAGGTGTGCCACATCATTCGCAAGTGCGAAGAGGCGGGCAACGACAGGCTGTTGCTTTGCGAGCGGGGGTCCAGCTTCGGCTATAACAATCTGGTCGTCGACATGCTCGGCTTCGGTGACATGAAGCAGACTGGATATCCTGTCTTCTTCGATGTCACGCATGCCCTGCAGCGCCCGGGCGGCCGGGCCGATCGCGCCGGCGGGCGGCGGCAGCAGGTGGTCGAGCTGGCCCGTGCCGGGGTGGCGGTCGGCCTGGCTGGCCTCTTCCTGGAGGCCCATCCCGATCCCGACAATGCCAAGTGCGACGGCCCCTGTGCCTTGCCGCTGGATCGCCTCGAGCCTTTCCTGGCCCAGATGAAGGCCGTCGATGAGCTGGTGAAGGGCTTTGCCCCGCTCGAGATTTCCTGATTTCCCCACGCTGACACGACAAGGACCCACAAGATGACCAAGATCGTCGAACTCCATGCCCTCGAAGTGCTCGATTCACGCGGCAACCCCACCGTGCAGGCCGAGGTGCGCTTGGAAAGCGGTGCCGTGGGCGTGGCCTGCGCCCCCAGCGGGGCCTCCACTGGCTCCCGCGAGGCCCTGGAACTGCGCGACGGCGACAAGAGCCGCTACTTGGGCAAGGGCGTGCTGAAGGCCGTGGAGGCCGTCAACACGACCATCCGAGAGCGTCTGGTGGGCATGGATGCCCGTGACCAGCGCGGGTTGGATGACGCCATGCTGGTGCTGGATGGCACGGACAACAAGGCGTCGCTTGGCGCCAATGCCATCCTGGCGGTGTCACTGGCGGCAGCCAAGGCCGCGGCCAATGCCAAGGGCATGCCGCTCTACGCCCATATCGCCGAGCTCTACGGTCAGCCCGGAAAGTACCTGATGCCGGTGCCGATGATGAACATCCTCAATGGCGGCGAGCATGCCGACAACAACGTCGACATCCAGGAGTTCATGATCCAGCCGGTGGGAGCGCCGACCTTCCGCGAGGGCCTGCGCATGGGCGCCGAGATCTTCCATGCCCTGAAGAAGGTGCTCAACGCCCGCGGCCTGGCCACCTCGGTGGGCGACGAGGGCGGTTTCGCGCCTAACCTCGACTCGAATGCCGAGGCCCTGGCGGTGATCCAGCAGGCCGTGGCAGATGCCGGCTATACACTGGGTGACGATGTGACGCTGGCGCTGGATTGCGCCTCCTCCGAGTTCTACCGGGACGGCCGGTACGACCTCTCCGGCGAAGGCAAAACTTTCGATGCTGCGGGCTTCGTCGAGTACCTGGCCGAGCTGTGCGAGCAGTTCCCGATCGTCTCCATTGAAGACGGCATGGACGAGTCCGATTGGGACGGCTGGAAGGCGCTGACCGACCGGCTGGGTGATAAGGTCCAACTGGTGGGTGATGACCTCTTCGTCACCAATACCCGGATACTGAAGCGCGGCATCGACGAGAAGATCGGCAACTCCATCCTGATCAAGTTCAACCAGATCGGCTCGCTCTCCGAGACCCTGGACGCGATCCGGATGGCCCAGGAGGCCGGTTTCACCGCGGTGATCTCCCATCGCAGCGGCGAGACCGAGGACACCACCATCGCCGACCTCGCCGTGGGCACCAGCGCCGGCCAGATCAAGACCGGCTCGCTGAGCCGCTCGGATCGTGTCGCCAAGTACAACCGCTTGCTGGTCATTGAGCAGGAGCTGGACGGCCAGGTGGATTACCCGGGGCGCGCCGCGATCAAGGGGCAGTAAGCGAACAGTGTTGCCTTTTGCGTGATCTCATGTAAGAGATCGCCTACAGAGTGGCGAAGAGATTCGCTATCCTTGCGTCGGATAGGCCCGACCCTTTACGGGGTGGGGTCTTTTTATTTTTTTGATTTAAAAGGACTTTTTATTGCGCTTCGGTACGTGAGCGGGCCTACGTGACCGTTTCCGGCGTGTCATGGGCGGGGTTGTGCTGCAATGCGGCTATGCCACACTGCAGTTGGGATGTGGGAGAGCGGGATGCTCTTCCGGCAGGATGCAACGGGATGCGTGAAGTGATGCGCTCGGTGCGGCAGGAAGCCTCTTCCGGGCAGGGAAGGCATCACGGGAGTCGGGCGGAGGGAGCCGCTCAAGGATCGGCTGGGAGCGGGCGGCCTGTGGGCCGCCTTTTTTGCCGAGTGTTCTCCTTACTTCGCTCAGGGCAGAGACGACGACGCCGGATGTCATGCGACATCCGGCGTCGTCGTGTCCGGCCGTGTCAGCGGTTCAACGCTCGAGCAGTTCCAGCTTGCCCGGCTTGCCGTCCCACTCCTCGGCATCCTCCGGGGGGGCCTTCTGCTCACTGATATTGGGCCACACCTCCGCCAGTTCGGCGTTGATCTCGATGAACGCCTCCTGGCCATCCGGCAGCTCATCCTCCGAGAAGATCGCCTCGGCGGGGCACTCCGGCTCGCACAAGGCGCAGTCGATGCACTCGTCGGGGTGGATCACCAGAAAGTTGGGGCCCTCGTAGAAGCAGTCCACCGGGCAGACCTCGACACAGTCGGTGTACTTGCACTTGATGCAGTTCTCGGTGACGACGAATGTCATGCCAGTCTCCCATTCTCTGGCCGTGGCTGGGCGCGGCCGGTAGTCGATGATGCTGAATTAGTCATAAGAAGAAAAATTCTTATAATTTACAGGATTTAATCGAGCCATTCTAGTCGCGGCGAGGGTGGCCCCGCAAGCCAGACTCGGCGCCATTGTCGGCCATTCACAGGGCCTCCTTCCAGCGGTAGAGCAGCTCCAGGGCCTGGCGGGGCGACAGCGCGTCGGGATCCAGGCGCCCCAGCTGCTCGACAAGCGGGTGGGGCGTGCTGGCGAAGAGGTCGGCCTGGCGTGGCGCCGCCGGCCGCTCTCCTTCGCTCGTCCTGGCGGTCGGCAGTCGGCTGCCCTGGTCGATCTCCTGCTGCTCCAGGGTGGCGAGCTTCTCCCGGGCGCGGGCGATAACGCCCTGGGGGACGCCCGCGAGCTGGGCCACCTGCAGGCCGTAGCTCTGGCTGGCCGGGCCGTCCTCCACCCGGTGCATGAAGACGATCCCGTCGCGGTGCTCCGCGGCCGTCAGGTGCACGTTGGCGACTCCTTCGGCTTGCTCGGCCAATGCCGTCATCTCGAAGTAGTGGGTGGCGAACAGCGTGAAGGCGCGGGTGCCGGTCAGGTGCTCGGCGCTGGCCCAGGCCAGCGAGAGGCCATCGAAGGTGCTGGTGCCGCGGCCGATCTCGTCCATCAGCACCAGGCTATGGTCGGTGGCGTTGTGCAGGATGCTGGCGGTCTCGGTCATCTCCACCATGAAGGTGGAGCGTCCACCGGCCAGGTCGTCCGAGGAGCCGATGCGGGTGAAGATGCGGTCCACCGGCCCGATGGCGGCCGCATCCGCCGGGACGAAGCTGCCGGTGTGGGCGAGCAGGGTGATCAGCGCGGCCTGGCGCATGTAGGTGGACTTGCCGCCCATGTTGGGGCCGGTGATCACCAGCATGCGGCGCCTGTCGTCCAGCACCAGGTCGTTGGGCACGAAGGGGGCCTCGCTGACCCGTTCGACCACCGGATGGCGGCCACCGCGGATGTCGATGCCCGGCGACTCGGGCAGTGCCGGGCGCACGAAGTCCAGGGCCCGGGCGCGCTCGGCGAAGGCGCACAGCACGTCGAGGGCCGCCAGTGCCCGCCCGGTGCCCTGCAGCGCGGCGAGCTCGGCGTTCAAGGTGTCGAGCAGGCCGTCGTAGAGCAGCTTCTCCCGGGCCAGGGCGCGGGACTTCGCCGAGAGCGCCTTGTCCTCGAACTCCTTGAGCTCGGGGATGATGAAGCGCTCGGCGTTCTTCAGGGTCTGGCGGCGCACGTAGTCCACTGGGGCGTCCCGGGCCTGGGCGCGGGGGATCTCGATGTAGTAGCCATGGACCCGGTTGTAGCCCACCTTGAGGCCGGGCAGGCCGGTGCGCTCGCGTTCCCGGGTCTCCAGGCGGATCAGGTAGTCGCCGGCATGCTCGGCGAGGCCTCGGTGCTCGTCGAGCTCGGCGTCGAAGCCCTCGGCGATCACGCCGCCGTCGCGGATCACCACCGGTGGGTTCTCCACCAGTGCGCGGGTCAGGGTGTCGGCCAGCGCCGGGAAGGGATGGATATGGTGGCGGAGCTCGTCCAGCGTGCTGCCCTCGCCATAGGACGCGAGGGCGGCCTGGAGATCGGGCAGGGCGACCAGGGCGTCGCGCAGGCGGGCCAGGTCGCGGGGTCGCGCGCTGTAGAGCGCCACCCGGGCCAGGATACGCTCCACGTCGCCGATCGCCTTGAGTGACTCGCGCAGTGCCACGAAACCCTCGTTGTCGAGGAGCAACGCCACCGCCGCCTGGCGGCCACCGACCTGGGCGCGGTCGCGCAGCGGGCGGTTGAGCCAGCGCTTGAGCAGCCGCGAGCCCATGGCCGTGGCGGTGGTGTCGAGCACGCTGGCCAGGGTGTTGTCGGCGCCGCCGCCGAGGTTGACGTCGATCTCCAGGTTGCGACGGCTGGCCGCATCGATCACCACGGCATCGTCGCGGCTCTCCACGCCGATGGCAGTGACATGGGGCAGGGCCGTGCGCTGGGTATCCCGGGCATAGTCGATCAGCACGCCGGCGGCGGTGATGGCGGCCTCCAGGTGGGCGCAGCCGAAGCCGCGCAGGTCCTGGACCTGGAACTGGTCGCACAGGGTGCGGGTCGCGCTCTCGAGGTCGAACAGCCAGTCGCTCTGGCGGCGCAGGCCGCGACGCCCCTCCAGGGCGGTCGGCAGGACCAGGCTTTCGGCCAGGAGCAGCTCGGCGGGGTCGAGGCGCTGCAGTTCGGCGAGCATCTCGCCCTCGCCCTCGACCTCCAGCACGTTGAAGCGGCCGCTGGAGAGCTCCAGCCAGGCCAGCCCCCAGCGCTCGCCGAGCGGGGCCACGGCGACCAGCAGGTTGTCGCGGCGGGCGTCCAGCAGCGCCTCGTCGTAGAGGGTGCCGGGGGTGACGATGCGCACCACGCGGCGCTCCACTGGCCCCTTGCTGGTGGCCGGGTCGCCGATCTGCTCGCAGATCGCCACCGACTCGCCGGCGGCCACCAGGCGGGCCAGATACCCCTCGGCGCTGTGGTAGGGCACCCCGGCCATGGGAATCGGCTGGCCCGCGGACTGGCCGCGCTGGGTCAGGGTGATGTCGAGCAGGGCGGCGGCACGCCGGGCATCGTCGAAGAACAGCTCGTAGAAGTCACCCATGCGATAGAAGAGCAGCACGTCGGGGTGCTCGCGCTTGATCTTCAGGTACTGGCTCATCATGGGGGTATGCTGGGCGCTGGCCTGTGACATCGGGTTCCTGCTCTGGCGGTTGACGGATGGCTGGCGTCGAATGCGCCATGCATGTCGCTGGCAAAGCCGTTATTGTACGGAAAAGTCATCGCTCACGCGCGGCCGACGTCGCCTCGGCCGCTGCGAATGCCCAGGAGTCCATGCCATGTCCCCCCGCGCCTCCCGCCTGGCCGACCTCGACCTCGACCTCGTGGCCCTCGCCGAGCGACTGGGCGAACTGTGCCGCGAGAAGGGCATCACGGTCACCGCGGCCGAGTCCTGCACCGGGGGTGGGGCGGCCAGCGCCATCACCGCCGTGGCCGGCAGTTCGGACTGGTTCGAGACCGGCTACGTGACCTATGCCAACGGCGCCAAGACCCGGCTGCTGGGCGTGCCGGAGGCACTGCTGGCCCAGCATGGGGCGGTGAGCCGCGCCGTCGTCGAGGCGATGGTGGCCGGCGCCTGTCGCGACAGCGGGGCCGGGCTTGGCGTGGCGATCAGCGGGGTGGCCGGCCCCGGCGGCGGCAGTGTCGACAAGCCGGTCGGGACCGTCTGGCTGGCCTGGGGCGATGCCGAACGGGCCGAGGCGGAGTGCCACCATTTCGCCGGCGACCGGGCGGCGGTGCGCGAGCAGGCCGTGCGCGAGGCGCTGATCGGCCTGGTGCGGCGGCTGGAGCAGTCTTGAGCGCCAGTAGACACCAAGGGGCGCCGGGGACAAGCCGAAGAGGAGGTCCTACGCCAGGGGTGAGGAGCACTGCTCCGAACGGGCTGGCCATGGATGGCCAGCACCGGACCTGCAAGCGTAGCAGGACGCGAGAGCGAAGCAGGGCGTCGGTAGCGCCCAGGGAAGGGTTTACAGCGCCTCCTCGACGGTCCGGCGTTCCGGGGCTTGTCGCCGGGGTCAGTCCCGAGCCGTGCAGGCTATCTGTAATCGTCCTGCGACAATAGCCCTTCCAGCAGCGAATCGGCACTGGCCGCGCAGGCGATTTTTCGCCATACTACTGTGCAGTCATACAGTATTTCAGAGACCCCAGATTCAGGAGGCCCGTGATGGCTCAGGATGACAACCGTTCCAAGGCGCTGGATGCCGCCCTTTCCCAGATCGACCGTCAGTTCGGCAAGGGCACCGTGATGCGCCTGGGCGATGCCCCGCGCGTGGTGATGCCCTCGGTCTCCACCGGTTCGCTGGGCCTGGACATCGCCCTGGGGATCGGCGGCCTGCCGCTGGGTCGGGTGGTCGAGATCTTCGGCCCGGAGTCTTCGGGCAAGACCACCCTGACCCTTTCGGTGATCGCCCAGGCCCAGAAGCAGGGCAAGACCTGCGCCTTCATCGATGCCGAGCATGCCCTTGACCCGAGCTATGCCGAGAAGCTCGGTGTCAATCTCGACGACCTGCTGGTCTCCCAGCCGGATACCGGCGAGCAGGCCCTCGAGATATGCGACATGCTGGTGCGCTCCGGCGGTGTCGACGTGATCATCATCGACTCGGTGGCGGCGCTGACCCCGCGGGCCGAGATCGAAGGCGAAATGGGTGACTCTCACGTCGGCCTGCAGGCGCGCCTGATGTCCCAGGCCCTGCGCAAGATCGCCGGCAACATCAAGAATGCCAACTGCATGGTGGTCTTCATCAATCAGATCCGCATGAAGATCGGCGTGATGTTCGGCAGCCCCGAGACCACCACCGGAGGCAATGCGCTCAAATTCTACTCCAGCGTGCGCCTGGACATCCGCCGTACCGGCTCGGTCAAGCAGGGTGACGAGGTCACCGGCAACGAGACCCGGGTCAAGGTGGTCAAGAACAAGGTGGCGCCGCCGTTTCGCCAGGCGGAATTCCAGATCCTCTACGGCAAGGGAATCTATCATGCTGGTGAGGTGGTCGATCTGGGGGTGCAGTGCAAGCTGGTCGACAAGGCGGGTGCCTGGTACAGCTACCAGGGCAACAAGATCGGCCAGGGCAAGGCCAATGCAGCCCAGTTCCTCGAGGACAACCCGGCGGTGATGGAAGAGATCGAGAGCCAGATCCGTGCCCAGCTGCTCGCCTCGGTGGAACCCAAGAAGGAGGAGGCCGCCGACGAGGCGGTGACTGCCGAGGACAGTCCCGGCGACGATCAGCCATAAGTCATGCTGGGACAGTCTTCCGGTAGCGGTGAGTCGTCGCCGCGGGACGATGCCATCCGCCTGCTGGCTCGTCGGGAGTACTCGCGACACGAGCTGGCCGAGCGCCTGGCGGCGAAGGGGCACGAGGTCGAGGCCATCACGGACTGCCTCGATGCCCTGGCCGAGCAGGGACTGCAGTCCGATGCCCGCTTTGCCGAGAGCTTCCTGCGCTCGCGGATCCTGCGCGGCCAGGGGCCGCTGAAGATCCGGGTCGAGCTCGAGCGACGCGGTCTCGGCCGGGAGGCGATCCGTCACGCCTTCGCCGCGAGCGAGCAGGCGGGTGAGGGCGACTGGTTCGCCCTGGCCGGCGAGTCGCTCGCGAGGCGCTTCACGGGGCCCGGCGATACGCCCCGTGAGCGCGCCCGCCGCGAGCGCTTCCTGACCAGCCGCGGCTTCGACTTCGACCAGGTGCGTCACGCCCTGGCGCATGCCTGGGACGATGACCCTACCAACGGGTAGCATGGACAGTTGTCCCGCTCGGGGCTGTTCCGTCGCCAGGCTCCGGCGTGCCGGACCACCGAGGAGGCGCTGTGCCCCCCGCCCCTCGCTATGAACGACTGCACTAGCCAGCGCCCCTTTAGTCCCTTGACAACTGCGCTATAATGGCTCCCTTTGCGAATGCCCCGGGTGGCACTCCTGTGGCGCAGTGGCGAGCCGAATTTGGCGTCGACGCGCCGCCTGCCGACCTACTGCTTGCCCACCGGGTCACCATGCTTATCGCCACGGATACCCCATGAAAAGCGCAGACATCAGACAGGCCTTCCTGAGTTACTTCGAGGCGCACGGCCACACCGTTGTGCCCTCAAGCTCCCTGGTGCCGGGCAATGACCCGACCCTGCTGTTCACCAATGCCGGCATGGTGCCGTTCAAGGACGTTTTCCTGGGGCGCGACCCGCGCCCCTACGTGCGGGCTACCTCGTCCCAGCGCTGCGTCCGCGCCGGCGGCAAGCACAATGACCTGGACAATGTCGGCTATACCGCTCGCCACCACACCTTCTTCGAGATGCTGGGCAATTTCAGTTTCGGCGACTACTTCAAGCGTGATGCTATCCGCTTCGCCTGGGAATTTCTCACCGAGACCCTGGGCCTGCCGAGGGAGAAGCTGTGGGTCACCGTGCACGTCAGTGACGATGAGGCCGAGCGTATCTGGAAGGAGGAGATGGGCATCGACCCCGAACGCTTCTCCAAGCTCGACGAGGACAACTTCTGGCAGATGGGCGACACCGGTCCGTGCGGGCCGAGTTCCGAGATCTTCTTTGATCACGGCCCCGAGGTGTGGGGTGGTCCTCCCGGGAGTCCGGAAGAGGATGGCGACCGCTACATCGAGATCTGGAACCTGGTGTTCATGCAGTTCGATCGTGACGCGGCCGGGACCCTCCACCCACTGCCCAAGCCCTCGATCGATACCGGCATGGGCCTGGAGCGCATCGCCGCGGTGATGCAGAGCGTGCACTCCAACTACGAGATCGACCTGTTCCAGAACCTGCTGGCCTCGGCGGCGCGTCACACCGGCCACGCCGACACCCGTAATCCCTCGCTGCGGGTGATTGCCGACCACATCCGCTCCTGCGCCTTCCTGATCGCCGACGGCGTGATGCCCTCCAACGAGGGGCGTGGCTATGTGCTGCGTCGCATCATTCGTCGCGCCATTCGCCACGGGCACAAGCTGGGCACCAAGGGCGACTTCTTCCACAAGCTGGTAGGAGCGCTGGACGTGGAGATGGGTGACGCCTATCCGGAACTGCGTGAGGCGCGTCACCAGATCGAGCGGGTCCTTCTCAAGGAGGAGCAGCAGTTCGCTCGCACCCTGGAGCACGGCATGGGCCTGCTCGAGGAGGCCCTGGGCAACCTCGATGGCGAGGTGTTGCCCGGGGAGACGGTGTTCAAGCTCTATGATACCTACGGCTTTCCCTTTGACCTGACCGCCGACGTCTGCCGCGAGCGCGGCGTCACCCCCGATGAGGTCGGCTTCGAGCGCCAGCTGGAAGCCCAGCGCGAGCGTGCCCGCGCTGCCAGCCAGTTCGGCGCCGACTATGGGGCCGTCCTGGAGCTGGAAGGCGAAACCGCCTTCACCGGCCATGACCTGCTGGAGGACCACGCCACCGTCACCGCCCTGGCCGATCGGGAGGGTAATGCCCTGGAGCGTCTCACGCCCGAGCACAAGGCTGTGGTGGTGCTCGATCGGACCCCCTTCTACGGCGAGTCGGGCGGTCAGGTAGGCGATACCGGCTATCTGCACCTCGAGGACGGTAGTCGCTTTCTGGTAGAGGATACCCAGAAGCAGGGGGGGCACCATCTCCATCACGGCGTGCTGCTGGGAGGTGAGCTGTCCATGGGCGATAGGGTGCGACCCGAGGTCAACGGCGACCTGCGTGCGGCCACGGTGCGCAACCACTCCGCGACCCACCTGATGCACAAGGCGCTGCGCCTGGTGCTCGGCGATCATGTGGCACAGAAGGGCTCGCTGGTGACGCCCGAGCGGCTGCGCTTCGACTTCAGCCACTTCGAGCCGATGACCCCGGAGCAGCTCTCCGAGGTGGAGCGCCTGGTCAACGAGCAGATCCTGGCGAACGCCCCGACTCGGATCCAGCACATGAGCCTCGACGAGGCCAAGGCCAAGGGCGCCGCGGCGCTGTTCGAGGCCAAGTACGCCGACAGCGTACGCGTGCTGACCATCGGTGCCGACGACTTCTCCATCGAGCTTTGCGGCGGCACTCATGTGGCCCGCAGCGGCGATATCGGCTGCTTCCATATCGTCAGCGAGGTGGGCATCGCCAGCGGCGTGCGCCGTATCGAGGCGATCACTGGTGAAAGGGCGCTAGCCTGGTTCCGCGAGCAGGAAGCGTGCCTCAATCGCATCGGCGAGCAGCTCAAGGCCAAGCCGGAGCAGGTTGAAGAGCGGGTCGAGTCGCTCCTCGAGCGCAACCGCACCCTGGAAAAGGAGCTCGAGCGGCTCAAGGGCAAGCTGGCCAGTGCCGCCGGCAATGACATGGTCAGCGAGGCCCGAGAGATACGAGGCGTCAAGGTGCTGGCCAGGCGCCTCGAGGGCGTGGCCGGCAAGGAGTTGCGCGGCATGCTCGACCAGCTCAAGAACAAGCTCGGCTCCGGCATCGTGGTGCTGGGCGTGGCCGACACCGAAGCGGGCAAGGTCAGCCTGATTGCCGGCGTCACCGATGACCTGACCGGCCGGGTCAAGGCCGGTGATCTGGTCAACCACGTGGCGGCCCAGGTCGGCGGCAAGGGCGGTGGCCGGCCCGACATGGCCCAGGCCGGCGGCAGCGATGTCTCGGCGCTGCCGGACGCGCTGGAAAGCGTCCCGGCCTGGGTCGAGCAGCAGCTGTAGCAGGTCACCGCAGGGCCGGTTGCCGAAGGCGCCGGCCCTGCTTGCGTAGATTTACCTTTCACTCATCCGAGCGCTATCCGCACTCGACGCACGAGGGAAATCGGCATATGGCACTATACGTACAGAAATTCGGCGGCACCTCGGTGGGCTCCGTGGAGCGCATCAAGGCCGTGGCCGAGAAGGTCAAGGGCTGCCGCGACAACGGTCACCAAGTCGTCGTCGTGGTCTCCGCCATGAGCGGGGAGACGAATCGCCTGATCGGCATGGCCAACGAGATCAATGACGAGCCGACCCCGCGCGAGATGGACATGCTGGTCTCCACCGGGGAGCAGGTCACCATCTCACTGCTGGCCATGGCGCTGCACAAGCTGGGCGTTCCGGCGACCTCCTACACCGGCTCCCAGGTGGGCATCCAGACCGACAGCGCCCATACCAAGGCGCGCATCCAGCGCATCGAGACCGATGAGCTGCAGTCCGACCTCGACGATGGCCAGGTGGTGGTGGTCGCCGGCTTCCAGGGGGTGGATGAAGAGGGCAACATCACCACCCTCGGCCGCGGCGGTTCCGACACGACCGGGGTGGCCCTTGCCGCAGCGCTGGGCGCCGACGAGTGCCAGATCTACACCGACGTCGACGGTGTCTATACCACCGACCCGCGGGTGTGCAGCAAGGCCCAGCGCCTCGAGACCATCACCGTCGAGGAGATGCTGGAATTGGCGAGCCTGGGCTCCAAGGTCCTGCAGATTCGCGCCGTCGAATTCGCCGGCAAGTACAATGTTCCGCTGCGCGTGCTGTCCAGCTTCGAGGACGGCCCCGGCACCCTGATCGTTGCAGACTCCGACCAAGATGAGGACTCCATGGAAGAACCGCTGATCTCCGGTATCGCCTTCACCGCCAACGAGGCCAAGCTGACCCTGCTCAACACCCCCGATGTTCCTGGCGTGGCCTCGCGCATCCTTGGTCCGATCGCCGATGCCAACATCGAGGTCGATATGATCGTCCAGAACGTTGCGCCGGCCGGTGACTACACCGACTTCACCTTCACGGTGGCCAAGGGCGACTACAAGCAGACCATGAAGATCCTTCAGGAACAGGTGATCCCCGACCTGGGCGGAGGCGAGTTGCGCGGAGATGACAACATCGCCAAGGTGTCGCTGGTGGGGGTGGGCATGCGTTCTCATGCCGGCGTGGCCTCGAAGTTCTTCCGCGTGCTGGCCGACGAGAACATCAACATCCGTATGGTCTCCACCTCCGAGATCAAGATCTCTGTGGTGATCGACGAAAAGCACATGGAGCTGGCGGTCAAGGCGCTGCACAAGGCCTTTGGGCTCGACAAGAGAGATATCGAGGCCGAATAAGGTGCACTCGGGTCGACGACACCTTCTACGCTTGTAGGGAAGGCCGCGACACGCGTGCCACAGGTCTTTCTTTCAACGTGGTACGAGAGTGTCATGGGTCGGCGCCATTGGTCAGGGACGATGACTTGTCGCACAATGTCATTTCGTCGTCCCTGTCGGCGAGCATCCCGTAGCCCGAAGTCTGAGAAGGAGATCAGTCATGCTCATCTTGACCCGCCGTGTCGGCGAAACCCTGATGATCGGTGATGACATCACCGTGACCGTCCTTGGCGTCAAGGGCAATCAGGTCCGTATCGGCGTCAATGCCCCCAAGGATGTCGCCGTGCATCGCGAGGAGATCTACCAGCGTATACAGCGCGAGAAGTCTGATTCCGGTCTCGAAAGCGAAGACTAGCGCGCGGAGGGTGACCCTTGCGCCGGCCGCGGCGAAAAATCGCCCGCGATCGCTGGACAATGGCCTTTTAAAACGGTAGGATACGCACCGTGCCGATGAGGGAGAGGTGGCCGAGTGGCTGAAGGCGCTCCCCTGCTAAGGGAGTAAGGGGTTAATAGCCTCTTCGAGGGTTCGAATCCCTCCCTCTCCGCCATTATCGACACATGAAGATCAAGCGCCCGTAGCTCAGCTGGATAGAGTACCTGACTACGAATCAGGTGGTCGGAGGTTCGAATCCTCCCGGGCGCGCCACCTTCATACCGGATGTGACCGGCGGTATCTTTTCCGGTTTATCCCTGCAACGACTCTGCTTGTTGCCTTACGCGCCCGTAGCTCAGCTGGATAGAGTACCTGACTACGAATCAGGTGGTCGGAGGT
>NZ_JAVLBC010000049.1:0-16594 GCF_031581305.1 Halomonas sp.
GAGCTACGAGCTACGAGCTACGAGCTACGAGCTACGAGCTACGAGCTACGAGCTACGAGACTGGGGTTGAACGATGCTGATATTGACGGAACGCCTCGGGCCCATCGAGGCACGTCGGGCGACCGACACCCTGACCCTGCCCTATGAGCGGCGCGTGCTGGGCCGCCTCAAGGCAACGAGTGACACGGGTCGCCCCCTTGGCCTGTTTCTGGACCGAGGCCCGGTGCTGCGTGATGGCGAGGGACTGCGCGCCGAAAGCGGCGAGGTGGTGCGTATTCGTGCCGCCGTGGAGCCGGTGGTCACCGCCCGTATTGCGTCGGGGCTGCTCCTGGCGCGTCTTGCCTACCATCTGGGCAACCGGCACGTACAGTTGGCGCTGGGCGAGGACGCCCAGGGTGGCTATGTTCGCTTCCCGCCGGATCATGTACTGGAGGAGCTCGCCGAGCGTCTTGGGGCGCGCCTGGAACATCACCAGGTACCCTTCGATCCGGAGTCGGGGGCTTACAGCCATGGCGGACATGGCCATCGCCATGATCCCCACCATGAGCCTGACCATGCGCACTGAAATCGACGAGGCGGCAGGGCAGGGCAATGACCTGGCGTTGCTGGGGTTGCTGCAGCTGGTTAGCCCGGCCTTGCCCATCGGCGCCTTCGCCTTCTCCCAGGGGCTGGAGAGTGCCTTCGAGCTGGGCTGGGTGACCGATGAGGCCACACTCGGCGAGTGGCTCGAGGGGGTGCTGGAGGATGGCCTTACCCATTGCGAGCTGCCGGTGCTGGCGCGCCTTCACGTCGCCTGGGCCAGGGGCGATGACGCCGCGCTGGCCGAGTGGGACGCCTGGCTCGCCGCCAACCGCGAGACCGCTGAGCTCGCCGCCGAGGATAGCCGGCTGGGCGCGGCACTGGTGCGGCTGCTGGCGAGTCTCGATCTGCTGCCCGATGGTTCCCCGAGCGTGGCGCCTGCCCTTCCGGCGGGCGCCGGCTACGTGACGGTGTTCGCCTGGTTGGCCCATGCCCGCGGTGTTCCCAGGCGCCAGGCATTGCTCGGCTTCGCCTGGGCCTGGCTGGAGAACCAGCTGGCCGTCGCCTGCAAGGCGCTGCCGCTCGGTCATACCGCGGCCCAGCGCCTGGTGGAACGGCTGCGCCCGGCACTGGTGGCCGCCGTGGACGAGGCACTGATGCTCGAGGATGACGCACTCGGCCCGGCGCTCCCGGGCCTGGCCCTGGCCAGTGCCCTGCACGAGACCCAGTATTCACGGCTGTTTCGGAGTTGACCGATGACGTTGCCCTGGCCAGCTCGCTGCGCTCACCAATCCACGCGTCCGAAACCCTGGCGCCTCGGTCGCGGGAGGTGGCTTCGGCAGCGGCTGGCCTGGTGCACCGAAAAAACTGACAGAGCCGCCTGGCGGCCTAGGAGAGAATAGATGACCCATTGCCTGCGTATCGGCGTCGGCGGCCCGGTGGGCTCCGGCAAGACGGCCCTGCTCAAGCAGCTCTGCCGGGCGCTGCGCGACCACTACGATATCGCCGTGGTGACCAACGACATCTACACCCGCGAGGACGCTGACTTCCTGCTCAAGCACGAGGCGCTCTCCGCGGATCGCATCCTGGGGGTGGAGACCGGCGGCTGTCCGCATACTGCCATCCGCGAGGACGCCTCCATGAACCTGGCGGCCATCGACGACCTCCAGGCACGTCATCCGGGCCTGGAGCTGGTGCTGGTGGAATCCGGCGGGGACAACCTCTCGGCTACCTTCAGCCCGGAGCTCTCCGACCTGACCCTCTACGTGATCGATGTCTCCGCCGGTGACAAGATCCCGCGCAAGGGCGGCCCCGGTATCACCAAGTCGGACCTGCTGATCATCAACAAGATCGATATCGCCGAGCAGGTCCACGCCTCGCTGGAGGTGATGGACCGTGATTCCCGCAAGATGCGGGGTGAGCGCCCCTTCGTGTTCACCAACCTCTACGACGGTGTCGGGCTGGAGGAGATCATCCGCTTCATCCTCGACCGGGGCATGTTGCCGGAGCGCCGGCCATCCGAGTGCCGGACCGAGTCCGCCACTGCCTGACCTCATCCATCATTGCCCTGAACAAGGAGACTGCCCCATGAACGCTCGCTTTTTGTCACTTACTACCCTTGCCGGACTCTCGGCCGCTGCTCTGTTGCCGACCACGGCGGTCCTGGCGCACTCGGGGCATGGTGCCCCCTCGGTGCATGCCCATACCGGCAGCCCGTCGATGCTGGCCTTGCTCGGGCTCGTCGCCCTGGGAACGGCCGCCCTGGCGGGGCTGGCTCGCCTGATCACACGTCGCCGCTGGCTGCGCCGCCAGAGCTGAACCGTCCTGAATCGAGACACTGTGCACCCGGCCCAGACCGGGTGCACTGCTTTTGGGAGGGCCTGTCGCTATGCTGGTCGTTGTCATCGTCTCATGGGGTGGCGCGGTCGGCAGAGGATATCATGGACGATATGCAGAAACTGAGACAGGAGAGGCGGCGAATGTGGCCATGGATCGTGATAGCGTTGCTGGTGGCCTGGGCCGCGATGGGCGCCTGGCAACGCTACAAGCCGTTGCCCGACGGACTCTCACGGGCCTTTCCGGCACGCGCGGCTCACGAGGTTCGCTTTCTCGCCGACGAGACCTGGTATGCCCCCTCGGGAGAACGCTACGCCCGGCGGCAGATCTTCGACGAAGTGTTCGCGATGATCCGTCAGGCTCAGCGGTTGGTGGTGCTGGACATGTTTCTCTTCAACGATTTCACCGGGTCTGCCGACGGCCGAGGGTTTCGCCCGTTGTCGGCGGAACTCACCGACGCGCTTGTCATGCAGAAGCGCCAGTACCCCGAGCTGGAAGCAGTAGTGATCACCGACCCGCTCAATACCCTTTACGGAGGACTGGAGCTCGATCACTTTCAGGCCCTGCGCGATGCCGGCATTCGGATGGTGATCACCGATCTGAATCGGCTGCGGGCCTCCAATCCCCTCTGGTCCGGGGGCTGGCATCTGGGTCCGCGCTGGCTCGGCAATGGCAGCGACGGGGGCTGGCTGCCCAATGCCCTGGGGCCGGGGCGGGTACCGCTGCGCAGCTACCTGTCCTTGCTCAACTTCAATGCCAATCATCGCAAGACCCTGGTGGTCGATCATGGCGATGGCTGGGCGGGCCTGGTCACTTCCGCCAATCCCCACGACGCCAGCAGCCTTCATGGCAACGTGGCGCTACGTTTCGAGGGGGCGGCGGCACTGGATCTGCTGGATTCCGAGCGGCCGGTGGCGCGCTGGTCGGGCGTGAGTCTGGCCGGCCCGGCGTCAGACGACGCCGCTGAGGCGCCACCCGAGCAGGCCAGGCTCCAGGTGCTCACCGAGGGGGCGATCCGTGATGCCCTGCTCGACGCCATCGACACCAGCGGCGAGGGCGACCGGCTGGACATCGCCGTCTTCTATCTGGCTCACCGGGAGGTGATCGAGGCGCTCAAGACAGCCAGCGCTCGGGGGGTTGCCCTGCGCGTGCTGCTCGATCCCAACCGCGATGCCTTCGGCCTGAAGAAGGGCGGGATCCCCAATCGCCCCGTGGCTCGCGAACTCCATGAGGCCGATATCCCGGTGCGCTGGTGTGCCAACCGGGGCGAGCAGTGCCACAGCAAGCTGCTGCTGCGCCGGCCTGCCGTGGTCGGCGCCGAGGCCGAGATGATCCTCGGCTCTGCCAACTTTACACGGCGCAATCTCGACGATCTTAACCTGGAGACCAGTGTGCAACTGGCGGGACCCGCCAAGACCCCGGCCCTGCTCGACGCCGCGACCTTCTTCGAGCGTCGTTGGCAGGATGCACCGCTACGGACCACCAGCGAGCCCTTCGAGGCCTTTGATGACGCCACGGACTGGCAGCAACTGCGCTATCGGGTCATGGAAGCGACGGGGCTCTCTACCTTCTAATGGCTGATGGTTCTCTACCTTCTGAACGTGAGCGGCCTGGTGGGCCACACAGTTAATCGACGTGAGTCACGGCCCGATGGCGAGGATTGATGTGCCAGGGCAGGCCGAGGCGGGCATTGCGCTCCAGTTCGGCGATCACCTGTGCCCCTAGCAGCAGGATGATGGCACCTACCTCCAGGCTCAGCAGCACGACCACCAGAGTGGCCAGGGAGCCGTAGACGGCGTTCACCAGCGAGATATTGGCGAAGTAGAAGACCAGCAAGAGGCGCACGCCCTCCCATAGCAAGGCAGCGACCAGGCCGCCTACTACCGCGCGGCGCAGGGCGACCCGTACCACTGGTAGATGGCGCTGAAGAGCAGGAAGACGCCGAGAAAGCTGGTCAGGTTGAGCATCGGCCCGGAAAGATCGGACAGGGGAAGTTCGCGTTCGAAGAGCGCCACCCATAGCGCATTTATCGAGCTGACCAGGCTGACCAGCAGGGTCAGGGCGAGCAGGCCGGCGCCAAGCACCAGCATGAAGGCATAGGGCAGCAGTACCGAGACCCACACACTGCGCCCGGGATGGTGGGTGTCCGGGGCATGGAAGATGATCGCCAGGGCGTCCTCGAGCATGCGAAAGGCGAAGGAACTGAACAGCAGCAGCACCGGAAAGCCCAGGACGCCGATCACGTCGCGGGACTCCAGGAGGGTGCGGACCGCCTCGAGCAGGATCTCGGCATGAGCGGGTGCCAGGTGGCGGGCCTGGATGCTGAGCATCTCGAGCAGGCGTGCTTCGTCGACCACGCCGGCCAGCAGCACCACCATCAGGGCGAACAGCGGCACGATGGAGAGCAGTATGTTGTAGCCTACGCCGCCAGCCAGCAGGATGCCGCGGTTGCGCAGAAAGGCGCACAACACGCGCCACAGGAAATGCAGAACGCGAGGCAGCAGGGTGAAGAGCAGACGTCGTGAGCGAACAGGCGGTGATGTCATCAGAGGCTGCCGAGCGAGAGAAATTGCGCCATCATAGGCGCTTCCGGCGTCGCCGAGTCAAACCGCGTTTCCGGCGATGCTGTAGCCAATGGCGTTGATTACATAAGGAAAAGTTAATGGATCAGGGTTCCCGGCCCGAGCGCAAGACGAGACGCAGCCAGCTCGAGCGACGCTTCGAGGCCTTCCTCTGGCACTCGCGTCTGATGGTCCTCATGGCTGTGGTGCCGGCCCTGCTGGGGGCGCTGGTGCTGTTCATCATCGCGAGCCTGGATATCCTCTCGGTATTGGCCGATACCTGGCGCCACTATGCCGTGGGAGGCCCCGACATCCACAAGAGCGTGGTCACGGATATTATCGTCGCCGTCGATATCTATCTGATCGCCCTGGTGCTGATGATCTTCGGTCTCGGGGTCTACAAGCTCTTTGTCTCGCGTATCGAGCCCGTCGAGGGGCGCGATCCCCAGCATCCCTTCAACGTTCGCTCCCTCGACCAGCTCAAGGACAAGATTGCCCGAGTGGTCATTCTCGCCGTGATCATCGAGTTTTTCCGGGCCGTGGTGGGAATCAGCTTCGATACGCCGCAGGATGCCATCTACCTGGCGCTGTCGGTGCTGGCCCTGGCCCTCGCCCTTTACTTGATGGCGCTGGCGCACAAGCAGGAGTGACGCCTGGCGCGAGAAGAGTGCACGGCCTCATCAGGCCCGGGGGCGTTGTGGTCTCTCAGGCCTCAGACAGCTCCCCGACACAGGAACCTCAGACCAATGGATGCAGCGACCCTCAACGAACTCATCGTATCCCGGGATGTCGGCGACCGGCATGACGCCGTCGTGTCCCTGGGACGTGACACCCTCGGGAGCACCAGCCGGCGGGATCTCCTCGATCGCATCACCTGCCTGGCCGGTGGCCTCCGGCAGCAGGGGCTTGGCCACGGTGAACAGGTGGTGATCATGGCGCCCAACAGCGTCGAGTGGATCGTGTCGGCTCTGGGCATTCTGCATGCCGGTGGCGTGGTCGTGCCAATCGATACCCAGATGCCCCCTGGGGACCTGGAGCACGTCCTGGGTGACTGTGCGCCGAGCATGGTCTTCACGACAGCGGCACTTCGTGCGCGACTCCCTCCTCTGCACAATGAGGTCGCCCTGTTCCTCTTCGATGGTGACGAGGACGAGAGGGGCGACAGGGAGACGGATCGCGACTGGCATGATCTGCTTCAGGCCGAGCCCATGGCCGCATGCCCCGACGAGAAAGACCTGGCCGCCATCTTCTATACCTCCGGTACCACTGGCCCTCCCAAGGGGGTGCCGTTAACGCACCACAACATGGTCAGCAACGTGGAGGCGCTCTGCACCCAGAAGCTGGCCGACAGCAGTGATCGTGTTCTCGTGCCTTTGCCCTTTCATCATGTCTATCCCTTTACCCTCGGCATTCTGGTTCCCTTGGCCTTGGGCGCCCCTATCGTCATGCCCTTCTCCATGGTTGGTCCCCAGATCGTGCGTGCCCTGCGCGAGGGAGAGGCCACCGTGATGCTGGCCGTGCCACGCCTCTATGAGGCGATCTGGAACGCTCTCGAGGAGCGTGTGGCCGCTCGCGGCCGGGTAGCGGCTGCGCTCTTTTTCGGCATGCTGGGAGTTTGCATGGTGGTGCGTCAGCGCCTTGGCTGGAACCTCGGCAAGCGGCTCTTCGCTCGCCTGCATCGGCGTATCGCCCCGCGATTGCGATTGATGGTGTCAGGGGGGGCTGCTCTGAACCCGGAACTCGGTCGCAGGCTTCGCGGACTCGGCTGGGAGGTGGCTACCGGCTACGGACTCAGCGAGACCTCGCCGATCCTGACCATGAATCCTCCCGATAAGGTCAACCTGGAAAGCGTGGGCAGGGCGCTGCCTGGCGTGAAGCTTGCGATCGATGACAGGGAAGGCAGGGGGCGTGGCGAGGTCCTGGCACGCGGCCCCAATGTCTTCGGCGGATACTTGAACCTCCCGGACAAGACGCGCGAGGCCCTCGATGAGCAGGGCTGGTTCCATACCGGCGATATGGGGTCCATTGATGCAGACGGGCATCTTTACCTGCATGGCAGGGCATCGGCGATGATCGTGCTCTCCGGCGGCGAGAACGTCGATCCGGCGCGGGTCGAAAAGGCCCTGGAGGTATCGGACAGGATTCGCGAAGCGGGCCTTCTCGAACGGGATGACCGGCTGGCGGTCGTTATCGTTCCCGAGCCCGAGTTGCTGCGTGAGGCCACCGACGATGAACTCAGACGCACCCTCGAAAGGGCGGTGAGCGAGATCTCGATGGATCTGCCGAGCCACCATCGGCCGAGTTACGTCCGGGTGGCACTGGATCCGCTGCCGAGAACCCGCCTGGGCAAGTTGCGTCGCCACAAGCTCGAGGAGCTGTTCGAGCACCTCGAGAAGGGCGACGAGGCGGTGGCCGAACCCCTGTCGCCGCAGGACATGGCACCCGACGATCAGCAGCTTCTGTCTGATCCGGCCGCAGAGAGCACCTGGTGTTACCTGGCTCGTCGCTTCGACGACCTCCGCCTGACACCGGACAGCCACCTTTCGATGGATCTGGGTATCGATTCGCTGAGCTGGGTGGACCTGACCCTGGCCCTGCGTGAGCATGCGGGCATCGATCTGGATGATTCGGCAATTGCCAAGGTGGAGACCGTACGCGACCTGCTCAACGAGGTGGCCACCGGTCAGACAGGTAGCGAGGGCCAAGTCGAGGATCTGCTGGGGGCATTACGGGATCCCCAGCGACTGCTCGATGACTCGCAACGCAAGGCCCTGATGCCACAGGGGCGCCTCCAGCGCTCCGTGGGGTGGTTGGTCTGGGGACTGGCGCGATTCACGAGCAAGCGGTTGCTGCAGGTCTCGGTGAGCGGACAGTGGCCCGACAAGGTGCCTTGCGTCATCGCGCCGCGACATCTGAGCGTGCTCGACCCGCTGGCACTGCTGCAGGTCATGGATCGTCGCCAGGCAGGGGCACTCTACTGGGCTGGTTGGGCCGGCATGCTCTTTACCGGACCAGTTCGTCGGTGGTTCAGCCGCACCGCGAGAATACTGCCCATCGATCCGGGGGCCGCGCCGAGGCGCAGTCTGGTGCTCGCCGCTGCCGCCCTGAACCGCGGCCATCAGCTCGTCTGGTTTCCCGAGGGACAACGCTCGCCGGATGGCCAGCTGCAGCCCTTTCGTCCCGGTCTGGGGCTCTTGCTCAAGGCCCTGCCTATGCCGGTGGTCCCGGTCTGGATCGAGGGAACCCACGATCTGATGTCGCCAGGGCAGCGACTGCCGCGGCGAGGGCGGGTCAAAGTGGTCATCCGAGAGCCTGTCGATACCGTGCGGCTGGAAGGAGACGAACGCGAGATTGTCGAACTGCTCCAGGACGAGATGGTGGCGCTGGGCGAGAGAGTGGCGCAGGAGTGAGTCACTCGCAGGGGCACGGCCTGGCGGCCAATACCGCCCCTGGATGTGGTCGTGTTGCTTGCTTGCTTGCACGGTGAACGCCGAGGTTGTCCGGTCGACGTTGCCCACTACACTAATCTGCCTGATGGAGAGTGCCAGGGGAGACGCGTCTCCGGCCTGCGCATGGCATGCCGCCGCTTCAGCCAGCATACTGAGCAGGATACCCAGGGCGCGCAAGGCCTCGTGGAGGCGCGTGATCGGGGGCGTCATCGGGACGCCTTGTTCGCTCGGGAATGGTTTCGGGGTCGACTCGACAGGCAAGGTACCAGCGGCCGCCGGGTTTCGCCTTTTCTTCCAATGCCAGCGAGGCACCATGGCCAAATTCGAAACGATCGACACCGCCACCCTTCCGGGACAGGGAGGCGAGCTGCGGCTGCTGCAACGCAATAACGAGTTCTCGATCCGTATCGCCGGCAAGACGGGTGAGCTGATGAACACCCGCCTGCATGGCTCCGAGGATGCCCTGGCGGAGCTGGCTTGTGAGCGAGTCGCCGACCGCCCAGGGGTCCGTGTGCTGGTCGGCGGGCTGGGCATGGGCTTTACCCTGGCGGCGGCGCTGGCCGCCCTGGGCGAGGATGCCGAGGTCGTCGTCGCCTCCGTACCCGCGTCAGCCTGGGAGACGTAGGCGAACTGCTGCGCTGCGAGCCCGCTGGCTTCGACGCTATCATGCTCGACGTGGACAATGGCCCCGAGGGACTGACGCAACGCGAGAACGACTGGCTCTACTCGCCCCGAGGGCTCGTCGCGGCCCAGCAGGCACTGCGACCCGAGGGTGTCCTGGCGGTCTGGTCGGCCGGTCCTGACCCGGCGTTCACCGAGCGGTTGCGCCGTGTCGGGCTGCTGGTCGAGGAGGTCACGGTGCGTGCCCATCGGCCCGGCAAGGGCGCCAAGCACCGGATCTGGCTGGCATACTGAGGCCCCTCGCTCCTCACCACTCACTCTACATCCCGAAAGGCCAACGCATGCTGGAACTCTCTCGCCAGGTGAGCATTCCCGACCATGAGATCGAAATGCAGGCCGTGCGCGCTCAGGGCGCCGGCGGACAGAACGTCAACAAGGTTGCCACGGCCATTCATCTGCGCTTCGATATTCGCGCCTCCAGCCTGCCCGAGGGCTTCAAGGAGAAGTTGCTGGCGCTCGGTGATCAGCGTATCACCCGCGACGGGGTGGTGATCATCAAGGCTCAGAGCCACCGGACCCAGGAGCGCAATCGCGCCGAGGCCCTGGCGCGGCTGAAGGCGTTGATCAAGAGCGTGATGTATGCACCGAAGAAGCGGATCGCGACCCGCCCCAGCAAGGGCGCCAAGCAGCGCCGACTGGATAGCAAGAAGAAGCGTGGCCGGCACAAGGCATTGCGCGGAAAGGTCGAGACGTGACAGTGCCCCCCGATTGGGCGAGAGTTCTCGCCGAGTTGGACTGACGTTGACTGTTGCCTTGCGGATCGGGTGGCGACGTCTCTTCGGACGTGTATGCTGAAAGTCGTAACGACGAAGACTGGCCATCCTTGGCCGGTGACATCCAACCATGCAGGGGGATACATCGATGGCGGATACGTCGATGAGTGAGCTGTTCAAGGACAATCGCGTCAAGGGCCTGGCGGCCGTGGCGGTGGTTGCCATCATCTGGGCCCTGTTCGCCCAATCCAGCGTCAGTTCCAGCAACGAGGCCCGCGAGTCACTGCAGACGCGGCTCGAGAACATCCAGGCCGAGAACGAGTCCTTGTCGGGTCGCGTCGAGGAGCTTCAGAATGCCGCCGGGAACATTGATGAACTGGCCGAGCAGCAGAGCGAGCTCCAGGAGCAGCAGCAGGCCGCCGAGGCCGAACTGGAGCAAACCGAAGGCGAGGTTGCCACGGCTCGTACCCAGCTAGAGGAGGCCCAGGCCTCGGTAGAGACGGTGCAGGCCGACCTGGAAGCCCGCCAGGGTGAGCTCGAGGCTGCCGAGGAAGCCCTCGCGACCACTCGAGAGGAGCGTCAGCAGGCCGCTCAGGCCCGCGACGAGGCCCAGGCCTCGCGCCAGGAAGCCGAAGAGGCTCGTCAGGCCGCCGAAGAGGCGCGTCAGCAAGCCGAGCAGGCCCGTGAGCAGGCCGAACAGGAGCGCAGCGATGCGGTCGCCGCGCGAGACGAGGCGCGTGCCGAGCTCGAGGGGCTGCATGAAGAGATTGCGTCGGCCGAGGAGAACCTGGCGAGCGTCAACGACGAGATCGCCGCCATGCAGGAGGAGCGTGGTGTCCTCCAGCAGGAGATCAGCGAGCTCGAGGCCAGTCGCAACGACGCCGATGAGGCGCTGGAGGCCACCCGCGGTGAGCTGGAAGGGGCCAAGTCAGAGGTCGAGCAGGCTCGCGAGACGTTCAAGGACCTCAAGGTCGCCATCAAGGTCGGCCGTGAGGAGGTCGCCGAGATCGAGTCTCAGGTCAAAGCTCGCCAGTCCCAGCTCGAGCGCCTGGAAGGCCAGCTCGAGAGCTGGCGCAACGAGCTGTCCCGCATCGAGGAGAGCGTGCAGGCTGAGGAGGACAATGACACCGCGGCCCAACAGGGCACCGATGCCCCGCAAGATGGCGATGGCGGAGCTGCACAGGAGGAGGCCGATGCCCAGCAAGAGGATAATGGCGGTGCCTTACAGCAACAGACCGATGCCCTGGAAGACGGTAAATCAGACTGAACCCTTTTGCGGAACGGTCTAGCACGCATGACGGCGAGCCACGGCTCGCCGTCATGCGTTCCAGGCATTGCATGGTAGGGCGACCCGACGGGTATACTGAGTCATCAAGCCGCTTGCGTGGCAACCCCAACTACATAAGGAGCGAGTCGTGATCGAAGGGGTCAAGCATATCATCGCCGTGGCATCCGGCAAGGGCGGAGTGGGCAAGTCCACCGTGACCGTCAATCTGGCACTGGCCATGGCCGCCGAAGGATATCGGGTGGGTGTCCTGGATGCCGACATCTACGGCCCCAGCCAGGCGCAGATGCTGGGGGTGGGTGAGGGCGTGCGTCCTCAGTCTGCCGGCGAGAATCGCTTCAAGCCGCTCGAGGCTCATGGTATCCAGGCCATGTCCATGGCCTTTCTGGTCGACATCCGCGAGCCCATGGTCTGGCGCGGGCCCATGGTCGCCGGTGCCTTCCAGCAGATGCTCACCCAGACCGTGTGGGACGATCTGGACTACCTGTTCATCGACATGCCGCCGGGGACCGGCGACATCCAGCTGACCCTGGCCCAGAAGGTGCCGGTGGACGGCGCGGTGATCGTCACCACGCCCCAGGACATCGCCCTGCTGGACGCGCGCAAGGGTATCGAGATGTTCCGCAAGGTCAACGTGCCGGTGCTCGGCGTCGTGGAGAACATGAGCCTGCACATCTGCTCCAACTGTGGCCACAGCGAGCCGATCTTCGGTGAGGGCGGGGGTGAGCGCATCGCCCACGAGTACGAGACCCAGGTACTCGGTCGCCTGCCCCTGACCCTGTCGATCCGCGAGCAGGTGGATGGCGGGCGACCCACCGTGGTGGCCGAGCCGGAGGGCGAGGTGACGGCCACCTTCCGCGACATGGCCCGCCAGGTCGCCGACCAGATTCATGGCCAGGGCACCGCAGGGCCGGAGATCTCCTTCAGCGAGTGAAGGGTTCCAGTCGCAATGCTGCCTGTCGTGACCTTCCCCGCCGGGGCCGCTATGATGTGGCCCCGGTTTTCTTTTGCCAGCCTCTTACAGACACAGTCAGGACGTTTCGATGAGCATCAAATCCGACAAGTGGATACGCCGCATGGCCGAGCGGGAAGGCATGATCGAGCCCTTCGAGCCCGACCAGGTACGCTACGTGAACGAGCGGCGGGTGATCTCCTACGGGACGTCCAGCTACGGCTACGACGTGCGCTGTGCCGACGAGTTCAAGGTCTTCACCAACATCCACTCCGCGGTGGTGGACCCCAAGGGCTTCGATGACAAGAGCTTCGTCGACATCAAGGGGGATGTCTGCGTGATCCCCCCCAACTCCTTCGCCCTGGCGCGCACCATTGAGTACTTCCGCATCCCGCGCAGCGTGCTGACCATCTGCCTGGGCAAGTCCACCTACGCCCGTTGCGGCATCATCGTCAACGTCACCCCGCTGGAACCCGAGTGGGAAGGGCATGTGACCCTGGAGTTCTCCAACACCACCAATCTTCCGGCACGCATCTATGCCAACGAGGGGGTGGCGCAGATGCTGTTCCTGGAGTCCGACGAGGTCTGCGAGACCTCCTACAAGGACCGCGGTGGCAAGTACATGGGGCAGAGGGGAGTGACCCTGCCGAGAACATGATAGCGCCGAGCTGAAAGCGCCGAGCCAAAAGCAAACCCCGAAGGCCGAGTCCTTCGGGGTTTGCTTTTGCACGAGATCATCAAACACTGCCGGCAGCTTGGCAGCTTGGCAGCTTGGCAGCTTGGCAGCTTGGCAGCTTGGCAGCTTACTCCTCGACGTCCTCGTCCAGCTCCTCGGCGGCATCGGCATGGGAGAGCCGCATGCCGGTGGGTGGCAGGGCAACCCCGTCCATGGTGGCATGGTCGCCCTTGAACTGCAGGCGCCCCTCCAGGAACCAGCGTACGGCGATCGGATAGATCAGATGCTCACGGGCCTGGACCCTGGCCTGTAGGCTCTCTTCCGTGTCGTCCTCGGCGATGGCCACCTCGGCCTGCAGGGCAACCGGCCCGCCATCCAGCTCCTCGGTGACGAAGTGCACGCTGCAGCCGTGGGTGGCCACGCCATCGGCCAGCGCGCGGGCATGGGTGTGCAGCCCGGTATAGTCCGGCAGCAGCGAGGGGTGGATGTTGAGCATCCGCCCCAGGAAGCGGTTGATAAAGCGCGGAGTGAGGATGCGCATGAAGCCGGCCAGCACGATCAGGTCGGGCTCGTGGCGCTCAATGACCTTGATCAGGGCGCCATCGTAGGCGTCGCGGCTGTCATACTCGCGATGGGGCAGGGCGACGGCATCGATGCCGGCATCCTTGGCGCGCTTCAGTCCGTAGGCGTTTGGCTGATTGGAGATTACCGCAACGATCTCGCCGCCCAGGGCGTCATGGCGCTGGGCGTCGATCAGTGCCTGGAGGTTGCTGCCGCTGCCGGAGATCAGCACCACCACCCGCCGCGTCTCGCTGGGCTCGGGGGTGAAGGCGTTCAGGGTGTCGCTCTGGTAGTCGGTGCCGCTCATGCCTTGAGGTTCTCCATCTGGACCTGCTCCTCGGCGTCGCCCCGCGCGGTGATCTCACCGATACGATGGACCGTCTCGCCCTGGGCCTGCAGGTGGGCCCGGGCCTGGTCGGCCTTGTCCGCCGGGACCACGATCACCATGCCGATGCCGCAGTTGAGCACCCGGTGCATCTCCTGGTCCTCGACGTTGCCTTGTTGCTGGAGCCAGTCGAAGACGGCTGGGCGCGTCCAGCTGGAGGCATCGACGTGCGCCGCCAGGGTCTCGGGCAGCACGCGGGGGATGTTCTCGAGCAGGCCGCCACCGGTGATGTGCGACAGGGCATGCACCGGGACGTCGGTCTCCTTGAGCAATGACAGCAGCGGCTTGACGTAGATGCGCGTGGGCGCAAGCAGTGCCTCGCCCAGCGGCCGGCCGTCGATGGCAGTGTCCAGTGCCGACTCGCTGACCTCGAGGATCTTGCGGATCAGCGAGTAACCGTTGGAGTGGGGACCGGAGGAGGCCAGACCCAGCAGTACATCACCCTCGCCGACCTTCTTGCCGTCGAGGATCTCGGACTTTTCCACCACACCGACGCAGAAGCCGGCGAGGTCATAGTCGCTGCCCTCGTACATGCCGGGCATCTCGGCGGTCTCGCCACCGACCAGGGCGCAGCCGGCCTGCTCGCAGCCCTCGCCGATACCGGTGACTACGTCGGCGGCAATATCCACGTCCAGCTTGCCCGTGGCATAGTAGTCGAGGAAGAACAGCGGTTCCGCGCCGGCCACCACCAGATCGTTGACGCACATGGCCACCAGGTCGATGCCGATGGTGTCATGGCGGCCGAGGTCCATGGCCAGGCGCAGCTTGGTGCCGACGCCGTCGGTGCCGGAAACCAGCACCGGCTCGCGGTAGCCGGTCGGCAGCTCGCACAGGGCGCCGAAACCGCCCAGTCCGCCCATCACCTCGGGGCGGGACGTGCGTTTGGCAACGCCCTTGATGCGGTCGACCAGGGCATTGCCGGCATCGATGTCGACCCCGGCGTCCTTGTAGCTGAGCGATGCCCCGGTCGGGCGATTGGTGGAATCGGTCATGACGCTTCCTGTATGAGAATGGCGGTCGCGATGCCTGTCGCAGGGCGACGCGAAACGGTCAGGTTGAAGGATGGGATTGTAGCATCACGGCGCGCGGCTGGCAGCCTGCCGGCCGCGCCGACACAGGGAGGGTAGCGATGCTCAGGCAGTGGTGGGTAGCGGCCGCGGTGGCGGCGCTGGGGCTGTGGTTTCTGGTCAGCATCGAGCCGGTGCTGATGCCGTTCTTCGTCAGCATGATCCTCGCCTACCTGGGCGACCCCCTGACCGACCGCCTCGAGGCGCACGGCCTCTCGCGGCGCCTGGCGGTCTCGCTGGTCTTCCTGTTGCTTTCGCTTGCCATCGTGCTCACCCTTTTGCTGGTAGTGCCGATTCTGGGCCGACAGCTCGGCCAGCTGATCGAGTCGTTGCCGGCGGTGCTCAATTGGGTGCAGCAGACGGTGGTGCCGCGCATCCAGTCGCTGACCGGCATGGACCTCTCCACCGACATCGACCAGATGCGCCAGGCGATCGTCGGCAACTGGAAGGAGACCGGGACCTTCGCCGCCGGCTTGCTGGCCCAGGCCTCACGATCCGGCCTGGCGCTGGTCGCCTGGATCGGCAACCTGGCGCTGATTCCGGTGGTCACCTTCTATCTGCTACTGGACTGGGACATTCTGGTCGCCAAGCTGCGCGGCTCGCTGCCCCGCAGCTGGGAACCCGCCGCGGTGCGCCTCGCTGGCGAAGGCGATGAAGTGCTCTCGGCCTTCCTGCGCGGCCAGCTGATCGTCATGCTCTGCCTGGGGGTGATCTACGCGGTGGGGCTGACCCTGCTCGACGTGCGCTTCGGTCTGCTGATCGGCCTGCTCGCGGGCTTGGCCAGCATCGTGCCCTATCTCGGGGTGATCGTGGGCATCTCCGTGGCGGGGGTGGTCGCGTTCTTCCAGTTCGGCGACTGGCTGGTCCTGCTCGGTGTCGCGGCGGTGTTCGGTTTTGGCCAACTGGTCGAGAGCGTGGTGCTCCAGCCCAAGCTACTCGGTAACAAGATCGGCCTGCATCCGGTGGCCGTGATCTTCGCCGTGCTGGCGGGAGGGCAGCTGTTCGGTTTCACTGGCGTGTTACTGGCACTGCCCGTGGCGGCCGTGGTGATGGTGGTGTTGCGTTATCTCCACGAGCATTATAAAAACAGCACTCTATATGACGCCGGACGTCAACGTACCCACGACGAGGAGTCGCCATGAGTCGAGGACCCGCGCAGTTGCCGCTGGGCGTGGGGCTGCGCGACGACGCCACCTTCGCCAACTTTTACCCCGGGCCCAATGCGACCCTGGTCGATCGACTGGTGCATCAGCTCGACGACGACGGCGAGCCCTTCCTCTATGTATGGGGCAACCCCGGCACCGGGCGCAGCCACCTGCTACAGGCCGCCTGCCATGCGGCTTCCGACCGCGACTGCCGGGCGCTGTACCTGCCTCTGTCGGAGCTCGGCCACTTTCCGCCGCTGATGCTCGAGGAAATCGAGCGCCTCGATCTGGTGGCGATCGATGACCTTGAACGTGTGGTGGGGCGCAAGCGCTGGGAAGAGGCGCTGTTCCATGCCTACAATCGCCTGAGGGATGCCGGCAAGTGTCTGGTGATCGCCGCCGAGGCGCCGCCACGCCAGCTACCGGTGAAACTGCCCGACCTGGCCTCGCGACTGACCTGGGGCATGACCTTTCATCTGCAGGGGCTCGATGACGCCGGTCGCCTGGCGGCACTTCAGCTGCGGGCGCGAGGGCGTGGCATGCAGTTGCCCGACGAGGTGGCTCGCTACATCCTGCAGCGCGGGCCGCGCCGCCTGGACGGGCTCTTCGAAACACTTGGAGTTCTGGATCGCGCCTCGCTCTCTGCCCAGCGCAAGCTGACAATCCCTTTCATCAAGCAGGCGCTGGGCTGGTAAGCGCATCACCATCGGTGAATGCACCCACGAATCATGCTGCGCATTGATTCGGGGCTTCCCGCTCTCGCT
>NZ_JAVLBC010000050.1:0-16511 GCF_031581305.1 Halomonas sp.
CCTCCAGGGGACGAGCCGCCGGGCCGCGATAGCCCATCCGGGTGACCCGGAAACCCTGGATCTCGCTCCACGGCAGGTCCGGCACGTTGACGTTGAGCAGGCTGCGCGGCGGTAGCGAAAGCTGGTCGGCCGCCCCGATCAGGCTCGCCGCCACCCGTCCGGCGGTCTCGAAGTGGCGCGAGCCCACCAGCGACATGGCGATGGCCGCCATGCCCAGGTTGCGTCCCTCCATGGCGGCAGCCACGGTGCCGGAGTAGAGCACGTCGTCGCCGAGGTTGCCACCGTGGTTGATGCCCGAGATCACCAGGTCGGGCCGTTCGTCCCAGACGCCGTTGACCCCCAGGTAGACGCAGTCCGCGGGGGTGCCGTCGACGCTGTAGAAGCCATTGTCGAGCGAGGCGAGCGCCAGGGGCCGGCTCAGCGTGAGGGAGTTGCTGGCCCCGCTCTTGTCCCGATCCGGCGCGACGACACGCAGCCGGGCATGGGGCAGCAGGGCATCGTGAAGGGCGCGCAGCCCCGGGGCATGCACCCCGTCATCGTTGGATAGCAGCAGTCGACGCATCACAGGCTCCTGTTCAGAGGGCGGGGGCCCCGAGGGAGGGATGAGAGATCAGTTCCCGCAGCACGGCGGTGGCGAAGGCACCCCGCGGCAGGCTGAAAGCCAGCCACAGCTCGCCATCGCCGCGCGTCAGCTGCGGCTCGCCCAGGCGCAGCCGCAGGGCCCGGCGAGCCAGGCGCACGCCAGCACGCTCGAGCCCGCCGCACAGGCCGGGGTAGCGCGCGACCAGAGCAGCCTCGTGGGCCCGGGCAGCGCCGGCGGCACGTGATTCGCCGACGCCCCACAGCACCCCGGCGGGATGCAGGTCGAGACGCCGGGCCCGCTCGACGAGCTCGGCGAGTTGCGCAGTATTGTCAGGCGCGACGCCAAACTGGCTGGCACTGCCGTCGAGCATCACCACCTCACCGGCCAACGGCATCGCCCAGCTGTGGTCGCGAACCCGGGCAGCCAGCAGCTCGTTGAACAGGAAGCTGCGGGCCGCCGAGAGCAGCATGCCCTCGCGGTCATCGCGCTTGCGCCAGCCGCGGGCCAGCACGGCCCGGGCGCGCTGCAGGTTGCGCCCGTCCGCGCCGAATCGCTGGGGGCCGACATAGTTGGCGACCCCCTCGTCACAGAGGCGCTGCCAGCGCGCCTCCAGCACCGGGTCGGCCACGGCCGCCCCGGTGATCCGCAGATGGAAGCGGTTGGCGCGATGCACGCCGCGCTTGAGCTTGCGCGGATGGCGGGCCTGGTCGAGCACCCGGATGCCCCGCTCGGCGAGTCGCTCGGCGAGCCCCTCGGGGGCCTCGCGGCCGGGCAGCTGCACGGAGAGCCATTGGCGGGTCACGGCGACACGGTCCTTCATCCCCGCATAGCCAACCACCCGCGGCGAGACATCGCAGAGCCGGGCCAGGTCACGGGCCACCATGACGGTGGTCAGGTCGCGCTTCTCGATGAACAGCCAGAGATGCTCGCCCTTTCCTTCTGGCGCGAAGTCGAGGACCTCCTCGACACGGAAGTCCTCGGGGGCGGCGCGGTAGTCACCGGATGGCGGCGTGCCGAGCTCGCCCTCCAGCACCCGCGGCCAGGCCGGCGGCCAGTCGATGACATCCTCGATGCCGGGGGAGGCGACCTCACTCACCGGCCGCCTCCCCGTCGCGCCGCACCAGCAGCGCCACCGCCTCGGCGGCAATGCCCTCGCCGCGACCGGTGAAGCCGAGTCGTTCGGTGGTGGTGGCCTTGACGTTGACCGCGCCCCGGGAAATGCCGAGGTCGTCGGCGATATGCCCCGCCATGGCGCTGATATGGGGCGCCATCTTCGGTGCCTGGGCGATCAACGTGGCATCCAGGTTGCCGACCCGGTAGCCGCTCCTCGCCACCAGCCCGGCGACATGGCGCAACAGGGCACGGCTGTCGGCCCCGGCCCAGGTCGGGTCGGTGTCGGGAAAGTGGCCGCCGATGTCACCCAGCGCACAGGCCCCCAAGAGGGCGTCGCAGACCGCATGCAGCAACACGTCGCCGTCGGAGTGGGCGACGAAACCGCGCTCGAAGGGGATGGCGACGCCGCCGACCATGAGGTGGTCGCCCTCGCCGAAGCGGTGAACGTCGAAGCCGTGGCCAATTCGCATCATGCGCGTCTCATACCTTTTACTCTCTCAGCATCATCATTCGGCGTAAAAATATTCGATTCTACCGTAGGCCGGATAAGCCGAAGGCGCATCCGGCTTGGAAATTACCCCATCACCGTGCCCGGTGAGCTGGCGCTTACCGGGCCTACAGGACCTGTTGCTGGGCAGACAATATCAAGGCCGCCAGCGCCAGATCCTCGGGGTGGGTGATCTTGAGGTTATCGCGACGTCCGCTGACCAGCCGCGGCGAGAGACCCGCCGCCTCCACCGCCGAGGCCTCGTCAGTCACGGCGATGCCGCGCGCCTGCGCCTCGCCAAGGGCGCGGCGCAGCAGTCCATAGCGGAAGCCCTGGGGAGTGAAGGCGTGCCAGAGGCCCTCGCGGGGCTCGGTGGCCCTCACTCGGCCGGCGCCGTCATCGCGCTTCATGGTGTCGGCCACCGGGGCTGACAGCAGCCCGCCCACGGGGTCGTCGGCAATGGCATCCAGCAGCCGCACGAGATCGTCGACGGTGACGCAGGGCCGGGCCACATCGTGAACCAGCACCAGGTCATCCTCAGCGGCCTCCGGGGCGATGGCGTCCAGGGCGTTGACCACCGAATCAACACGCTCGGCGCCGCCGGGCGCCCACCGCCAATCAGCGAAAGGCACCCAGGCCGGGTCGAAGTGGCCGTCGCTCGGGTCGAGGCAGAGGCAGAGCCGGGCAGCGGGGAAGGCCTCGTGGAGGCGCGCCAGGGTGCGGGCGAGCACCGGCCGGCCAGCCAGCGGCAGATACTGCTTGGGGCGGTCGGCATCCATGCGCCGCCCCTGCCCCGCGGCAGGCACCACCAGCCACGGGCGACGGCTCATTGGCCAGCCTCGGCGCCGGATGCCGGCATGCGCACCAGGCCGGCATTGGCCTCGAGACCGGTGTTCTCCACCGCCACGCCGGGCACCCAGAGGAACTGCTCGTCACTGCGCACCATGCCGATATCACTGCGGGCCCGCTCCTCGATAGCATCGAGGCCGGTCTTGAGGTCCACCACCTCGGCGGCCAGGCGGGCATTGCGGGCGCGCAGCGGCTGGTTCTCCTCCTCCAGCACGGCCACGCGCTGGCGCACCTCGGTGAGCTCGCGCATGCCGCCCTCGCCCAGCCACAGCCGGTACTGCAGCAGGGCGAGCAGGATGATAAGCACGATGGCCAGCCACTTGAGCATGCAGGGAGTCCGTCACGAGGTTGCCGATGACGGGCATTATGCCAGTTTCACCGCCCATCGGCAGGGGGGAATGCCCTCAGCGTGAGGCTGCGCCCCGGGCGCCGGCGTCAGCCCTCCCGAAACGGCAGTGCCGCCTCGGCCGCGGCGACGTAGCCCTCGACGTGGCGGCGCTCCTCGGCGCAGAAGCGCGCCACGGCATCACGCAGGCGGTCGTCGGCGATATGGTGCAGCGAGGTGATTCGACGCGGGGCGAAGCCCCGGGAGAGCTTGTGCTCGCCCTGGGTACCGGGATCGAAGCGGGTCAACCCCCGCGCCAGGCAGTGCTCGATACCCTGGTAGTAGCAGGCTTCGAAGTGCAGGCAGTCGGCCAGCACCTCGCTGCCCCAGTAGCGCCCGTAGAGGGTGTGCGCGCCCTGCAGGCAGAGCGCAGCAGCCACCGGGGTGCCGTCGCGGCGAGCCTGGATCAGCAGCAGCGACTCGGGCAGGGTGCGACGCAGGCGCTCGAAGAAGTCGAGGCCGAGATAGCCGTGGCGGCCGCGCTCGAGGTAGGTGATCTCGTAGCAGCGGAAGAAGTGGGCCATCGCCGCCGCGTCGATGGCCTCGCCCTCCAGTCGATGCAGGGTCAGGCCCTGGTCGGCCACCAGGCGCCGCTCGCGGCGGATCGCCTTGCGTCGCTTCGCGGTCAAGGCGGCCAGGAAGCCCTCGAAGTCGCCGTAGCCACGATCGCACCACTGGAACTGCACGCCCAGGCGCGCCAGCAGGGATGGGCAGGCCGCCTGCCAGGCCTCGACCTCGACTGGCTCAGCGAACAGCAGGTGCCAGCTGGACAGGTCGCTGGCCTCCCAGGCGTCGGCCAGCACCCGGCGGGCAGCCAGGGGGTCGAGGTGCGGCGCCAGGGCCAGGCGCGGCCCGGGTGCCGGGGTGAAGGGAATCGCCGAGAGCCCCTTGGGGTAGTAGCGACCCCCGGCGTGCTCCCACGCCTCGGCCCAGCCCCAGTCGAAGACGTACTCACCGAAGGAGTGGTGCTTGTGGTAGTACGGCATGACGCCGACCAGCGCCTCGCCCTGCCAGAGGGTCAGGTGGCGCGGCACCCAGCCGGTGGCGGGGCTCGCCGCCCCGCTGGCCTCCAGGGCATGCAGGAACTCGTGGCGCAGAAAGGGATGATCGTCGCCGACCAGTGCATTCCAGGCCGCGGCCGGTACCACCTCGATAGCAGGTAGTTCGCTCAGGACCAGCTCCGACATGGGGACTCCCGGGGGTAAAAAGGGACTTACGGCTGACAAGCCGTTGGCAGAAGGCCTACATTGTGCCCAGTGCCCGTGCCCCCTTCCATCCTCATCGACACACGGAGACGTGCATGACCGACGCCCGCGCCCTGCAGGCGCGCCTGGACCAGCAGCACCATGCCTTCGCCGCCGAGCCCTTCCCCTCGGCGGCGACCCGTCGCGACCGCCTCGCCCGCCTGACGAGCATGACTCGTCACCATCGCGACGAGATCATCCAGGCCATCCGCCAGGACTTCGGCCACCGCGCCGAGGCCGAGACGCGACTGGCGGAGATCGTCCCGCTGCTGCTGGCCATCCGCCACACCCGTCGTCACCTCAAGCGCTGGATGGCGCCCCGCCGTGCCGCCGTGCCCTGGCGCCTGCAGCCGGGCCGGGCGCGCATCCACCGCCAGCCGCTGGGGGTCGTGGGCATCATCGCACCGGCCAACTACCCCTGGAGCCTGGCACTGATGCCGGCGGTGGATGCGCTGGCCGCCGGCAATCGGGTGATGATCAAGCCCAGCGAGCAGACCCCCACCACCAGCACCCTGCTGGCGCGGCTGATCGAGCGCTACTTCGCGCCTGAAGAGCTGTGCGTGGTCACCGGCGATGCCGACATCGGCCAGGCCTTCGCCACCCTGCCCTTCGACCACCTGTTGTTCACCGGCGGCCCCCAGGTGGGCCGCAAGGTGGCCCAGGCCGCGGCTGCCAACCTGACGCCGGTCACCCTGGAGCTCGGTGGCAAGGCCCCGGCCATCGTCGCCGAGGATGCCGACCTGGCGCATGCGGCCCGGCGCATCGCCTTCGGCAAATGGCTCAACGCCGGCCGGACCTGCATCGCGCCGGACCATGTGCTGATCGATGCGGCACGGGTGCCGGCCTTCATCGAGGCAGTCCAAGAGGTGGTCAAGGAATTCTATCCGCAGGGCACCGCCAGCGACGACTACTCGGCGGTGCCCGGCGACGCGACACGCCTTCGCCTCGAGGGCCTGCTCGACGAGGCCCGCGATCACGGCTGCCGGGTGATCGAACTCGGCGAGCGCCTGACGCTCAACCAGGGCACCAAGCTGCCGCCTACACTGGTGGTGGACCCCACCGCGAACCTGGCGATCATGCAGGAAGAGGTCTTCGGCCCCTGGCTGCCGGTGATCGGCGTGCGCGACTTCGACGCCGCCCTGGCCCGAGTCGCCGAGGGGCCACGTCCCCTGGCGCTGTATGCCTTCACCGACGACCCAGGCCGCCGCCGGCGCCTGCTGGAGCAGACCCACTCGGGCGGCGTGGTCTTCAATGACACCCTGTGGCACTACGTCGTGCCCTCCCTGCCCTTCGGCGGCATCGGCGAGAGCGGCATGGGGGCCTACCAGGGCGAGGCCGGCTTTCTGCGTTTCAGTCATCAGCGCAGCGTCTTCCTGCAGGCACGCCACAACGCCGTGGGGCTGCTCGACCCACCGTATCGTAACTGGCTGCTGCGGCTGCTGGGGCTCTAGCATGATCCGCCAAGGGCGCTGTCGCTTACCGGGCCTACGGTCGGGGCAAGGGCCACGGGCCACGGGCCACAGCGTCACGGTAGGCCCGATAAGCCGGAGGCGCATCGGGCGTGGCTCGCTCAGTGCCATGAAGCTGGCCGGGCCCACAAGCCGCAAAAAGGTATAAAAACTACAAAATAGACCGAAATTCGGGTAAGGTAGGCAAAAACTCGACCAATTTATTGGTAAGTTTACAAGACACTCGATGCCGAGGTGACCCATGGCCAGCACGACCCCCGCCCTCAACCCCACCGTTGCCGACGTCACCCGCCGTATCCGGGAACGCTCCGCCGAGCGTCGCGCCCTCTACGAGAGTCGCATGGCCGACCAGCACCGCCGCGGCGTGCACCGGGGCGAGCTCTCCTGCGGCAACCTGGCGCACGGTTTCGCGGCCTGCGGCGAGACGGACAAGAATTCGCTGAAGCTGATGAACTCGGCCAACCTCGGCATCATTTCCGCCTACAACGACATGCTCTCGGCCCACCAGCCGCTGGAGACCTTCCCCGAGACCATCAAGGGTGCCGCCCGCGCCATGGGCTCCACCGCCCAGTTCGCCGGCGGCGTCCCCGCCATGTGCGACGGCGTGACCCAGGGACAACCGGGCATGGAGCTGTCGCTGTTCTCCCGCAACGTCATCGCCATGGCCACCGCCGTGGGCCTCTCCCACAACATGTTCGACGCGGCCCTCTACCTCGGCGTGTGCGACAAGATCATCCCGGGGCTGTTCATCGCCGCAGCCCGCTTCGGCCATCTGCCGGCCATGTTCGTGCCGGCGGGCCCCATGCCCAGCGGCCTGCCCAACAAGGAGAAGGCGCGCATCCGCCAGCTGTTTGCCGAGGGCAAGGCGAGCCGCGAGGACCTGCTCGAGGCCGAGTCGCAGTCCTACCACAGCCCGGGCACCTGCACCTTCTACGGTACCGCCAACTCCAACCAGCTGATGATGGAGATGATGGGCCTGCACCTGCCGGGTACCTCCTTCGTCAACCCGGGCACCGAGATGCGCGAGGCACTCACGCGCTACGCTACCGAGCAGGCGATCCGCAACACCGAGCCCGGCGGCGACTACCGGCCCTTCTACAAGCAGATCGACGAGCGCGCCATCGTCAATGCCATCGTCGGCCTGCTCGCCTCCGGCGGCTCCACCAACCACACCCTGCATCTGGTGGCCATGGCCGCCGCCGCCGGCCTGACCCTCACCTGGGACGACTTCACCGACCTCTCCGCGGTAACGCCGAGCCTGATGCAGGTCTATCCCAACGGCCAGGCCGACATCAACCACTTCCAGGCCGCCGGCGGCATGAGCCTGCTGTTCCGGGAGCTGCTCGGCGCCGGGCTGGTCCACGCCGACATTCCCACGGTGTTCGGCACCGACCTGACCGCCTACACCCGGGAGCCCTTCCTCGAGGACGACACCCTGGTATGGCGCGAGGGGCCGGAGAAGAGCCTCGACGAGGAGGTGCTGCGCCCGGTCGCCACGCCCTTCGCTCCCACCGGTGGGCTCACCGTTCTCGACGGCAACCTGGGCCGCGGGGTGATCAAGGTCTCGGCGGTGAAGCCCGAGCACCGCGTGGTCGAGGCGCCGATCCGCATCTTCGAGGACCAGAACGACCTCAAGGCGGCCTTCGAGGCCGGCGACCTGGACCGCGACGTGATCGCCGTGGTGCGTTTCCAGGGCCCCAAGGCCAACGGCATGCCCGAGTTGCACAAGCTCACCCCCTACCTCGGCGTGCTGCAGGATCGAGGCTACCGGGTGGCGCTGGTCACCGACGGGCGCATGTCCGGGGCCTCCGGCAAGGTACCGGCGGCCATCCACATGAGTCCCGAGGCGCTGGACGGCGGGCCCCTGGCGAAGCTCCATGATGGCGATATCGTGCGGCTGGATGCCGACACCGGCCGCCTCGAGGTCAAGGTCGACGCCCACGAGTGGGCCGAGCGAGCGATGCGGGTCGGCGACCTGGACCACTACCACGTGGGCCTCGGCCGCGAGCTGTTCGGTGGCTTCCGCCACCTGGCCATGCGCGGCGAGGAGGGTGCCGGCGTCTTCGGCGGCTTCGAGGCCGACGACCTGGCGCGCCAGGAGGGCCAGATCCACGACGAGGACGCCTGAGCCATACAGTGGCCGTCTGAGCCACGACATATGACATGGTGAGAAGCGCCGGGGACAAGCCGAAGAGGGGGTCCTACGCCATGGGTGAGGAGCGAAGCTCCGAACGGGCCGACCATGGATGGTCGGCACCGGCCCTGCAAGTGGCGCAGGATGCGAGAACGCCGCAGGGCGTCGGTAGCACCCAGGGAGGGGTTCACAGCGACCCCTCGATGGTCCGACACTTCGGGGCTTGTCGCCGGAACAGCTTCGCTCGACGCAGTCCAGCAGAGAACCATTGACGATGATTCGACCCGCCCTGATCGGCGATATCGGTGGCACCAATGCGCGCTTCGCCCTGGTGACGCCGGACACCTTCGCGCCTCGTGAGATCATGAGTCTGCCCTGTGCCGACTACCCGGGCCTGGTCGAGGCGGTACGCGACTACCTGGCACGGGTCGGCCTGACCGGGAGCGACGCCCCGCGGGAGGCCTGCCTGGCTTTCGCCTGCCCGATCCGCGGCGACCGGGTGACCATGACCAACAATCACTGGGCGTTCTCACGCCAGGCGGCCCAGGAGTCGCTGAGGCTCAGCCTCTTCAAGGCGATCAACGACTTCACCGCCCAGGCACTGGGCGTTCCCCATGTGGCGGCCGTCGACCTGGTGGATGTACAGCGCGGCGAGGCGATCCCCCATGCGGCCCGGCTGGTGATCGGTCCCGGCACCGGGCTGGGCGTGGCCGGGCTCGTCCCCGGCCGCCAGGCATGGATTCCGCTGCCCACCGAGGGCGGCCACGTGACCTTCGCCCCCACCGACGAGCGTGAGCAGAACCTGCTGCGGCACTTCCGCAACCGCTACGGCCGCGTCTCGGTGGAGCGCATTCTCTGCGGCCAGGGGCTGCTCGACCTCTATCTGGCCCACTGCTCACTGAAGGGCGCCCCGCCTCGCCACGCCATTCCGGCCGAGGTCACCCAGGCGGCGGCAGACGGTGACCCCGTGGCCCGTGATACCCTGCTGCGGTTCCTGAAGATCCTCGGCGACGTCTGCGGCGATGCCGCCCTGACCCTGGGGGCCCGCGGCGGGGTCGCCCTGTGCGGCGGCATCCTCCCACGGTTGCTCGAGTGGCTGCCCGAGAGCCGCTTCCTCGAGGCCTTCACCGCCAAGGGGCGCATGAGCGCCTACACTGGGGCCATCCCGGTCCAGGTGGTCACTGCGCCCTGGACGGGCCTGCTGGGCGCCGCCGAGGCCCTGCACAACGAAGAAGTCGAATGAATCGACGGAAAGGGTCGAGTCACTCGATGGAGGAGAACGAATGATTCCCGAATCGCTTGCCCGGCTGGTCGAGGAGACCCGTGGCCAGCGCCGCGCCAAGTGGGCCGGCCGCGAGGTCTGGCTGGCCAACGAGGCCTGGGGGCAGCTGGCGGTATCCCTACAGGGCGCGCAAGTCCTGCACTTCCTACCCAACCCCGCTGCGGGCGCTTCTCCGGCCGGCGCTCCGGCGGCTGTCACGGGTGCGGCAACTGACAATCCCATCGCGGAGGGCCTGGTGGCAGGCGGCTGGCTATGGGTGACACCCACCCCCCAGTCCCTGCCGGGGGCGATCCGCGGGGGCATCCCGCTATGCTGGCCCTGGTTCGCCGACGAGAACACCGCCGATGAGTCGCCCGACCGTTCCGGCCCCATGCATGGCCCGGCACGCAAGGCCCCGTGGCGGCTCGACGCCGTGGACGAGCATGAGGAAGGCGTGGAGCTGCACCTCTCGCCCGAGGAGCGCCTGCATGGCCAGCTGATCCCGCGCGCGGTGATCCAGGCCAATGCCCGGCGCCTGCATGTAGAGCTGATCACCGAGCATGTCGGGGAGACACCGGTGAAGATCACCGGGGCCCTGCACAGCTACCTGGCGGTCACCGATGCCTTCGCCTGTCGCGTCGAGGGCCTGGCCGGCGCCATTTACCTGGACAAGCTGGCCGACTTCGCCGAGCGCGACCAGCAGGGCGAGCTCGGCGTCCGCGGGGGGCTCGACCGCATCTACCGCAGCAACGCCGAGCTATGCCTCGACGACGGCTCCCGCCGCCTGAGGATCGCCCGCCAGGGCAGCGATTCCGCGGTGGTCTGGCATCCCGGCGACACGCCCCCCGGTGATACCTCGATCGAGACTGCCCGCCACTTCCTGTGCGTCGAATCGGCCAATACCCGGCTCGACCCGGTGTGGCTGGTTCCCGGCGCCCAGCACCTGCTGGGCACCACCCTCAGCCGTGAGGAGAAAGCGACCCCATGACCCCCGTAATCAGCTTCGGCGAGGCCCTCGTCGACCTGCTTTCCAGCCGTCTCGGCGACCCACAGAGCGGCGCAGCGGACACCCCCGAGACCTTCACCCCCTATGCCGGCGGCGCACCCGCCAACGTGGCCGTGGCCTGCGCGCGCCTGGGCGTGCCCAGCCGCTTCCTCGGCATGCTCGGCGAGGACCACTTCGGCGACTTCCTGGCCGCCGAGCTGGCCGCTCATGGCGTGGACACGTCCGGCGTGGTGCGCACCCGTGAGGCACGCACGGCACTGGCCTTCGTCTCCCTCGATGCCGATGGCGAGCGTACCTTCGACTTCTACCGTCCGCCGGCCGCGGATCTGCTCTATCGCCTGGAACACCTGCCCGCCGGCGTCTTCGCCGAGCCGGCCATCGTGCACTTCTGCAGCAACAGCCTGACCGAGCCGGAGATCGCCGAGACCACCCTGGCCATGGCCGAAATGGCCCGTCGCGCCGGCTGCCTGGTGAGCGTGGATGCCAACCTGCGTCACAACCTCTGGGAAGGCGGCAGCGCCGACATCAGCCTGGTCACCCGGTTGCTCGACGCCGCCGACCTGATCAAGCTCTCGACGCATGAGCTCGACGACCTGCGCGCCGACCATCCCCGGGAGGGCTGGCTGGCCGAACGCTTCGCCGCCGGCGTGAAGGTCGCGGTGATCACCGACGGCCCGGGCGAGGTGATGCTGAAGGGAGTCGGCCTGGACGAGCGGGTCACGCCGCCCCGGGTCCAGGCGGTGGACACCACAGCGGGCGGAGACGCCTTTATCGGCGGCCTGCTGGCCGAACTCGCCGAGTTCACCGCAGACAAGGGCCTCGATGCCGACTGGCACCGGGACACGGCCTTCCTGCGCCGCGCGGTGGAGATCGCCAGTCGTTGCGGCGCCCACGCCGTGACGCGTCCGGGCGCCTATGCCGCCCTGCCGGATCGCGATGACCTCGCAAGGTTAAGAGGCTAGCCCCACGCCACGCCCGATGCGCCTCCGGCTTATCGGGCCTACAGCGGCATGAATCCTGCGCCGCCACCCCGTAGGCACGGTAAGCGACAGCGCACCGGGCGAGCAAAGGTACGAAACATCAAAAAGCCCCAGCTGGACCGGGGCAAGGGACAGCTACCCGCTGTCGAGAGAGCACGGGGCTAGCGAAGTTGGCAACCAGGTCAGTGGTGGAAGCGCTCCGCCGCCTCGCGGGCCAGCGAGCGGATGGCATCCCAGTCCTCGGCATCGATCAGCGACTTCGGCGTGAGCCAGGAGCCCCCCACGCACATGACATTCTTGAGCGCCAGGTAGTCCTCGGCGTTGTTGATGCCGATCCCGCCGGTGGGGCAGAAGCGCGCCTCGGGAATCGGGCCGGCGAACGCCTTGAGCGCCTTCACACCGCCGCTGGCCTCGGCGGGGAAGAACTTGAAGCGCCGATAACCGTACTGCCAGCCGGTCATCAGCTCGGAGACGGTTGCCACGCCGGGCAGCATCGGCACGGGACTGGTGACGCCGTAACGATAGAGCGCTTCGGTGGTGCCCGGGGTCACCACGAAGTCGGCCCCCACCTCCTCGGCCTGGCGATACTGGGCCGGCGTCAGTACGGTGCCCACGCCGATGCTGGCCTGGGGCAGCGCCTCCTTGATGCGCTTGATCGCCTCCAGGGCACAGTCGGTGCGCAGGGTGATCTCCAGCACGGTCAGGCCGCCCTCGAAGAGGGCGCGGGCCAGGGGCACGGCATCCTCGATGCGCTGGATGGCCAGCACCGGGATCACCTCCGCCTTGAGGCAGATGCTGTCCAGTTCGGTGATGCGTGTCGAGGGCAGCTGCTTGTCGATGCTCGTTTGGACGGTCATGGTGGGATGGTCTCCGGAAGTCAGGGGGCCCAGTAGGTGGCCAGCGGGCAGGCCAGGAAGGCACGGATCGGCAGTTCGCGGACGTCATCGCCGGACAGCGCCCGCGCCAGCACGGCGCGCTTGTCGCCGCCGGTGATGTGCAGTACATGACGGCGGGCCTGGTGCAGACGGTCGGCACTCAGGGTGATCCGCGGCTGGGGCTGGCTCGCCGTGCGCACCGCCACCACCGGCGCTTCGGTGGACAGTGCCAGCTCGAGCTCGCGGCTGTCCGGAAACAGCGAGGCGGTGTGGCCGTCGCTCCCCATGCCGAGGATCACGATACTGGCCGGCCAGGCCAGCTCGGCGATCCGCTCGGCCACCGCGTCCGCGCCCTGCTCCGGGGTCGGGTCGCCGGTGGTCAGCGGCACGAAAGTGGCGACGGCGGCCGGCCCCTGCAGCAGGCGGGCTCGCACCAGGCGGGCATTGCTGTCGACGGCATCCTCGGCCACCCAGCGCTCGTCGGCGAGGGTCACCTGAATGCGACCCCAGGGCAGGTCGCAGGCTGCCAGTGCCTCGAAGAAGGGCACCGGGGTGGAGCCGCCGGAGACCACCAGCAGGGCATTGTCCTGACGGGCCAGGTCGACCCGCAGGGCCTCGGCCGCGGCCTCGGCCAGCTGGAGGGCCAGCTGGTCGCGGGGGGAATCACTCATCTCGTCTCTTCCTCCGGGTAGGCCCGATAAGCCGAAGGCGCATCGGGCGTATTGCGCCCGGTGCGCTGGCGCTTACCGGGCCTACACTCGAGGCCTACGCTCAAGGGGCATTGAATCCTAATAATCTTCATACCAGCTGCGGCCATCCTGGGTGATCATGGCGATGGACGCGACAGGCCCCCAGGAACCGGCCGGATAGCGCCGGGGCGGCTCGTCGCGGTCGGCCCAGGCGCCGATCAGATTGTCGCACCACTGCCAGGCGTGCTCGACCTCGTCGCGTCGCACGAAGAGGTACTGCTGCCCCTTCATCACCTCGAGCAACAGTCGCTCGTAGGCATCCGGAATCCGGGTCTTGGGAAAGGCGCTGCTGAAGTCCAGGTGCAGGGGGCCCCGACGCAGCCGCATGCCCTTGTCCAGGCCGCTGTCCTTGGTCAGCACCTCCAGGGCGATGCCCTCCTCCGGCTGCAGACGGATCACCAGCTTGTTGGCGGCGAGCCCGCGCTGGTCGGGATCGAAGATGTAGTGGGGCTGCTGGCGGAAATGAATGATGATCTGGGAGAGCTTCTCCGGCATGCGCTTGCCGGTGCGCAGATAGAAGGGCACCCCGGCCCAGCGCCAGTTGGCCACCCCGGTCTTCATGGCCACGAAGGTCTCGGTATGACTACCGGTATTGGCTCCCTCCTCCTCCAGGTAGCCCGGCACGGACTGGCCATCCGACGTGCCGGCCATATACTGGCCGCGCACCACGTCTCGCCCCAGCATGTCGTCGGTGAAGGGCTTGAGCGCCTTGAGCACCTTGACCTTCTCGTCGCGGATGGCGTCGGCATCCAGGTTGGCCGGGGGGTCCATGGCGATCAGGCAGACCAGCTGCAGCAGGTGGTTCTGCACCATGTCCCGCAGCTGGCCGGCCTCGTCGAAGTAGCCCCAGCGCCCCTCGATGCCCACCTTCTCGGCCACGGTGATCTCGACGTGGGAGATATGGTTCTGGTTCCACTGGGTGCCGAACAGCGGGTTGGCGAAGCGCAGCGCGATCAGGTTCTGCACGGTCTCCTTGCCGAGGTAATGATCAATGCGGTAGACCCGGGACTCGGGGAAGACCGCGCCGATGGCGTCGTTGACCTCGGCGGAGGAGTCGAGGTCGTGGCCGATGGGCTTCTCGACCACCACGCGGCTCTGGTCATCCAGGCTGCCGCTGGCCTGAAGATGGCGGCAGATGTCGCCGTAGATCTTCGCCCCCACCGAGAGGTAGATGACCATGGGGCGATGCAGCCCGTCCTGGCGCCACTCGCGCACGGCGCCGTAGCCCTCGGGCTCGAGGAAGTCGAGCTGCAGGAAGTTCAGGCGGGCCAGGAAACGCTTGAGCACGGACCGGTCGAGCTCCTCGGCCTTGACGTGGGTCTTGAGGGCCGTCTCGACCTTGGCCTGGAAGGCCTCGCGATCGAATTCCTGACGCGCCAGGCCCAGCAGCCGGGTGCTGTCGTCCAGGAGCCCCTCGCGGTCGAGGTGATAGAGTGCCGGAAAGAGCTTGCGCTGGGCCAGATCACCCAGGGCACCGAACAGCGCCAGGTCGATTTCCGTGCTGCCGGCGTCAGTGGCCCGGCCCTCGCCGAGTCGCTTGCGTTGTGTCATGTCCGCCCCGTCTGGTTAACTTACTCAAAAAATAGCGCATGCTGGGCAACCATTGCAAACAATTTATGTAAGTTTACAACATAACTGACCCCGTTGACAGGCTTCCTCCAACATGCCCTTTGCGCTTCCCTCAGGATAGCCAGCATAATGTAGTTAAATCACCACATCATCCGTATTTCATCCTGCGCCGCCGTCGGCGCCCCGTCGTCACGGAGACTGCATTGCCCATGGTCCGACACGATCTGCTCGACCGCATCCGCCGGCAGCTCGACGAGCTCAACCGATCCGAACGCAAGGTGGCCGACGTCATCCTGGCCGACCCGGCATCGGCCACCAGCATGAGCATCGCCACCCTGGCCCAGCTGGCCTCGGTCAGCGAACCCACGGTCAACCGCTTCTGTCGCAGCTTCGATGCCAAGGGATACCCGGACTTCAAGATCAAGCTGGCCCAGAGCCTGGCGGGGGGTACCCCCTACGTCAGCCAGGCGGTGGAACCCGGCGACTCCGCCGCCGAGTACACCAACAAGATCTTCGGGGCCACCATCGCTGCCCTGGACCTGGCTCGCCGCGAGGTGGCCCCGGAGCGCATCGAACGGGTGGTCGACTACCTGATCCAGGCCAGGCAGCTGCACTTCTTCGGCCTGGGGGCCTCCGGGGCAGTGGCCCAGGACGCCCAGCACAAGTTCTTCCGCTTCAACCTGCCGGTCACCGCCTATGTCGATGTCCTGATGCAGCGCATGGTGGCGGCCGCCTGCCACACCGGCGATGTGGTGGTGGTACTCTCCTGGACCGGCCGTACCCGGGAGCTGGTGGACATCGCCCGGCTGGCGCGGGAGAACGGCGCCGTGGTGCTCGGCATCACCGCCCCGGACTCGCCGCTGGCCGCCGAGTGCACCGAGAGCCTGGAGGTCACCACCCCGGAGGATACCGACTACTACATGCCCATGACCTCGCGGATGACCCAGCTGGCGCTGATCGATGTTCTGGCCACCGGGGTGACCCTGCGGCGCGGGGAGGACTTCCTGCCTCACCTCAAGAAGATCAAGGACAGCCTGCAGGCGACGCGCTACCCTGCTGGCGAGCGCGACGACCCGCCCTGAGGCACCACGCGACTTGCCAGGAAGGCGCCCAGCCACAACAATGGCCAGCCTATCGCCCACCTCCGGAGACCGAGATGCGCTGGCTTGCCGCTTCCACCACTGTCCTGGCCCTGTTCGCCCAGGGTGTCGCCGCCGATACCTTCCGCTTCACCGCCATTCCCGACGAAGACCAGTCGCGACTGGTCGAGCGCTTCTCCAAGGTGGCGGACTACCTCGAGGAGCGCCTCGAGGTGGAAGTGGAGTACGTGCCGGTGAAGTCGTATGGCGCCACGGTCACCGCCTTCCGCAACGATCAGGTCCAGCTGGCCTGGTTCGGCGGTCTCTCCGGCGTGCAAGCGCGTCGCCTGGTGCCGGGCTCGGAGGCCCTGGCTCAGGGCAGCGAGGATGCCGAATTCAAGAGCTACCTGATCGCCCACCGCTCCACCCGCCTCGAGCGGGCCGAGGAACTGCCCGACGCCATCGAGGGCATGAGCCTGACCTTCGGCTCGCGTACCTCCACCTCGGGGCGCCTGATGCCCGAGCACTTCCTGCGCCAGCACTTCGGCGAGGCACCCGACGAGCTCTTCTCGCGGGTCGGCTTCTCCGGTGACCATTCGCGCACCATCGCCCTGGTGGAAGCCGGCACCTGGGACCTGGGCGCGGTGAACTTCAGCGTCTGGGAGACCGCGGTGGAGGACGGCCGCGTGGATACCGACAAGGTCGAGGTGATCTGGGCCACCCCGCCC
>NZ_JAVLBC010000051.1:0-12108 GCF_031581305.1 Halomonas sp.
CCTACCACGGCGACACCGCCGGCTGCATGGCGGTCTGCGACCCCGAGGAGGGCATGCACTCGCTGTTTGCGGGCTATCTGCCCCGCCACCACGTCGCACCGGCCCCCACGGCGCCCTTCGATGCCGGGCCAGACGCGGTAGCAGCCGACCTGGCCGCCCTGCGCGAGGTGCTCGAGCGCCACCACCACGAAATCGCGGCGCTCCTGATGGAGCCGCTGCTGCAGGCCGCCGGCGGCCTCAACATGACCTCGCCCCACTACCTGCGAGGCGCCCGAGCGCTGTGCAACGAGTTCGACGTGCTGCTGGTGTTCGACGAGGTGGCCACCGGCTTCGGCCGTACCGGGCGGATGTTCGCCGCCGACCATGCCGACGTCACCCCCGATATCATGGTGCTCTCCAAGGGGCTCACCGGCGGGTATCTGGGCCACGCGGCGACGCTGGCCACCGACCGGGTGCATGACGCCTTCATCGGCGATAGCGAGATGCACGCCTTCATGCACGGCCCCACCTTCATGGGCAATCCGCTGGCCTGCCGGGTGGCCCTGGAGAGCCTGGCGGTATTCGAGGAGGAGGACTACCTGGGCAAGATCGCTGTTCTCAATGGGGTGCTACGCGAGGCGCTGCTGGATGACGCGGCACTGGCCGAGCACCCCGCGGTGGCGGACGTGCGCATACTGGGCGCCACCGCGGTGATCGAGGCCCACGATGCGGCGGATCTTGTCGGCGTGGGCGACTGGGCCCGCGAGCAGGGCGTCTGGCTGCGCCCCATCGGCCGCTGGCTCTACACCATGCCGGCCTATATCACCACCGAGCGCGACATGTGCCGCATCACCGACGTCATGAAGGGCTGGTTCCTGGCGCGCTGATGGCGTCGGCGGCTATACCAGTCGGCGCGGGATGGTGACATCCCAGTTGCGACTGTAGACGCGCTGCTCGCCCTCGTAGGCATCCAGGGTGGCATGCAGCTGGAATTCCCCGGCCGTCGAAGTCAGCACGGTGCGGGTCACCGTGCTGACCTCCCAGTCATCCCGTTTCAGCGAACGCTCCCAGAGGGTCGTCGCCTCCAGGGAGTCGAAGTCATCATCCCGGGAGCGATAGGTTTCCACCGCGCGTGTCGCCACCTCGAGGCCGCTATCCTCCAGGCGGATCCGACCGTTGTCGTTGATCACCTCGAGGGTGGAGAGATCCTCGGCGAGGTCGCGATGCACATACCAGTTATGGTGCCCGGGCTCGAGGCGCGTGGTGGCGATGGATGGGGCCGCCTCTGGCTCGGCGAACGGTGACAACCGGTCATCTTCGTCACGCGGCGGGCGCACGGGCAAGTGCAGCGCGCTGTCCTTGTCGAAGACCGTCAGGCGCACGTGCTCGGGAGGCGCCCAGGCCAGCGGCCAGTAGGAAGTCGAGAGCGAAAGCCTCAGACGATGGCCGCGGGGAAACACCTGGGCCACGTCGTTCAGCTTCACGCGAACCCGGTAGCGGCGACCGGGTTCCAGCGCGGACGGCGCCTCGTGGCCGTCGCGGTGGGTCAGGTTGAGCAGGCCATAGGTCACTCGGGTGGCCTTGTCATCGGGCGCCACATCGGAAAGCCGGACCGCCACCATGGCCACGGGCCGGTCGGCGGCCAGCTCCAGTTCCAGCTCTGGCGCCCCCATCATCTCCAGGGTCTCCTCCAGTGGTGGCGTGTCGAAGGTCAGGGCACCGCCGTCCTCCTCGCGCTGGTCATGGGCCAGGTCGGGGCCTGCCGCATAGGAGCACCACTTACCGGCGAACATGCCGCAGGTCAGCGGCGACTGCAGCGTCAGCGCAGTCTCGTCCTCGCAGGCAGCGCCATTGAGGTTCAGCCGCCCCGGCGCCAGCGGCAGGCGCCAATGGTGAATATTGGGCGATGGCCAGCTCGGCTCCGCCACCCAGCGCCCCGGCCGGCAGCCAACGCTGGTCGTCGGCGGCATGCTGTCCTGCATCCAGACCCGTACCGCGGGGTCCTGCTCCACGCCGCGGTCTATACCCTTCAAGCCCTGGTCCCACCAGCGCAGGCACTCCTGCAGGAAACCGATGGCCGGCCCCGGTTCACCGAGATGGGGATACTTGTGACTCCAGGGGCCGATCAGCCCCTTGCAGCGGTCGGGCAGGTTCGCCACCAGTCGCTTGACCGCATTGGAGTAGCCATCTGCCCAGCCGCTGGCGGCCAGTACAGGCACCTCGACCCGGGAGAAGTCCTCGCAGATGGAGCCGTGCTGCCAGTAAGCGTCCCGATGCGGATGGTCGAGCCAGGTCGCCAGCCACAATCCGCTGCCCTCGAGCCGCTGGTGCCACATCTCGCGCCAGGCATCGCCGACCACGGACGGATCCGGCGGCAGGGAGTTGTAGGCGAACATGGTGGAGGCCCAGGAGAGATTGTCACCCAGCAGGCAGCCGCCCATGTAATGCACATCGTCGGCGTAGCGGTCGTCCGTGGAGCAGACACTGATCACCGCGCCAAGCTCGGGAGGCTGGCGTGCGGCCAATTGCAAGCCATTGAACCCCCCCCAGGAGATACCGATCATGCCCACCTTGCCATCGCACCAGGGCTGAGCGGCGATCCAGCGCAGGATCGCCTCACCGTCCACCAGCTCCTGTTCCAGGTATTCGTCGGTGAGCACTCCCCCGGAATCACCGCTGCCGCGAATGTCCACCCGCAGCGAGGCATAGCCGTGCCCGGCAAAGTAGTGATGGTGCATGACATCACGCCGGGCGGAGCCGTCACGCAGGCGGTAGGGAATATATTCGAGAATGGCGGGGACCGGGGCGTCCTCCGCCCCCTCCGGCAGCCAAAGGCGAGCACACAGCTCTATGCCATCGTCCATGGGGATCCAGACGGGATCCCGACATTCAACCGCATAGGGGAAATCGGTCACGACGCGCAAGACGGCCTCCTAACAGGAAAAGTATTGAGGGTTCAGGAACGATGCCACGAGGAGAGCGGCTCGATCTCGAAGGAGAGCATCTGTCGGCACTGCTCGATCCGCGCCGTCAGCGCCTCGCGACTTTCCCCGCCGATGAACAGCACGCCAAGTTCGTAGGAGAAAGAGTCCTGGTGCTTGAGCTCCGACAGCCGCATGCCCTCGTGCACATTGAGATGCACCAGGGTGCCCGGGAATGTTTCCTCGACCTGACGAATCTCCTCGTCAGACGGTACCCGGCGCACCCAGCCATCCTCGAAGACCCGCAACATCTGCTTGGCGGCGATGGGGTAATCACCCTCACGGTGCGGCATGCGCGGCGGAATGCCCAGCGCCGTGTCCACCATCACCTGCATGTGCGGCGCGCCATCGACCAGTTGGAAGATTGCCGCGTGAGAGCGGGAGATCCGGGCATTGATCTCGAGCAGCCAGATACGGTCGTTCTCTTCGTCCAGGAAGAACTCGATGTTGAACGGTGAATCGTCATAGCCGATCCGGGCGAGAAAACGCCGGGTGATCGCCAACATCCGCTCCTGCACCTCGTCAGGCAGCAAAGTAGGATACTCGTAGCGCAATAGCACGGAGGGGTGGGTGTCATCTCGCAGACTGTCGATGATACCTACCAGGTGGACCTCACCGTTCTGAACATACCCCTCCAGAGTGCACTGGCGGCCGGAGGAGATGATTTCTTCGGCGACACAGTGATACCCGGTGACTGCCGCCACCTCCTCGGGTAACTCGGCCAGCGCCATGATCTCATCGAAGGGCTGCCCGAAACGCCCGATCCCCTCACGGATCACCGGCAGCACCTCGCGCAGCTGGTCGGCGTTTTCGATGCGAAAACCGAGATGGGAGGAGTGGGCCTTCACCGGCTTGATCCAGAACGGGTAGTCGATCTCGACGGCCTCGACGGCCCGGTCGTCGAAGGGATCCAGCGCCTGGAAACCCGGCACGCATTCCGGCACGGCCCTCGCCTGCTCCAGGCGGCTCCAGTACTTGTGCTCGCACTTGAGAAATGCTTCCAGCGATGGGCCGGGCAGGCCCCGCTCCCGGCGCAGCACCGGCAGCAGCCCGCTGGTGGGGAAATCCCAGTAACCGACGATGGCATCTACCGAGCCAGGAAAGCGCTCGAGCTGGTCGAGGGCATCCGCCGTCAGTCGAGCAAAGGGGTACTCCTCAGCGTGCACGACCTCATCGAGCGACAGCAGCTCGTGGAAGGCATAGTCCTCAACGTGCCGGAGGTTCGGCAGCATCCGCTTGCTCAGCTCATCTTGGCCGATGATAAAAACGTTCCAGCTCATTTTGCCTCCTCCTATGGGGCCGCTCCTGACGGCCAATGCCATGCAGGCACTACTCGGGAACTCCCGATGTTCCTTCAGGATGGCAACTATCCTGTCAGCATGCCTTGATATCAATCAACGTGTTCCCGCTGAATTTCCGCACCGGGGCATTCGAGCCAGGTAGGCACACGACAATGGTGCGAAGGATGGCGAAGCCGGTAGACTTCCCCGAAACAGGGCGAGAGAGTCGGACATGATGGGATTACGGACACTGGTGGCCATATCGCTGGTCACCCTCGGCCTCGCCGCCCATGCCGACACCCCGGACGTCGACGACGACAGCGACCTGCCGGCGTGGGCCGAGAAGCGGATTGGTCCCTTCCATGCCGGCCTCTCGCGCTGGGTGGAGAGCACCTCCCGCAGTATCGACGGCTTCTTCGGTACCACCGATGCGCTGACCGTGGACACCGACTCCTACCTCCGCCTCAGCCAGGAGTGGGACTGGGGCGAGGGTGAGCCCTTCAACCAGGACCTGGGCGCCCGTTTCCGCCTCGACCTGCCCACCACCGAGGAGCGCCTGCGAGTGATCATCGAAAGCGAGCCCGACGAGACCCGTGGCACCTTGTCGGAACGAGAGTCGGCGCTCAACGATGACCGCACCAACAGTCTCGGCGACCTGCTGGTGGGCCTGAACCGCCTCGGCAACAAGGACAAGACCCGCCACTGGAACACTCGGGTCGGCGCCGGCATCAAGCTGCGCCTGCCGCTGGAGCCCTACGTGCGTCTGACCAGTCAACGGCTCTGGACGCTGGAGGACGGTCCCTGGCAGCTCCACAGCGACAATCGCCTCTCCTGGTTCAGTGGCGACGGCTACTCCGCCCGTACCCGCTGGGACCTGGGCAGGCCGATCGACGAGAAGCGCCACCTGCGCTTTATCACCAACGTCCAGTGGCGCGAAGAGGTCGATCACCTCGAGTTCAGCCAGGTCGTGGAGCTCAACCACCGCCTCAACCGCCGAAGCGTCCTGCGCACCTCCGGCGGGGTGGTCGGCGAGAGCGGTTCCCGCCCCGTCATCGAGGACAGCTACCTCGAGGTGCGCTTTCGCCGTGACATCCACAAGGGCTTCACCTTCCTCGACATCGCTCCCTCGCTGCACTTTCCCCGGGACGCCGACCGTGACCCGCGCTGGGCGCTGACCCTGCGCCTGGAGATGTATTTTCGTCGCCATATCGACCGCGTCAGCCTCTAACGCGAAGGACTGCCTGCCATGCCCCTGAGCAAGACCCGCACCAGCTTCTATCGCCGCCTCTACGTGGCCCACCTGGTGGCCACCGGCACCGCCAGCGTACCGGCCATCACCGCGGCCACCGGCATGCCCCGTCGCACCGCCCAGGACACCCTCGGGGCGCTGGGCGAGCTGGACATCCTCTGCGAGTTCGAGCACCTAGCCGGCGAGCGCCACAACATCGGCGCCTACGTGATCCGTGACTGGGGCCCGATCGACCCGGCGTGGGTGGCGGCGCACGCCGAACGGCTACGAGACGCCCTGGGCTATCCGCATCGACCGTGAGGAAAATGGTGAAGGCCGGGACCCTGATGACGCGACGGCTTGCGCCGCTGGCTCTCCTGCTCCTGCTGGCCGGCTGCGGCGAGGGAGCCATCCGCCAGTCGCCGGGCCCGGGCACCGACGAGGTCCGGCTGACGGCGGGTCAGGTGATTGCCGAGGATGGCTACCGGCTGCCGCTTCACTACTGGCCGGCCAAGGGCGACGTGCAGGCCATCGTGCTCGGCATCCACGGCTTCAACGAACATGGCGGCACCTTCCAGGTCCTGGCCGAGGCGCTGGCACCCCGCGGCATTTCCCTCTATGCCCATGACCAGCGCGGCTTCGGCACCACCGCCCAGCGACGCCTCTGGCCCGGCCATGAGCGGCTGGCCGACGACGTCACCCTGCTCGCCGACCTGCTGAGCGAGCGCCATCCCGGGACCCCGCTCTACCTGGTCGGCCACAGCTTGGGGGGCGCCGTGGCGATCCTCGCCCTGAGCGGCGACAACCCGCCGCCGGTGGACGGCAGCGTATTGATCGCGCCCGCGGTCTGGGGCTTCGAGGCCATGCCCTGGTACCAGCGTCTGGGCCTGTGGCTCGGCGTGCGCCTCTTCCCCGCGCTGAGCTTCTCCTCGACCACGGTCCAACATCTCGGCATCGAACCCACCGATGACCCCGAGATGAAGCGTCGGCTGGCCGAGGACCCGCTGATCCTGCACCGTGCGCGCGTCGATACCCTGCACGGGGTGAGCCTGGCCATGGACGCGAGCCTGGCGGCCGCCCGCGAGCTGCCCGCCCCGGCGCTGATCCTCTATGGCACCGAGGACCACATCATCCCGCCGGAGGCGATCTGCGCCCTGCTCGCACGACTGCCCGAGAAGGCGGCCATACGCCTGGCCCTCTACCCACAGGGCTACCACATGCTCACCCGCTACACGAAGCGAGAGCGCACCGAGGCAGACATCGCGGCCTGGCTGACCGACCCCGCGGCTCCCCTGCCTTCCGGCCACGAGCAGACCCGAGACCAGGCCCACGACGCCCTCTGCCACTGAGCGGGCGACGACGTCTCCGCAGCAGGCTGTCCGGCGCATGGCCCGCCCGAATGTGATTGACATCACTCGGGACAGGGCGGACCTTGGGTACATGAGCGAAGAGACTGGCGAATCCGCCCACCACGACGACGACGGGTCGAGCGAGCGGGTGACGCAACTCGACGCCGCCATCGCACGGCTCGACGCCGCCAATGCCATTGCCGGTGTGTCTCCCGTCTTCGAGGTCGTCGAGGCGATACGCCCTCTGATGTTCAACGACCGGGGGCTTGAGGTCCTCTATGCGCGTGTGCCGGCGATCGAGGCCGCCGGGTTCTTCGGTGGCAGCGATTGGGATTATCCCCAGACGCTGGTGCCATCCCTCGCCGTTCGTACCGTGCGTCATGGCGACCCCGTTGCCACCGTGGTGGAAGGCCTGAGCCAGATTCGCCTGCTGGCTGTCGCCAAGGGCGATTATTCGCACCCTTCCGTCTCGGCGGAGCACGCTCATCACTTTCTTGCCCAGGTGATGGCCATGAACCTCGATATCGTGGTCAGCGACCTGCAAGAGAGCGACCGGCTGCGGCCTGAACGCCTCGGGTACGCCGTCCAGACCCTGTATCGCTACCTGCTGCAACACCTGGGCTACCGGAATCTTCTGGAGCACCTGGTGGCCGAAGTCTGGCGAATCCTGGCGCAACGCCCGGTCCAGGTGGATGGCGTCAAGCAGATGGTGACCCAGATTGCCACTTGCCTGCCCAGCCTGGAGGATCGGCCGGACGCCATGGCCGGCGAGGTGGGGGACGACGCCCTACAGTTGATCCATGCCGTGTTCAGTCCTACCGAGGGCTGCCGTGAAGATCCCGGTTTTGAGGTGTATGCCCAGCGGCTGGCGAGCATGGACGACGCGGCCCTGCTTAAGGAGGCCATTGCCTTTGCCCAGGCCATGCACAGCACCGGCCTGGTCTCGCCCTACATGCCGGGGTTCATCCGTTACCTGCGCAACCGTTGGAACGCGCTGATCCCCACGGCACTCGGCCTGAGCCATACGGGGGCGGACGCCTTTCACTGTTACCCGGCATTGATCCACACGCTGATCGATGAGGCCCTGTTTGCCGAGACCAGCCAGGCCGCCTACGGCCTTGCCATGATGCTCGAGCGCGGCATCCTCTATTCGCCGCCGGTGGCCCCGTCGCTGTGGCGGCAGCTGAGAATGACCTTGTGCAATGCCGCGGCAGAGAAGATCGTTGCCGTTTTCGGAAACCGCCGCTCGCCGGAATGCTTTCTTCTCGCCGACGTTCTCAATGTGCTCGGCCGCCCGCTGGGCGTGGGTCAGGGAAATTACCCCACCTGCCAGTCGACACGCGCCCTGTCCATGTGGGCCTTCAATACGCCGGCTGACCTGCTGCGGATCGTCGCCTGGGCGGCGCGGGACGATGAGATCGTGATGCGCTTCGAAGGTCACAACCTTTCCTCCCGTGAGCTCGGCGCAGGCCTGGCAGCCGAACCACCCGTGGATGTGGACGCCGTCTCCCTGCTCACCGTCCCTCACCTCGATCGCATCTACTTCGAGATGGGGCGCCGCAGCGCCGGACGCGGAGAGGATCCGCACAAGTGGGTCAACGCCGAATTCCACGGCGATCATGTGGGCCACGGCTTCCGCATCGCCGTCGATGTGTTTACCGGCGGCCTGAAGGACTTCGAAGGTTTTATCCGTGACTTTTATGCCGCCTATCACCCCTTCTACAACGGCAATATTCCGGTGATCAATCCGCAGCCCGCCGGTATTGCCGTGACCGATAGCGCCATGCGCTTTCTCGGCTGGCACGCGATCACGATCCAGCGCCTTGCCCTCGATCCGAGCCAGGTCATGCGGGTGTATTTCTTCAATCCCAATAACGACAGCGGGCAGGACTGGGGGCAGGGCATCGTTACCTCGACCCAGGGCAATGGCGAGCTCTACGGTGAGGCCTCGCTACCGGTTGCCCAGTTCGCATCGCGGCTATACGTCTTTCACTACGACCCGCTCGAGAAGGGGGGGCCGGCCGATGTTCCAACCGATGAAGTGGATCGGGCCATGCGTCTGGCCCGAGATAGCTGGGCGTCGAGGCGCTAGCCGAAGATGCTTGGCACTCAAGCTCGACAAGACCGTAGAAAGTCGAGCGTCAATATCCTGCCCAAGGCAGAAGGAGTGCAGTACATGTCGTCTGTATCAGAAACCCCGGCCGACAAGGACGTTTCAAGCTGGACCGACCCGACACTGGATTCTGTCCGCGGCACTGAAACGCCCAAGGACCCCAACAAGGGGTACATCGCGCTGCTGGGCTGGAGCGTCAATGCCATCAAGGCCGCGCAACAGTTTGACCGCCGCTACGTGGTGGTGGCGCCAGACTGGGCCGCCGACTTCTGCGAGGCCAACAAGATCCCGTACATCCAATGGGATTTCGTGCGACTGAATGATCGATCCATGGAAATTGCGGAAACCCTCAAGGCGGAGGGCGTTGACGTGGCCATCCCGCTATTCGAAGAAACCGTCGAATGGTCAGGCGCGATCAACTCCGTCCTGATGGACAGCCCCCGCATGTACGGACAATCCATCCTGTTTCGCGACAAGGCACTGATGAAGCGCCGCGCCCAGCTGGGCGGTATTCGCGTGGGGATCTTCGAGGAAGCCCACGAGAAAGACGACATCATCCGCTTCATGAAACGCGTCAACCAGACACTGCTCAAGCTCGACGGCGACCCCGATGACCCGATTCACGTCAAGGCCTTCGACAAGGCGGGGTGTCTCGGACACCGCATGATCCGCAAGATCGATGAGATCGACAGCATTCCGGCCGAAGAGTATCCCTTGCTGATGGAAAGTCACCTTGATGGCTGGGAGTTTGCCGTCGAGGCCTGGATCCATGATGGTGAGATCAAGTTCCTCAACATCTCCGAGTACGTGACCCTGGGCTACTCGGTGTTCGTTCCCGCCACACGGGAACTCGAGAGCTGGCGCGATGCCATCACCAAGCAGATCAAGAAGTTGATCAAGACGTTCGATATCCGGTTCGGCCTGATCCATCCCGAGTACTTCGTGGCAGCGGACGGCGAGATGTACTTCGGCGAGGTTGCCTATCGCCCGCCCGGTTTCAAGGCCTTCGAGCTCATCGAGCGTGCCTACGGATTCAGTGCCTATCAGGCATCGATGCTGGTCTTCGACCCCAAGAGCACCAAGGAGGAGGTCGATGCCTTCTTCCCCCGCGAAGTGGTCGACGCAAAAGGCTATGCGGGTTGCTTCGGTGTGTACCCACGGCGTCGTGTCGTCAGCAGGCTGGAGATGCCCAAGGAAACCATCGAGCACCCCTACTTCGAATCTCACGAGCTGGTGGCGCCGACCGAGGAGACAGTGCCGGACCGTTCGGCTTTCGGCACGCACTGGGGCCTGGTGTTCTTCTTCGGCGACGATCCGATCAAGATGCGAGATCTGCTCAAGGCTCAGGAGGAGCTGGACTTCTACGTGTGACTGCTCCCCGCCCTAAGCGCTGACGCGCCACGGGCGAGGCTTCCCACTTCTCAGGCAGCAGCCGGCGACATGCCGGACTTATGCAAGCCTCCATGGGCAGAGACGGACAGCCCTTCCGCCTTCAACTTCACTATGCCTTGATGCTTGATGTTCAGCGCCGCGTTGGTGTCCCGGTCGTGCTGTGTGTGGCAGGCGGGGCACTCCCACGACCGGAGACTCAACGGCATGGCGTCCATCTTGTGCTGGCAGACATGGCAGGTCTTGGAGCTGGCAAACCACGGGTCGATCTTGACCAGATGTTTGCCTTGCTCCTTGACCTTGTAGTCCAGTTTGGCAGTCAAGGCATGCCATGACGCATCGCCAATGTGCTTGGCGAGCTTGGCGTTCTTCATCATGTTCTTGACCTTCAGCGTCTCGACGATTACCGCTTGGTTGTCGTCAACAATCTGTCGAGAGAGCTTGTGCTGGAAGTCATTGCGGGCGTTAGCCACGCGTTCGTGAGCCTTGGCGACGAGCAGCCGTGCCCTAGCTCGATGGGCGCTGCCCTTCTTCGTGCGGGCCAGCGCCTGCTGTTTGCGCTTGAGGTTCTTCTGCGACTGCTTGAGGAAGCGCGGATTGGCGATCTTGCGGCCGGTGGAGTCAATGGCAAGATGCGACAACCCCATGTCGAGGCCGACGACACAGGCAACGTCTACATCCTTCAGCAGTGCCGGGGCGACCTGTTCTGTTTCGTAGAGCAGCGAGGCGTAGTGCTTCCCGGTGACCGTCCGGGTCAGGGTGATGCTTTTCAGCTTTCCCTCAACCTTGCGATGCACCTTGGCCTTGATCGGACCGAGCTTGGGCACCTTGATCCAGCTATCGCCAGCATTGACGCCGACGCAGTGGTAGCTGGATTGCTTGCCCCGCTTGCTCTTGAAGCGCGGGTAGCCCGTCTTTTGATTGGGGTCGAAGAAACGCTGGAAGGCTTGGTCGAGATTGATGCACGACTGCTGGAGAGCCATGGAATCCGCTTCTTTCAGCCAGCCATACTTGCGGGACTTCTTGGCCACCGGCAGCAGCTTTTTGATGTCGTGTTTTGCACTCAACGACTGGCCGTGGCGCTTATAGCGATGGGACATGATGCGAAGGCCGGTGTTGTAGCAGAAGCGCACCGCGCCGAACTGGCGGTTCAGAAACGCCACCTGCTCGGTCGTGGGGTAGATGCGTATCTTCGTGGCCTTCAACATAGCGAAGCACATAGCATGGATGTATGTACAGCGTATGTCGTCTTATCCTGTCGGGCAACCCCAGCAGGCTACCGCGCTGCCCGCTTACCTCCCCGCCCGAGTGGGCGAGGGTTCACGCGGATTTTGCTGATAACGCCTTGACGACCGCCTCTTGTCGAGGCGGTAAATGACAAGGGGCAGGGCTAGCGCCCTGCCCTTTTCATGCCTGGCGGTCCCACATCCGATCGCCTGACTAGCGTGCCATGTCAACCACCACGCGTCCGCGCACCCGACCGGCGAGCAGCTCGCCCGCCGTGTCGATGGCCTCCTCCAGGCCGATCGTGCGGGTGATGGCATCGAGCTGCACGGGGGCCAGCAGCTCACCGAGCCGGCGCCAGGCCTCGACGCGGTCCTCGTAGGAGCGCATCACGCTGTCGATCCCCGCCAGGGTCACGCCTCTGAGGATGAAGGGGGCAACACTGCCCGGCAGGTCCATGCCCTGCGCCAGCCCACAGGCGGCGACGGTGCCGCCATAGCGGGTCCCGGCGAGGATGTTGGCCAGGGTGTGGCTACCCACCGAGTCGATGGCCCCCGCCCAGCGC
>NZ_JAVLBC010000051.1:12118-16481 GCF_031581305.1 Halomonas sp.
GGCCAGGGGCCGCCCCGGTTCGGAGAGCGTATTGCGATCGATCACCTCCTGGGCCCCGAGGCCATGGAGATACGCCGTCTCCTCCGGGCGTCCGGTGGAGGCCACGACCCGATAGCCCAGCCGCGCCAGGAGCGCGATGGCATAGCTGCCCACGCCGCCATTGGCGCCGGTCACCAGCACCTCGCCCTGCTCCGGTGTCACGCCTTGGCGCTCCAGCGCCATGACCGACAGCATGGCGGTATACCCGGCCGTGCCGATGGCCATGGATTGTCGGGCGCTGAAGGCCGTCGGATGGGGGATCAGCCAGCGACTGTCCAACTGTGCCTTCTCGGCCAGGCCGCCCCAGTGCGTTTCTCCGACGCCCCAGCCGTTGAGCAGCACGGTGTCGCCGGGCTGATAGGCCTCGGCCGTCGAGCTCTCGACCGTGCCCGCCAGGTCGATCCCCGGGACCATGGGAAACGCGCGCACCACCGGCCCCTTGCCGGTGATGGCCAGGGCATCCTTGTAGTTGAGCGTGCTGCATTCGACCCGCACCGTCACGTCCCCCTCGGGGAGTCGCGACTCGTCGAGGGTCTCCAGCGCCACACGCTGGCCGTCGTCCTGCTTGTCGATCAGGATTGCCTTGAACATCGTGAACCTCCTTGATGAACTGATTTATAGACCGATCGTCTATGAAAAGACATGAAAGAACCCGGCTAACGGGGTAGTCCTTCCATGTAGGTGGTGATGAAGGTCTCCAGAGGACGGGCACTTCCCTCTAGCCGGGCACGCATGACTGCCCCTTCCCAGCCGATCCAGAAGGCCTCGGCCAGCCTGTCGCAATCCGCCGCCCTACTCAGCTCACCGGCTTCCTGGGCCTCGCGCAGGCATCGCGCCACGCGCTGTTGCCAGTCGTCGAGGGTTTCCCGCAACCACTGCCGATATCCCTCCGGCAACCCGCCGGCCTCCTGGCCCAGGTTGCCCACCAGGCAGCCGCGGCGGAAGTGGTGGCGTTCCATGCCGGCTCGCGCATCAGTGACGAAGGCCACGAGGCGACACAAGGGCCGGCGTGATGTGTCCAGCAGGTGCTGGTCGAGCTTGTTGGCGAAGTAGGCGCCGTAATGCTCCATGACGACGCGGCCGAAGGCCTCCTTGCTGTCGAAATAATAGTAGAAGGAGCCCTTGGGCACGCCCACGCGCTTGAGGATGCCGTCGATGCCGGAGACGGTGAAGCCCTGTTCGGTCAGGACCTCGAGCCCGCTGCGGATCAGGGCCGCGCGGGTGTCCGGATCGTCGCGAGGAATTTTGGGCGGTCGTCCACGGCGAGGCCTGGGAGAAGCAGTGGTTCGTATCATGCCTCTAATATAGACTGATCGTCTATAAATTCAAGGCACCCTGGCACCGATGGCCTATGCGATGCACGCCTGACCCATGGCCCTGCATTGACTGTCGCGGCCGGCCAAGGCCCGATCGGCAAGGTGGGCGACAGCATCTATGCTGGAAGGCAACTCGCAATCTCATGGAGCACGAACGATGATCACCGAAACAGACAGGCAACACCTGCAGCGCTGCGTGGAGCTCGCGGAAGAGGCCCTGGCGGCTGGGGACGAGCCGTTCGGTTCGGTGCTGGTGAGTGCCGATGGCGCGGTGCTGGTGGAAGACCACAACCATGTGGCCAGCGGGGATGCGACCCAGCATCCGGAGTTCTTCCTGGCACGCTGGGCCGCGGAGCATCTGTCCCCAGAGGAGCGTGCACAAGCCACCGTCTATACCTCCGGCGAGCACTGCCCCATGTGTGCAGCGGCCCATGGCTGGGTGGGGCTGGGGCGAATCCTCTATGCCAGTTCGTCCGAGCAGCTAATGAACTGGCTGGAGGAGCTGGAGGTGGCGCCGCCCAGAGTGCGCCCGCTGCCGATACAGGAAGTGGTGCCGGATGCGGAGGTCGAGGGCCCGGTAACGGAATTCGCCGACCGCATCCGCGACCTGCATCGACGGCTGCACGGCGCCTGAGGCCGCTATTCGCCGCGCTGGCCGAGGATCCGGTAGGTGCGTGGCTTCCCTTCGCTGTCGTCGGCCCGGGTCGACTGAGCCTCGAGCTGCGCCATCAGGGTCGCGGCGCTGGCAGAGATGGCGGCCTCGAACGAGGCCTGCATCGCCAGCCGGGCCTGGCCAATGGCATCGCGCAGTTGGGACGCCATCGCCGGCCGATGGAGCGCCTCCTGCACCTTGAGCAGGGCAACCTCGCTTCCCGCGATACCGGCCAGGGTCACGGCGGAGGTCAGTGTGCCCACGACCAGGGCGCCCGGGCCGGCAGGCGCGGTGGCGGCCGAGGCGGCGCCACCGGCGGCGAGTGAACGCACGGCACCGGCTCCCAGGCGGGTGACCAGGCGGCGCAGGGCCAGGCGGCTGCCCTGCGCGGCGACGGAGACACCGAGCCGCCGGGCCAGGGCACGACCCGCCATCAGCGCACCACCACTGCCGCCCACCGCGGCCGTGCTCCAGCGTCCCGTATCCCGTCCATCCTGCAGGGTCTCCTGCAGCGCCCCATCCAGATCGAGCTCATGGATGGGCCGCTCGCCCTCTCCCTCCGGTGCTACCTGCCGCGAGACATAGCGTTCATGAAGCGTCTCGGCCATATCCTCGGCCAGGCCCCGCTGTTCGCTAGCCAGGCGCCGAGGATAGTCCACCTGCAGGCCGGCCAGCGCCAAATCGAGGCCAGTCGCCTCGACCAGCCGCTGGTGAAGCTGTTTATCCAGCCAGGCATCGAGGTCACCCATGAGCGCCACGCCGAGTCGCGTGTAGCTGCCAACGGGCGAGTAGTACCAGTCCAGGTAGCCCGGCACCGCCGCCTCGAGGGGCGCAAAGGCCCGTTCGAGACGCCCCTCCAGCCAGGGCTTCATGCGCGCCTGGAGCCGCTCTTCCACCTCAGTGGCGAATGCCGACAGGTCGCGTGAGACGCTGGCGCGGGTGTCGGCATTAAGGGTCAGCGACTCGCCCGCCACGATCACCCGGTACAGCGGCGCCTGGCTCCGCGACGCCAGCCAGCCATGACCGACCTCAAAGAGCAGCAACAGCGTCATGACCACCAGGAGCGACAGATCCCATCCACGCCAGGGGCGGAACGGGATGGCCAGGCGCCCCCGGGCGATTGACCGGCGCATGGCATGACTCATGACGGGCCCTCCTCACGGCAGGAGTGCAACGCGGCACGATGCTGCCGACGCCCGCCCCGACGCAGGGCCTCGGCACCGACCAGCAGGCGCGCATAGGCCCAGGCAAAGGTGCTCTGGGTAAGCAGCAACAGCAGCCAGCCCAACACCGCCACGGGTGTGGCGAGTTGGAAGCGCTCCACGGCATTCTGCATGCTCCAGTGCTGACTGATCTCGGCGATGGTGGCCAGTCGCTCGAAGAACCCCAGCACGGCTCCCCCCGAGGCATCCGGGAAATGACGCGCGATGGCCTCTTCCCAGCCGAGTCCGACCAGCCATGGCTGGGGCAGCCAGAGGGCGACGACCACCAGGACCAGGGCCAGCAGGCCGGCGGCCGGCACCACCACCAGGCGCCGGGTCACCGCCGGCAGATGCTCGGCGATGACATGGCGTGCCAGGCGTCGGCGCAGCAGGTTCTGCGCCACCACCAGCCCTGGCACGCCGGCCAGCAATACCGGCCAGAGGGCCGGCGCCAGCAGGCGCAGCTTGACCAGCAGTACCAGCGCCAGCAGCGCGCCCAGTAACTGGTGACGCACCACCATCATCACCCCGCCCCGCAACCAGCCGCGCCAGGGTGAGTCGTCGCGCAGGTACTGGTCGAGCCAGGCACGTCGACGCAGCCGAGCGGCCTCCAGGCTGCCGGCCACGATCAGTTGGGTGGCCAGCACCCAGACCGGCAGGAACAGCACCCCGGCAAGCGCCCTGTCCACCTGCGACCAGAGCAGCAGCACCAGCACCGTCAGGATGAGGTGGCCGTGGCGCCAGAGCGGCGCGAGTCGCAGCCAGGGCCCTGCCATCAGGCGTGCGGCGAGAGGGCCCGCTCGATGTAGGCCTCACAGCGCTGGTGGGTCGATCGCTCTCGCAGCCCTTTCCCGTAGGCCACGAGGGGGCCGGCCGCGAAGAACAGCCAGCGGTAGTAGTCGCCCCGGGCGGTGGGCGGTGGCGCGACTTCGGGAGGCAGCACATTCCCTTGGCCGGGGGCATTGACGACCTCGCCACCCATCGCCCGCAGCGCGGCGATGTCCTGGTAGAGGGTACGCAGGGTGATCCCCAGCCACTCGGCAGGCTCAGGCACGTCGATCGGGCCTGTGTGGTAGCGCAACACCCGGCGCAGGTCAGGCAGGCGGGTCGTTCGTGACATGGGTGATTCCTCGTATGCGTGGCCGTCGCTCGCC
>NZ_JAVLBC010000052.1:0-16454 GCF_031581305.1 Halomonas sp.
CACCCAATTGCCGAGGCCTGGCCCACCTGCTGGAACACGGGCTCTTCCTGGGCAGTGACCGCTGGCCCGTCGGGGGCGAACTGGCCAGATGGGTGGGCACTCTGGGGGGACGCTACAATGCCCACACCGGGGAAGATGTCACCGACGTGCACCTGCATCTGCCCGCGGACGCTGCCGATGAAGGCCTGGCTCGCCTAGTCGACCTGCTCGGACACCCCCTCCTCGAACCTGGCGCCCTCACCGACGAGGTCGAGGTGCTGGAAGCCGAGTTCCGGGCTCGCCTGGACGACCCGGCGATGCATCGCCTGGCCGCGCTGGGCCGGCTGTTCGACTCCAGCCATCCGGCCACGGCCTGCCACGCTGGTAATGGTGCCACCCTCGGCAGCGCTGATCGGGACCTGGTCGCACGCCTCCAGGCCTTTCATGCCCGCCACTACCGTGCCGAAAGGATGGCGCTGGTCATGCTCGGCCCGCAGCCGACGGACGAGCAGCTTGGCCTGCTTGAACGCCATGGCCGCCGGCTCCCGGCGATGGCCGCCGACGCGGCCGACACCCCGCTCGCGGATCGCTGGCGCTGGGCCACGCCACGCGGCGTGGCCTGGTACCCCCCGAACGAGCCAAGCCTGCCCGCTGCCAGTACCCTGGAGCTGCTGTGGCCGCTGCCCGAGGCCATCGCCGATGCCTGCTCTCTGCGGTTGCAGGCCATTGCCTCGCAGCTGACCGATGGTGCCTTGACCGCCACCCTCCAGCAGGCCCATGCGATCCAGGAACTGAGGACCTCCACGACCCCCGAGGGCACGGGGCCGGCCCTGTGCCTGGAGGTCGAGCTTGCGGAGCAACCCGCGGATATCGCACCGCTGGTGGCCACCTGTCAGCGAGCCCTTTGGCAGGCATGCCGGAGGCCCGACATCGCCCCTCCGCCGAGAGCGGCAGTCGACCTCGATGCCTGGCCGCGGAAGCAGGCCCGACGATTGAGTCATTCCCCTCCTGCCAGCGTCCCCACGCCCATGGACCGGGACCAGCACCGCCACACCCTGTCAGCGTGGCTCGCCCCGGAACAATGTCGACTGCTGTGGAGAGTGAGTACCGAACGGCATCCCCGACCCTGGCGCCGGACCGAGGAGACCGCGACCCCCTGGCGCCCCCTCGACCTGTCATGGCCCCCTTCTGCCCCGCCCCTCCCTGAGGTACCTCAACGCCAGGATCTCGATGACCGGCCGGTCGGCCCGCAGGTCGACGATCGGCCGGCAGCCGGCCTGCTCTATCGGGATGCCAGTCTCTCGCTATGGTGGGATGGGCTGGACTGGCCGGCCAGAGAGGCCGAGACCAGCTGGTGCCTGGGTTGGCCCGCCGATGCATCGGACCGTGACGCGCGTCTGCGTGACTGGCAGCGCCGAACCCTGGCCCTGCGCCAGGCAGCCAGCACCAGGGGCCTGCAGCTCACCCTGGGCAGTGACGCCAGGGGTGACTGGCTGACGGCCCGCGGCACCCCCGCCGGACTCGTCTCGCTGGTGGACCAGGCCCTGGATAGCTGGATGGCGTCGAAGACGGTGACGGAACCGACAGACGCTGTATCGTCAAGCGGCCTGATCGCCCAGCAGATGCTGGATCGCCTGGCGACACGCCCTCCACCGCTCCCTCCAGATGCCATGCCCTCCCTGCTCTGCTGGGCCCGAGGCGACGTGGGGACCCGGGAGGCGCAGGCCATGGCCCGTGGCTTCGCCGCGAGTCTGTCTCGTGCCAGGAACGTCTTCCCGGCTCCCGCCGCACCACAAGGCGGCGAACAGGAAATGACCTGGCTTGCCCCGCAGGGAGACGACCGGGCATTGATGCTGGAAGTCGAAGGAGTCGATGACGGTCCTCGCATGCGCTGGCTGCTGCAGTTGCTGGTGCAGTGCCATGACGCCGCCTTCCATCGGGAGATGCGCCAGCGGCGCGGTCTCGGTTATGTCGCGGCGGTGCGCTATCGGGAATCGTCGGGCTGGCCGCGTATCGGCTATGTCGTGCAGTCGCCTCAGGCCTCGGTCGATACCCTGCGTCGGGCCATCCTCGCGTTTCTCGACGCCGAGGCCGTGAGGCTTGCCCGGCTGGATGAGCCGGAACTGGAACGGCTGCGTCGCGGCCTGCTTGCGCGACAGGGGCCACCCGAGACCCACGAGGAGGCCGTCGAGCGGGCCTGGCAGGCATTGCGACGGGTATCGCCTGTCTGCGTCTCTCCCCCGGCCTGGCGCCTGGCCCCCTGGCAGCATGAACATGCTGCCCTCGACTCGCTCACCGCGGCCGACCTCGAGGCCCTGGCGTCGGCCCTGGCAAGCGGCACCCTGCGGATGCGCTGGTGGGCCCACGCGCCCGTATCGCCATGCCCCCCTCCATCCCAGCGTTGAGGGCCCGGAGGCCGGCGGCGACCCAGAGGGCAACTTCCATGTGTGCGGCTCCATCAAGTGCTGGAAGCCCGAGAGCCTTCTGGCCGTCCCAGCCTATTTGAAGTTCTTGCGCACCATCTTCTGGATCTCACCGACGATGCCGCCGCGGAAACTCAGCACACAGATCACGAAGATCAGACCAAGGATCACGCTCACCCAGTTGCCCACCGGCGACTGGGCCAGCTGATGCTGCAGGCTCACCACCAGGCCGGCACCCACCATGGGGCCGAACAGGGTACCGACGCCGCCCAGCAGGGTCATCAGGATCACCTCACCGGACATGTGCCAATGGGCATCGGTCAGCGAGGCCAACTGGAAGACCACCGTCTTGGTGGAGCCGGCCAGGCCCGCCAGGCCCGCGGAAAGCACGAAGGCTACCAGCTTGTAGGCATCCACGTTGTAGCCCAGCGATACCGCCCGCGGTTCGTTCTCGCGAATCGCCTTCAGCACCTGACCGAAGGGCGAATGCACGGTGCGCTGGATGATGGCAAAGCCGATCACGAAGACCACGAGCACGAAGTAGTACATATTGAGGTTGTCAGCGAGACTGATCAGCCCGAACAGCTCCCCTCGCGGCACGCCGTGCAGGCCGTCCTCGCCGCCGGTAAAGGGCGCCTGGATAAAGAAGAAGAACATCATCTGCGCCAGGGCCAGCGTCACCATGGCGAAATAGATTCCCTGACGGCGAATCGACAGCACCCCGAAGAAGGTGCCGAGCACCACGGCGGCGAGGGTGCCGATCAGGATGCCCATCTCCGGCGTGAGTCCCGGGTAGCTGGCCAGCATGATGCCGGTGAAGTAGCCGCCGGTGGCCAGGAAAGCCGCATGCCCGAAGGAGAGCAGGCCGGCATAACCAAGCAGCAGGTTGAAGGCGCAGGCAAACAGGGCGAAGCACAGCACCTTCATCAGGAATACCGGGTAGATCGCGAGCGGTGCCAGCAGGCCGATCACGATCAGCACCAGGTAGAGGGTATTGCGACGCAGCCGGGCATTACGCTGCCGCTGCATGGCGGGGGTCAGTTGTTGGGTCGTGGCCATCACGTCATGCCTCCTTGCCGAAGAGTCCCACAGGGCGCAGCAGCAGCACCAGGATCATCACCAGGAAGATCACGGTGTTGGCCGCCTCGGGGTAGTAGACCTTGGTGAGGCCCTCGATCAGCCCCATGGCCAGGCCGGTGAGGATAGCCCCCAGGATGGAGCCCATTCCCCCGATCACCACCACGGCAAAGACCACGATCAACAGACTCGAGCCCATGGTCGGCGACACCGGGTAGAGCGGGGCCGCCAACACCCCGGCAAAGGCGGCCAGCGCCACGCCGAAGCCATAGGTCAGGGTGATCAGCAGCGGCACGTTGACCCCGAAAGCCTGCATCAGCGCCGGGTTCTCGGTACCGGCCCGCAGGTAGGCGCCGAGACGCGTGCGCTCGATGATGAACCAGGTGCCCAGGCAAACCACCAACGCCGCCACCAGCACCCAGGCGCGGTAGGTGGGCAGGAACATGAAGCCCAGATTCATCCCGCCTTCCAGGGCCGTGGGCGTGGGATAGCTCGAGCCCGACACGCCGAAGAAGTTGATCAGGGTGCCCTCGAAGATCAGCGCCAGGCCGAAGGTGAGCAGCAGCCCGTAGAGGTGGTCGAGGTGGGCGATACGCCGCAGGATCAGACGCTCGATCACCATGCCCAACCCGCCGACCACAAGGGGCACCAGCAGCAGCGCCACCCAGTAGTTGAGTCCCAGGTACTGCAAGCCCAGCAGCGCAGCGAAGGCACCCAGCATGTACTGGGCGCCATGGGCGAAGTTGACGATCTTCAGCAGGCCGAAGATCACCGCCAGGCCCAGGCTGAGCAGGGCATAGAAGGCACCGTTGATCAGGCCCAGCATCAGCTGGCCCATGAACACCATCAACGGCACCCCAAAAATCATTGTCATGTCATGGACCTCCCGTCAGAGGGGCGGCGGCCGAAGCCGCCGCCAATTCCGCTTCCACTCAGTTGTTGACCAGCTTGCACTGGCTCTCGGAGAGCGGCCGGTAGGCCTCCTCGGCAGGAATGGTGGCGAGAATCTCGTAGACGTCCCACTCACCGGTGGACGCCTCCGGGGATTTCACCTCGGCAAGATACATGTCGTGGACCATGCGGCCATCCTCGCGGATGTAGCCGTTGCGGGAGAAAAAGTCTTCCACCGGGCGCTCGGCCATGGCCGCACGGATGGTCTCGGGGTCGTCGGTGCCCGCCTCGGCCACGGTCTCGAGGTAGTGCATGGTGCTGGAGTAGATGCCCGCCTGGACCATGGTCGGCATGCGCTCGGTGCGCTCATAGTAGCGCTCGGCCCACTCGCGTGCCTGGTCGTCCATGTCCCAGTACCAGCCAGTGGTGAGCAGCAGGCCCTGGGTATCTTCGAGCCCCATGGCGTGGACGTCGTTGAGGAAGATCAGCAGACCGGCGAGCTGCTGACCGGCCTGGACGACGCCGAACTGGCTGGCAGTGGTGATGGCGTTGACGGTGTCGGCCCCGGCATTCGCCAGGCCGATGATGTCGGCACCGGAGCCCTGGGCCTGGAGGATATAGGACGAGAAGTCGTTGGTCGGAAAGGGGTGACGGATTGTGCCGATGATCTCGCCGCCGTTGTCTTCCACCACTTTGGTCACGTCGCCTTCCAGGGCGTGGCCGAAGGCATAGTCGGCGGTGAGCATGAACCAGGTGTCGCCCCCCTGCTCCACCACCGCCTTGGCCGTGCCGTTGGCCAGCGGGTAAGTGTCGTAGACCCAGTGAATGTGGTTGGGCGTGCAGTGCTCGTTGGTGATGCTTGAGGCGGCGGAGCCGGAGATGATACCCAGGCCGTTGTTCTCCTCGAGTAGCTTGGTCACGGCAATGGAAACCGAGGAGGCGACCATGCCGGCCACCAAGTCGACGTTCTGCTCGTCGAACCAGCCGCGTACGGTGTTGGCGCCCACGTCGGCGCTGTTACGGTCATCAGCGCTGAACACATCGATGGGCACGCCGTTGACCTCGCCACCGACATCCTCGACGGCCATCATCAGAGCCTCGAGGCCACCGGGACCGGCGAGATCCCGGTAGGTGCCGGACATGTCGGCCAGGTAACCGATACGCACCTCGTCGTTACTCATCTGTGCCTGAGCACCGCTGGCCATCAGAGTGGCGGCGGCGGCGAGGGCGATGCTGCTGGCAAGTGTCTTCCTGTGGAACGTCATGATGTCATCTCCGTGGCCCCCCGGGGGCTGCTTGTTGTTGTCGATGCAGGTTGTTGCATTGCGGTGGATGAACTGCGGGGAGGACGGCAAGCCGTCATACACCCAGCAGGGAGTTGAGGTGCTCACGCCGCGAGGGCAACTCCGCGGCACTGATCTCCTCGATGATGCGGCCGTGCTCCATCACGAAGTGGCGGTCGGCCAGCGGGGCGGCAAAGCGGAAGTTCTGCTCCACCAGCACGATGGTCATACCGCGCTCCTTGAGTTTGATCAACACTTCGCCCAGCGCCTGGACGATGACCGGGGCCAACCCCTCGGTGATCTCGTCGAGCAGCAGCAGCCGTGCGCCGGTGCGCAGAATGCGCGCCATGGCCAGCATCTGCTGTTCGCCTCCGGAAAGCCGGGTGCCCTGGCTGCGGCGCCGCTCGTACAGATTGGGAAACATCGCGTAGATCTCGTCGATCCCCATCCCGCCGCTGCGCACCGTGGGCGGCAGCAGCAGGTTTTCCTCGACGTCGAGGCTCGAGAAGATGCCGCGCTCCTCGGGACAGTAGCCTACGCCGAGCCGCGGGATGCGGTGCGGCTTCATCTCCAGGGTCTCGGAGCCATTGATGACGATGGACCCGGTGCGGCGGCCGACCATGTTCATGATCGCCTTGAGGGTGGTACTGCGCCCGGCGCCATTGCGCCCCAGCAGGGTCACCAGTTCGCCGCGCTTCACGTCAAAGTCGACGCCATGCAGGATGTGCGATTCGCCATAGAAGGCATGCAGGTCGCTGACCCGCAGCATCTCGGCTCCGTCCAGGTCGGAATACTCGGTAAGCTTCTCGGCTGCCTGGCTCATGCGCTGGCCCCCTCTTCCGCTGAAGCGTCGCTGCCCATGTAGGCTTCACGTACCAGGGGATTGCGCGAGACCTCCTGGTAGTCCCCTTCGGCCAGCACGCTGCCGCGGGCCAGCACGGTGATGCGGTCGCACAGGCGACTGACCACGCTGAGGTTGTGCTCCACCATCAGGACGGTGCGGCCTTTCGAGACCCGCCGGATCAGCTCGACGATGCGGTCGACGTCCTCGGCGCCCATGCCCTGGGTCGGCTCGTCGAGCAGCATCAGGGTCGGCTCCAGCGCCAGGGTGGTGGCCACCTCCAGCGCCCGCTTGCGCCCATAGGGCATCTCCACGGTGAGCACGTCGGCGTATTCGCGCAAACCGACCTCGTCGAGCAGCGCAATGGCTCGATCGTTGAGGTGATCGAGGCTCTTCTCGGATTTCCAGAAGTGGAAAGAGGTGCCCAACTTGCGCTGAAGCGCCACCCGCACGTTCTCCATGGCGGTCATGTGGGCAAAGACCGCGGATATCTGGAAGGAACGCACCAGGCCCAGCCGCGCGATCTCGTTGGCCTTCATGCCGGTGATCGGCTTGCCGCGATAGAGGATCTCGCCGCGGGTGGGCGGCAGGAACTTGGTGAGCAGGTTGAAGACGGTCGTCTTGCCGGCCCCGTTGGGGCCGATCAGGGCATGGATATGCCCTTCCCGGACCTGCAAGTTGACGTCGTCGACGGCGGTGAAGCCGCGGAACTCCTTGGTCAACCCGCGAGTTTCCAGTATGAACTCCTGGGTCATGGCTCGTCCTCTCTGGATCGCTCGGGCGATCCGCCGTGGATGCTGTTGTCGTTGTTGTCGACCGTTATCGTTGTTGTGGCGGTTCCGGCCTCGAGGGCCTGGGTGATGCGTCAGGCTTCCCCGGAGAACACTCTGCACTTTACGTTAACGTAAGCTAGAGGACTGACCGCGGCACGGCAACAGGAGAAGCGTTGAACTCGACCAATGGTGTAGACGCCCACCCGATCAATAGCTTGCAAACAAAAACGCGATGCCCTTAAGGGGCATCGCGCCTGCTATCGTTCGAAGCCGGCCCTGACCGGCAGCCATCAGCACTCGATGGCGTTGACGGCCAGGCCGCCGCGAGAAGTCTCCTTGTACTTCTCCTGCATATCGGCGCCGGTGTCGCGCATGGTGCGGATCGCATGATCGAGGGAGACGAAGTGCTCGCCGTCACCGCGGAGGGCCATGCGTGCAGCATTGATCGCCTTGACCGAGGCGATGGCGTTGCGCTCGATGCAGGGCACCTGCACGAGACCACCGATCGGGTCGCAGGTCAGCCCCAAGTTATGCTCCAGACCGATCTCGGCGGCATTCTCGACCTGGCCCACGCTGCCGCCCATCACCTCGGCGAGACCGGCGGCGGCCATGGCGCAGGCGGAGCCGACCTCACCCTGACACCCCACCTCGGCGCCGGAGATGGAAGCATTCTTCTTGCACAGGATGCCCACGGCGCCGGCGGTGAGCAGGAAGTCCACTACCTCCCGCTCGCAGGCCTCGGGCTGGAACTTCATGTAGTAGTGCAGTACCGCCGGAATGATGCCTGCCGCCCCGTTGGTGGGTGCGGTGACCATGCGACCGCCGGCGGCATTTTCCTCGTTCACCGCCAGGGCGAAAACATTGACCCAGTCCATGGCCGAGAAGGTCGAGGCGATCAGGCTGTCATCGCCGTCCATGGCCAGCAGCCGCCGGTGCAGCGATGCCGCCCGGCGCCGGACTTCCAGCCCCCCGGGCAGCACACCCTCGGCGGCAAGCCCGGTCTGCACGCAGGCCTGCATGGCCTGCCAGATATCCCACAGGCCGGCGCGCACCTCGGCCTCGCTACGCCACGCCTTCTCGTTCGCCAGCATCAGCTCGCTGATGCGCAGGCCATGCATGCGGCAGAGTGCCATCAGCTCGGCGGCGGAGTGAAAGTCATAGGGCAGAGCCGTGGTGTCGCTGTCCAGCTCACCGGAGCGCGCCTGGGCCTCATCGATCACGAAGCCGCCCCCGACGGAGTAGTAGACGTTGCGATAAAGTGTGTCCACATGCCCATGGGCGACCAGGGTCAGGGCATTGGGATGGTACGGCAGGCTCTCATCATGCCACTGCAGGTCCCGGGTCCAGTGGAAGGGGATCATCTGCCGGCCGTCGAGATGCAGCATCCGTGATGCGAGCAGCGCCTCGATGCGGGGGGCGACGATGGACGGATCGATACGCGACGGATGCTCGCCCATCAACCCCATCACCACCGCCCGGTCGGTGCCGTGACCCTTGCCGGTGGCGGAGAGCGAACCATGCAGGTGAACCTCGAAGCGCGTCACACACTCAAGCAACTCGCGACGTTTCAGCACCTGGACGAAATCATGGGCCGCCGCCATCGGGCCGACGGTGTGGGAGCTCGAGGGCCCGATACCGATCTTGAACAGGTCGAAGACGCTGATTGCCATGAAAGAAGCCTCGCTTGACTGACGGGTGCAGACGGGGACGGCGCATCGCCGCCTCCAGGTTCAGCACTACTGAACGTTGCTGGCCTTGGGTTGACAATGCCTCTATGCTGGTGCGGCAAAGGTCCGGTGGCAAGCCAGAATATCTCGCTGACAGTATAGCTAAACTAAACCATGAGCCGACTCCTGCACGCCCAGACCCACGCCTGGCTGAAGGTCTTCGCCATCAGCGCCCGCTACCTCTCCTTCACACGGGCGGCGGAGGACCTGCACGTCACCACCGGCGCGGTGAGCCAACAGATCAAGCAACTGGAAGCACGGCTCGGCTTTAAGCTGTTCCGCCGCCTGCCCCGTCGGCTGGAGTTGACCGAGGAGGGGCGGCGACTGGCCGCGGTGGTGGACGAGGCCTACCAGGCGGTGGGCCTGGAGGTGCGACGACTGCGCAGCGGGGTGATGAGCGGGGTGATCCGTCTGCGCTCGGTGCCCTCCTTCCTGCATAAGTGGCTGATGCCGCGGCTGCCACGGCTGCAGGCCCGCTTTCCCGACATCGAGCTGCATGTCAGGGCCGAGGACAGCAGCCTTTCACTGCGCGAGGGCGACTTCGACCTGGCCCTGGACCTCAACGACGGTCATACGCCGGGACTCTCCATCACCCCGCTGATGGAGGAGCATATCTTCCCGGTCTGCGCTCCTGCCCTGCTACGGGATCGCCCGCCATTGCGCCACCCCGCCGACCTGGCCTGGTATCCGCTGCTCCACGACGTCACCGCCTGGCGGGGCAGTCACGAGCATGCCGAATGGGAGCACTACCTGGCTGCCATCGAGGCCCCGCCCCTCAACCTGCGTCGGGGCTACACCTTCAACCGCAACCACCTCACCATGGAGGCTGCCATCGCCGGCATGGGGGTCGCTATCGCCCGCCAGACCCTGATCCGCGGCGAGTTGCAGAGCGGCGCCCTGATCGCCCCCTTCGCGCAGCGGGTGCCCACCGGCATGCGCTACGGTATCGTGCATGCCCCGGGTGCCCTGGACGACCGCCGGATTGCCGCCGTGCATGACTGGATCGTCGAGGAGGCGCGCCGCGCCACCCCGACAGGCGTGCCGGCCGAATAGGCACCCGAGAGACGGGACGCTACAATGACGCCCCCTGGATATCATGCTTGAACGGACTCACGATGCCTCCCCCCCTCCCCCCCGAACCTCCCATGCCGATCAGCTTCGCCGCCACCTGCCTGAGGGCCGCCCTCTATATCCTGCTGATCGCCGGCATCGCCCAGGGGGTCTTTTACGAGGCGCTCTATCTGCCCGATATCCGCTTCTCGGAACGGGGCTTCACCGAGCTGGCCCAGACCGGCCTGCTCGCGCTCTCGACGCTCCTGCTGCTCTACGTGAGGGTCGGGCTTCGCGAACTGTCGCAGGTCAGCCTGCTGCTGCTCGCCTTCGTGGCCAGTTCGCTGATCCGCGAGCAGGACGTCCACCTGGACACTCACGTCTTCGACGGAGCCTGGCAGCTGCTGGTGGCGCTGATCATCCTGCCAAGTCTCTACAGCGTGATCCGTCACCGCCGGGCCTTCGCCGGACAGTTCGCGGCCTACGCCAACAGCCTCTCCTTCGGCCTGTTCGCCGCCGGCTTCCTGACCACCTATGTGTTCTCGCGCCTCTATGGCCGACATGACTTATGGCGCGCCGTGCTGCAGGAGCACTACCTGCGCGACTTCAAGAACGCCGCCGAGGAGGTGGTGGAGCTTTTCGGCTATGCACTGATGCTGATCGCCATGATCGAGTTGGTACTGCTGACCCGCCGCTGGGCCCTGACCCGACGCACCGGCTGACGCCACTTCCCCCTAATGCAACAAGCCCCGCAGGCGATGCCTACGGGGCTTGTCGTTCGGGGTGGGCGCAATGCCCTTCGAATCCTTCCTTGCGACTACTCGTCGAGGAAGGAGCGCAGCGGCTCAGAGCGACTCGGGTGGCGCAGCTTGCGCAACGCCTTGGCTTCGATCTGGCGGATCCGCTCACGCGTGACGTCGAACTGCTTGCCGACCTCCTCGAGGGTGTGGTCGGTGTTCATGTCGATACCGAAGCGCATGCGCAGCACCTTGGCCTCACGGGCCGTGAGGCCGCCGAGCACGTTGCGAGTCGCCTCGATCAGCCCCTCGCCGGTTGCCGAGTCGATGGGCAGCAGGATGGTGCCGTCCTCGATGAAGTCGCCCAGGTGGGAATCATCATCGTCGCCGATGGGCGTCTCCATGGAGATCGGCTCCTTGGCGATCTTCAGCACCTTGCGGACCTTGTCCTCGGGCATCTCGAGACGCTCGCCGAGCTCTTCCGGAGTCGGCTCGCGCCCCATCTCCTGCAGCATCTGGCGGGAGACACGATTGAGCTTGTTGATGGTCTCGATCATGTGCACCGGGATACGGATGGTGCGCGCCTGGTCGGCGATCGAGCGGGTGATCGCCTGACGGATCCACCAGGTGGCATAGGTGGAGAACTTGTAGCCGCGACGGTACTCGAACTTGTCCACCGCCTTCATCAGGCCGATGTTGCCCTCCTGGATCAGGTCCAGGAACTGCAGCCCGCGGTTGGTGTACTTCTTGGCGATGGAGATCACCAGACGCAGGTTAGCCTCGACCATCTCCTTCTTGGCCCGGCGCGCCTTGGCCTCACCGATGGAGAGCCGGCGATTGACCTCCTTGATCTCGGTCACCGGCAGCTGAATCATCGCCTCCTCGAAGGCGATCTTGCGCTGGGCACGCTGGATATCACCACGCAACGGCTCCAGACGCGCCGCGTACTTCGGATTGGCGGCGCTGAACTCGTCGAGCCACTCAGGGTTCGACTCGCTGCCCGGGAAGGCCTTGATGAAGGTCTTGCGCGGCACCTTCGCCTTCTTCACGCACAGCTGCATGATGGCCTTTTCCTGGGCCCGCACCTGCTCGACGCTGATGCGCACCTGCCCCACCAGGCGCTCGAAGTGCTTGGGCACCAGCTTGATCGGCGAGAACAGCTGAGCGAGACGCGCCAGTTCCTCCTGGGCCTGCTTCGACCCACGGCCGTGGGTCTCGATGGCCGCCTGGGCCGCGGCGTTCTGCTCGCGGATCTGCTCGAAGCGCGCCTTGGCTTCCTCTGGGTCGGGACCGCCTGTCGTCTCTTCCTCGGCCTCGGCATCCTCGTCGCCGGCATCGCCATCAGCCTCGTCACGAGGTTCCTCTTCGGGCACCTCGGCCTCGGCCACGCCGGGAATCCCTTCATCGGGATCGATGAAGCCGGAGAAAAGATCGGAGAGGCGGCCGGGCGCCTCCTCGTTCTGGGTGGCATCATAGGCCTCGAGGATGGAATCCACGGCACCGGGCAGATAGGCCAGCGCCGACATCACCTCTCGGGTGCCCTCCTCGATCCGCTTGGCGATCTCGATCTCGCCCTCACGGGTCAGCAGCTCCACGGTGCCCATCTCGCGCATGTACATGCGCACGGGATCGGTGGTGCGGCCGACATCGCTCTCCACGGCGGCGAGTGCAGCGACGGCCTCTTCGGCGGCCGACTCGTCCGTGGAATGATCCGACATCATCAGGGTGTCTTCATCGGGGGCTTCCTCGACGACACTGATGCCCATGTCGTTAATCATGCCGATGATGTCTTCCACCTGATCCGGGTCGGCGATATCCTCGGGAAGGTGGTCGTTGACCTCGGCATAGGTCAGGAAGCCCTGTTCCTTGCCGCGCGCGATCAACTCCTTCAGACGTGACTGCTGCTGCGCATTTCCAGCCATAGAAACCCTATCTCGACGAAGAAGAATGAAGCACCTGAAGCACTGAGGCGGTGAAAACTCGATAAGCCAGACAGTATAGCGGGTGAAACCACCTTTCTGCCAGATCGGTGTATTTGCGCGGTCATTCAGGTGTGTTAGGTTGTCAGGTTGCGCCGCTCACGGGCACTTCCTTCTATGTTGTGATAGTAGGAGAGAATTCAACCCCGCCGCCAATTTTTCACCGCGTGACGGGGCCTTGCATCACCCCTTGAGCTCAGTGAGCAACGTCATCAGGCGCTGGCGCTCCTCCTGAGATAGCCGCTCTCCCTGCTGCTGCTTTGACAGCAGGGCGTCGACTTCCTCCTGATGCGACGGCCTGAGGCGATGTCGCTGGAAGTGCTCGACCAGCCCGTCCAGCTCGGCGGCCCGTGCGCCTGACGGGATCAGCAGCTCGCGGCGCGCCAATTCGGCCAGCCGCTCGCCCTCCGGAGTGCCATGGAAGTGGGCCAGCAGCACCTGCGCACTGCGATAGCGTCCCGCCCGCAGTAGCCGCTCCACCTCGAGACACAGACGGGCCTCCGGGTCTTCACCGGGATACCAATCGCCCTCCTCGGGCAGGCGCTCCACCAGCCGCGGCTCGTGGACCAGCAGCTGCAGCACTCGCCCCATCAGGCTCAGCGCCCCTCCTGTCGAGCCGCTCCCTCGCTCCGGAAGGGAACGAACTCCTTCGCCACCACCGGGGGTATCGGCCACGAGAGGCGGCTCAGCCTCCGACACCTCGGGCGGCATGACCAGCGCCTCGAAGCGTGACTGGTCGACGCCGGTACGCCGCGAGAGCTCTGTCAGCAGCAGCGACTTGAGCACGCCTTCCGGCAGCTTGCCGATCGCCGACAGCACCTGACTGGCGAAGCGCTCACGCGCCTCGATGGTCGCCAGGTCGCGCCCCTCGGCAGCATGATCGAAGAGAAACTCCGACAGGGGGCTGGCGCAGGTGATGCGATCCTCGAAGGCCTCCGGCCCCTCCCTGCGCACCAGGGTATCGGGGTCCTCCCCCTCGGGCAGGAACATGAAGCGCGCCTGGCGCCCATCGATCATCTGCGGCAACACCGTTTCCAGCGCCCGGGCCGCGGCCTGACGACCGGCCCGGTCGCCATCGAAACAGAACACCACCTCACCAACCATCCGGAACAGTCGCCCCAGGTGCTCCTCGCTGGTGGAGGTACCGAGGGTGGCCACGGCGTTGCGGATGCCGAACTGGGCCAGGGCCACCACATCCATATAGCCCTCGACGATCACCAGGCGTTCGAGCCGCGAATTGGCCTGCCGGGCCTCGTATAGCCCGTAGAGCTCGCGTCCCTTGTGGAATACCGGCGTCTCGGGCGAGTTGAGGTACTTGGGCTTGGCGTCGCCCAGCACCCGCCCACCGAAGGCAATGGTGCGCCCACGAATGTCGCGAATCGGGAACATGACCCGGTCGCGGAAGCGATCATAGGTTCGCCCGCTCTCCTCGCGATGCACCAGCAGTCCATACTCGATCTGCACCGCCTCGGCGACGCCACGTTCCAGGAGGTGGCGCTTGAGCGCCTCCCAGCCGGCCGGGGCATAGCCGATGGCAAAGGCCTGCTGTACCTCCGGTGACAGGCCGCGCTTCTCCAGGTACCGGCGGGCGGTCTCCCCTTCCGGCATCTTCAACCGTTCACGGTAATAGCTGGCGGAGAGCTCCAGCAGGTTGACCCCCTCCTTGCGCTTTCGCTCGCGGGCCTGAGCGCGCGGATCATCCGCCCCTTCCCGCGGCACCTCCATACCCAGTCGCGTGGCGAGCTGCTCTACCGCCTCGGGAAAACGCAGATTCTCGTATTCCATCAGGAAGCGCAGGGCATTGCCGTGCGCCCCGCAGCCGAAGCAGTGGTAGAACTGCTTGTCGGCACTGACGGTGAACGATGGCGATTTCTCCTGATGGAAGGGGCAGAGTCCCGAATGGTTACGCCCGGCCTTCTTCAGCTTCACACGCTCACCGACCACCTCGACCACGTCGACACGGGCCAGGAGGTCATCGATGAAGCGCTGAGGAATCTGACCGGACATTCAGGGACCCTGCGGGAGTGGGGAGAGAAGAGACCAAAAACAAGCGGCCACCGTTAGGCAGCCGCTTGGCGTCCCTCTTGAGACGACAGGGACAGAATGCCCCTACCGACTCCAGTACGGATCAATAGAGCCGTTCGAAACGCTTGCGCTCACGCTGAAGCTTCTTGGCATGGCGCTTGACGGCAGCCGCCGCCTTGCGCTTGCGCTCTGCAGTCGGCTTCTCGTACTGCTCACGACGACGCACTTCCGAGAGAACACCGGCTTTTTCACAGGAACGCTTGAAGCGACGCAGCGCGACGTCAAACGGCTCGTTATCACGTACTTTAACAGAAGGCATTAAGCACTCACCTACCTTGGGTAACTTGAGTTCGGTTTGTACGCACACCTTGTGAGGGCCATTCGCGATCACGCATCGCGTTCCGGAATCGCCAGGCGAACCGGAACGATGCGTTTAACGCGGAAGGCCACTCCTGAGTGCACGACCCAGTCTTGCAGCGGACAGTATTCTAGTCGCCACACCGGATTCGTGCAAATCGTTTCCGCACTGCGCCGGTGGGGCAAAAGGGGTAGAATGCCGCCTTCCATGTACCATCGAGCCATTATCCATGCGCGTACTGGGCATCGAGACCTCCTGCGACGAGACCGGCGTCGCCCTCTTCGACACCGAGCGCGGCCTCGTGGCCGACGCCCTCTACAGCCAGATCGCCATGCATGCCGAGTACGGCGGCGTGGTGCCGGAGCTCGCCTCCCGCGACCATACGCGCCGACTGCTGCCGCTGATCCAGCAGGTGCTCGACGAGGCCGGCCTGGCGCGCACCGAGCTGAATGCCATCGCCTACACCGCCGGCCCCGGTCTGGTCGGCGCACTGATGGTGGGGGCCAGCACCGCCCACGGCATGGCCCGGGCACTGGAGATCCCGGTTCTCGGCGTCCACCACATGGAGGGCCATCTGCTGGCCCCCATGCTGGAGGATGAGCCCCCTGGCTTCCCCTTCGTTGCCCTGCTGGTCTCCGGCGGCCATACCCAGCTGGTCGAGGTGCGTGGCCTGGGCCAGTACCGCCTGCTCGGCGAATCGGTGGACGATGCCGCGGGGGAAGCCTTCGACAAGGCGGCCAAGATGCTGGGGCTCGACTACCCCGGCGGCCCCCAGGTGGCAAAGCTGGCCGAGACCGGCGACCCCGGCCGCCTGCGCTTCCCGCGTCCGATGACCGACCGCCCGGGGCTCGACTTCAGCTTCTCGGGACTCAAGACCCACACCCTGACCGCCATCCGCCAGCTCGAGCAGACCGGCGAGCTCGACGCCCAAGCGCGCGCCGACGTGGCTCGCGCCTTCGAGGAGGCCGTGGTCGACACTCTGGTCATCAAGTGCCGCCGCGCACTGGATGCGACCGGCCTCAAGCGCCTGGTGGTGGCCGGCGGCGTCAGCGCCAACGTGCGGCTGCGCGAGCGCCTGGAGCGGGAGTGCACCAAGCGCAACGCTCGGGCCTACTACCCCCGCGGGCGCTTCTGCACCGACAACGGCGCCATGATCGCCTACGTTGGCGCCCAGCGCCTGATGGCCGGTGAGCATGACGAGACCGGTATCATGAAGGCGGTACCGCGCTGGCCGATGGATACCCTTCGGGAGCCGTAAGCTGGAAGCTGGAAGCTGGAAGCTGGAAGGCAGCATGATCCCGCTCACTGGGA
>NZ_JAVLBC010000053.1:0-16302 GCF_031581305.1 Halomonas sp.
CGTTATGGGAGTACTGGCCCTTGAGCAACTCCGGCACACCGCAGGCGTACTCGACGTTCTCGATGCCGCGCTTGAGCTCGCCCATGGCGTCCTCGAGCACCTTGCCGTGCTCCTCGGCGACCAGCCGGCAGATCTCATCGGCGTCGCGCTCCAACAGCATCTTGAAGCGGAACATCACCTGGGCGCGCTTGGCCGGCGGCGTATCGCGCCAGGCCGGCTGTGCCGCCCGGGCGACATCGATGGCGCGCTCGACTGTCGCGGTGTCAGCCATCGGCACGCGGCCGATCACCTCGGCGCTGGCCGGGTTGGTCACGTCCAGGTGGCGTTCGCCTTCCAGGCGCTCGCCACCGATCCAGTGGGTCAGAGTCTGCATGTCGCGTCCTGGTGCTTCAATATTCACGGCCGAGCAGCGCCTCGTTAAACGGGTAGCGGGAGAGCTTCTCGATGCCGGTGTCGGTGATCAGCACCTCTTCCTCTAGCTTGACGCCGTCGGCGGCACCCACCTCCCCGATGTAGCTCTCCACCGAGACCACCATGCCGGGCTCGAGGATGCCGTCCGAGGAGAAACGTTCGAAGTCCATGTGGTGGGCCACCAACGGAGTCTCGCCATGCATGCCCACCCCGTGGATGATCGAGGGGTAGCGACGATCCAGGAAACGCTCGGGAATCTTCCAGGCCTTATCGGCGATCTCGCGATAGCTCATCCCCGGCTTGAGGATGTCCATGTTGTGGTGCACCTGATCGTAGGCCATGCGGTAGATCTCGCGCTGGTAAGCGCTGGGACGCCCCGGGCCCACCGGGAAGGTGCGCGAGAAGTCGGAGTAGTAGCCGTGGCAACCGATAGTATCGGTGTCCAGCGCCACCAGCTCGCCGGGACGGATCTTGCGATCGCTGGCCTCGTGGAACCAGGGATTGGTGCGCGGCCCCGAGTTGAGCAGGCGGGTCTCGATGAACTCGCCGCCGCCACGAATCACCTCGCCGTACATGATGGCGAACAGCTCGTTCTCGGTGACACCAGGCTTGATGGCGGCTTCCACCTCGGCCACCGATGCCTCGCTTGCCGCCATGGACTGGGCCAGGCAGGCGATCTCTTCGGGGGTCTTGATACGCCGGCAGTGAAGGGTGTCCTGCATGCAGTCGTAGACATCCAATCCCTGGGACTCCAGCGAGCGTGCCAGGTTGAGCGCACAGCGGTCCAGGCCGACCTTCTTGTTGCCGCGACCATGCTCCTGGACAAGCTCGGCGATCTCCACGCCGAAGGGGTCAGAGGAGAGGTTGTCGCGCTGGTTCACCGCCGACCACACCACCTTGGAGGTGCGCGACTCGTCTATGGTCTCCAGCCAGGTGGAGATATGGGCGCTGCCTGGGTACTCGAAGAGGATGATCGGGCCTTCCAGCGGCACGTAGACATAGCGCGTGGAGTTGCGCAGGAAGTAGCCAAACATGTTGCGCGAGCCGGTGGCATAGCGCTGGTTGTTGGGATCGAACAGCACCAGGGCGGCGTAGCCCTGCTCGGCCATCATGGCACGCAGGCGCTCCAGGCGCCCGGCGCGGAGCTGCTTGGGGTCGAAGGCAGTAGGGATGCTGTCGCCGTTGGCCATCGGGGCCGAAGGCACGACCGGAATCTGATCCGGTTCGCTGTCGGTCAGTTTTTCTGACTCTACGATGCTCATGGGGGGTCTCTCGTTGTGTCATCAGGGCAGTGGCCGCTTGGGGCGCGGCCATGGCTTAGGGCAGGCAGGGGAACATTGGACTCGGGGTTCAGTCGGCCAGACTGTCCGTGCGGTTCATGCCTTCCTTGAGCAGCCTTTCGTGGATCGGCGCCATGCGTCCGAAGATACGCTCGGCGCGCTCGGGGCGACCGATGAAGCCCGGCTCCTTGGCATAGGCGAAGATCACGGTATGGCGCTCCTTCTCGCCCTCCACCGGGGTGACCCGGTGCAGCGAGTAGCGGCCGAAGAACACCTGCAGGTCGCCGGGCTGAAGGTCGAGCGACTTGAGCCGCGAGCGGTCGCCGTCGATCACCTTCTCCACTTCCGCGAAGTTCTCGCCCTCGGGGCTGCGAATGCCCGGGGCATATTCGAAGCGGCCACCACCGTGGGACTGGCGGGTCATCATGGTGACGATGAACTCGTTGGTGTCGTAGTGCCAAGGGTGCTGACAGCCCTCACGCAGCACGTTGACCACCAGGTCAGCCAGCGGGTCGGCGTACTGGTGGATCTCCTCCATGCCCACCACGGCACCGATGAAGTGCTGGAAACCGGGATGCTCGTAGACCTGGCGGATAATGGTGTCGCCGTCGATGCGATCGCCTGCGACGAAGCCGTTGGTACGATCGTCGAAGCGGTTGAGGGGGTGGCTTTCGGGCAGCGCGGGGTCGCCGGCACTGTTGTAGGGATTGGTTTCGGTCTGGTTGTAGTGGGCCTCCGGCGAGAGACGCTCGGTCTCGCGCTCCAGACGCGCCAGCGCCGCTTCGGGCACGAAATTCTTGAGCACCACGCAGCCATCCTCGTCGAGCTGGCGGCGGCAGCTCTCGATCAGCTCGCGGCCGGCCGGACTGTCCAGGTTGTCGATGGGATAGTGGGCCAGGTCGATAAGGCCTTGCAGGGAAGCGTTGCTGGCGTGGTCCGAGGTGTCCACAGACATTGATTGCTCCGGTTTCGAGTACATGCTGGACAGCATAGTGATGACTCATCCATAATAAAAATGAATGATTGAGATATAACCAATTTCAAGAGCTCATTGATCATGGATACCGTGCTACTTCGCACCTTCGTCACCGTGGCCGAGTGCCAGGGCTTCAGCGCCGCCGGCAAGGTGCTGCATCGCACCCAGTCGGCGGTGAGCCTGCAGATCAAGCGGCTCGAGGACCAAATGGGCCAGGCGCTGCTGGAGCGCACCAGTCGCAGCGTCTTGCTGACCGCCCCAGGCGAGCGACTACTGCCCTATGCCCGCCACATGCTCAAGCTCGAGGATGAGGCCCGCGAGGCCCTGGGAGAGACGCAGCGCGGTGAACTGATCCGCTTCGCTACCTCCGAGGAGCAAGCCGCCGCCTACCTGCCCGCCTTGCTGCCCCGCTACGCCGAGCGCTTTTCCGATACCCGCCTGGAGATCCACTGCGACATAAGCGCCAGCCTGGTGAAGCGCTTCCAGGAGGGCCTGCTGGACGTGGTGCTATCGATCCGTCATCTGCCGACCCAGTCGGGCCAGCTGCTCGGCTGGGAGCCGATGGTGTGGGTGGTGGCCGAGGAGGTCTCACCGGCGAGCTGGGAGACTCTGCCCCTGGCGCTCAACCCCGAGGGGTGCATCTTCCGCGCCCATGCCCTCTCGGCCCTGGGCCGCGAGGAGCGACGTTGGGAGGTGCACTATTCCAGCCAGTCTCCCACCGGCATCAACCTGCCGGTGCAAGCGGGCCTGGCGATGACGGTGAAGACCCCGCGCAGTATTCCCGCGGGATGCCGCATCGTCGGCGAAGCGGAAGGCCTGCCGTCCCTGGGGCAGGTAGAGATCGAGCTGCACCGCCGACCGGGCCACACCAGCGAGGCCCTGGAGGCGTTCTGCGAGGAATTGGAGCACGTGGTGATCGACCACGAGGACGTGGCCGCCCCGGACCCGGGAGAGGTCGCTACCTGAGCCGAGGAGATTAACGCCGCGGGCCCGCGTCGATGGATGACGCGGGCCCGCTTGCGTTTCTTGCTCTTTTTGCTCTTCAGGAGCAACGCAACACCGCCCGGATCAGTCGCGCTGGTAGGTACCCACCAGGCGGTTCATGCCGAGCAGGTGGGGCTCGACCTGCTTGAGCAGTTCGGGCAGCGACAGCCCCTCCGGCAGGTCGGTGGCCTTGTCCAGCGCCAGCACCCAGAAGTAATACCGGTGGACCCCGTGGGCATCCGGCGGCATGGGGCCTCCATAGCCGTTCTTGCCGAAGTCGTTGAGCCCCGCAGTGCCCTCGCCGCTGTTCTCCTCGAGCGCGGTGGTGGAGGCCGGCAGATTGTAGAGCACCCAGTGCACGAAACCGTAGCTGCCGTTCTGCACCAGGGGAGCGTCCGGGTCGTGACAGATCACCGCGAAGCCCTTGGTGCCCTCCGGCGCGTCCTGCCAGGAAAGCGCCGGCGAGACGTCGTCACCCTCCCCCGTGTATTGCCTCGGAATGGCAGTCCCCGCCGCGAAGGCCGGGCTGTGCAACTGCATGGTCGAGAGTGCAAAGGCCATGGTGATCAACCTCCCTGGATATCGAATTGTCGGGATGACGGTGCGATAACGCCGACTCAGCGTCGAAGAAAGCCTGGCGCCTGTCAACGCCACCTCTCCATGGCATGATGGCCGGCAGCCACGCGTTCAACCCGAGAGACCGCCATGCCTCGCCTGCTGATTGTCGCCCACGCCCCCTCGGCCAATACTCTCAGGCTCCGTGAAGCCGCCGAGCGCGGTGCCCGCCACCCCGACATCGAGGGTGTCGAGGTCACCGTCAGGGCGCCGCTGGAGGCAGGTCCCGAGGATGTGCTGGCCTGCGATGCCATCCTGCTCGGCACCACCGAGAACCTGGGCTATATGAGCGGGGCATTGAAGGACTTCTTCGACCGCAGCTACTACCCGGTCCTGGAAAAGACGCAGGGACTGCCCTGTGCGCTCTATGTCCGTGCCGGCCGCGATGGCACAGGCACCTGCCGGGCGGTGGAGGGAATCGTCACCGGGTTGCGCTGGAAGTGGGTGCAGGAGTCTCTCGTGCTGCGCGGGGACTGGCAGGACGCCTTTGCCGATCAGGTAGAAGAGCTAGGCATGACGATGGCAGCGGGGCTCGAGGCCGGCGTGATCTAACCATATATGATGAAATTCCGTTGATAGTCCCACCGGCGCTTGAGCAACTGCTATACCTCAAAAAACCCTGCCTACGAGCAGGGATTCCAACGACGCTTCTGAAGCCACATCGGCTGTTCGCGTGACAACAAGACAATAACCGCATCCACCAGCACGCCACCCGAGGAACCAGAGCAGGCCTCACCACGCAAGACGGCACCTTCGGGGTGCCGTCTTGCGTTACCGTCCCCGGCCGGGCGGGTTACTTGAGCCGCTCGAACACCGTGGCCACGCCCTGCCCCATACCAATGCACATGGTCGCCAGGCCAAAGGTGGTATCGCGCTCCTGCATCACGTTGAGCAGCGAGGTGCTGATGCGCGCCCCGGAGCAGCCCAGCGGGTGGCCCAGGGCAATGGCGCCGCCATGGAGGTTGACCTTGTCGTCCATGGCGTCGTGCAGGCCCAGGTCCTTGAGCACCGGCAACGCCTGGGCGGCGAAGGCCTCGTTGAGCTCCACGGTCTGGATGTCGTCGATGGTCAGGCCCGCGCTCTTAAGCGCCTTCTTCGAGGCCGGCACCGGTCCATAGCCCATGATGGAGGCGTCACAGCCGGCCACGCCGGTGGAGAGCACCCGGGCGATGGGCTCGAGGCCCAGGGCCCTGGCGCGCTCGTAGCTCATCACCGCCATGCCCGCCGCCCCCACCGAGAGCGCCGAAGACGTACCGGCGGTGACGGTGCCGCCGCGGGGGTCGAAGGCCGGCTTGAGCTCGGCCATCTTCTCCAGGCTGGCGTCGTTGCGGATCACCTCGTCGCGGTCGATCCGCACCCGGAAGCCATTGGCGTCATGGCCCTCGATGCCGATGATCTCACGGTCGAACCCGCCGTTCTCCATCGCCGCCTGGGCCCGCTGGTGCGAACGCACGCCGAAGGCGTCCTGCTCCTTGCGGGAGATGCCGTGCATCTTGCCCAACAGTTCCGCGGTCAGCCCCATCATCATGGCCGCCTTGGCCACGTGCTTGCTGGCCGCCGGGTTGACGTCGACGCCATGGGTCATGCCCACGTGCTCCATGTGCTCCACGCCGCCGATGATGTAGAACTCGCCCATGCCGGCCCGGATGTTGGCGGCGGCGATGTGCAGCGCGCTCATCGAGGAACCGCACAGGCGGTTGACCGTCTGCGCCGGCACGGTGTGCGGGATGCCGGTGAGGATCGCCGCGTTGCGGGCGATGTTCATGCCCTGCTCCAGGGTCTGGTTGACGCAGCCCCAGATCACGTCGTCGACCTCGGCCGGGTCGAGCCCCGGGTTGCGGTCGAACAGCGCCTGCATCACCGCGGCGGAGAGGTTCTCGGCGCGCACGTGGCGGAAGGCCCCCTGCTTCGCCTTGGCCATGGCGGAGCGGGCACAGTCGACCACCACCACGTCTCTCGGATTCAAGCTCATCGATAGCTCCTTAAATAGTGTCCGGAACGTCCTGACCGTTGCGTGGCATATCCTGTGGACGCGTCAGCCCTGGGCCTGGCTGGCATAGAAGGTCTCGCCGGCGGCGGCCATCTGGCGCAGCTTCTCGGTGGGCGCGTAGAGCGGGCCGAGCTCCTCGGCCAGGCGCTCCGCCTGGCTGACGAAGGCGTCGACGCCCATGGCGTCGATGTAGCGTAGCGCGCCACCGCGGAACGGCGGGAAGCCGATGCCGTAGATCAGCGCCATGTCGGCCTCGGCCGGACTGCCGACGATGTCGTCCTCCAGGCAGCGCACGGTCTCAAGGCACAGCGGCACCATCATGCGGGCGATGATCTCCTCGTCGGAGAAGTCGCGGCGCTCCCGGGCCACCTCCTTGATCAGCGCGATGGCGGCCTCGTCGATGACCTTCCGGGGCTTGCCCTTGCGGTCCTCCTCGTAGGCGTAGAAGCCCTTGGCATTCTTCTGTCCAAGGCGGTCGTTCTCGAACATCACCTGGATGGCGCTCTTGCCCTGGCCATCGCCCCGCTCACCGGCCATGCCGGCCATGCGCTCCGGGAAGCCCTCGGCCATCACCTCGCCGGCGTGCACCGCGGTATCCATGCCCACCACGTCGAGCAGGTAGGCGGGGCCCATGGGCCAGCCGAACGTCTCCATCACCTTGTCGATCTGCTGGAAGTCGGCGCCCTGCTCCACCAGCTGGCTGAAGCCGCCGAAGTAGGGGAAGAGCACGCGGTTGACCAGGAATCCCGGGCAGTCGTTGACCACGATGGGCGTCTTGCCCATGGCCCGGGCGTAGGCCACGGTGGCCGCCACGGCGGCGTCGCCGGTCTTCTCGCCACGGATCACCTCCACCAGCGGCATGCGGTGCACCGGGTTGAAGAAGTGCATGCCGCAGAAGTTCTCCGGGCGCTTGAGGTTCTCGGCCAGGCGGGTGATGGAGATGGTCGAGGTGTTGGAGGTGAGGATGGTCTCCTCTCCCACCTGGCCTTCCACCTCGGTGAGCACCGCATCCTTGACCCTGGGGTTCTCGACCACCGCCTCGACCACCAGGTCGACGTGGCCGAAGTCGCCATAGGAGAGGGTCGGGCGAATGTTGCTGAGCTTCTCGGCCATCTGCCCGGTGGAGAACTTGCCCCGCTCCACCTGCTTGGCGAAGAGCTTGCGGGCCTCCTTGAGGCCGAGCTCGATGGCCTCCTCCTTGATGTCCTTCATCAGGATGGGCGTGCCCTTGGAGGCGCTCTGGTAGGCGATGCCGCCCCCCATGATGCCGGCGCCGAGCACCGCCGCCTGCTGGACGGGCCGCGCCTGCTTCTCGTACTGGCTGCCCTTCTTCTTGACCACCTGGTCGTTCATGAACAGGCCGACCAGGTTGAAGGCCACCTCGGAGAGCGCCAGCTTGGCGAAGGCCTTGGCCTCGATGGCCTGGGCGCGGGCGCGCGACTCGCCGGCGCCCTTCTGGATCACCTTGATGGCCTCCACCGGCGCCGGGTAGTGCGGCCCCGCCTTGCCCTTGACGTAGCCCTTGGCGGTCTCGAAGGTCATCATCTGCTCGATGGGGCCGAGCGTGAGCGGCGTGCTCTTCTCGGCGCGGCGGGCCTGGTAGTCGAGCTCTCCCCGGTGGGCGCGGGCCAGGATGTCGAGGGCCGCGGCCTGCAGCTGCTCGCCCGGCACCACGGCGTCCACCGCCCCCATCTTCAGGGCAGCCTCGGCGCGGTTCTCGGTGCCACCGGCGATCCACTCGATGGCGTTGTCGGCGCCGATGAGCCGCGGCAGGCGCACGCAGCCGCCCCAGCCGGGCAGGATGCCGAGCTTGGTCTCGGGCAGGCCGATCTTCGCGGACTCGGCCATGACGCGAAAGTCCGTGGCCAGGGATATCTCGCAGCCACCACCCAGGGCCAGGCCATTGATGGCGGTGACGGTGGGGAACGGCAAATCCTCGATGGCATTGAAGATGCCGTGCACCCGCTCGAGCATGGCCTCGAGCTGCTCTGCACCCTGCTCGAACATGCCGTGGAACTCGGTGATGTCGGCACCGACGATGAAGGCTGCCTTGGCGCTGCCGATCACCAGCCCCTCGAGCCCCTTCTCGGCACGGATAGCCGCGACGGCCTCGCCCAGTTCCGCCACCACGGCGCTGGAGAGCTTGTTGATGGACTCGCCCTTCAGGTCGAAGGCAAGGATGGCGATGGCATCGCCTCCTTCCTCGGGACCACGCGCCACCGTGATGGCATTGCCTTGATAGATCATCCACGAACCTCCATGCAGGAATTCATACGGCCGTTTGATTTTCGACAGCTTGGTGCAGCCGATCCCGAACGTCAAGCCCCTGCCGACAGCATGGCAGGTCCCGACGACTCACCCCAGCGGGACGGGCGCTGTTAGACTCGACGGATGAACCGAGAACCGCCGAGGAACGCCTCCCCCCCTCCTGCCTCCACGGCCGCCGGCAGGCCGTCGCCGCGCCTCGGCGCCTGGCAGTCCCGCCTCGAACGCCTGGTGGAGCGTGCCCGTCCGTGGAGCTGGCTGTGGCCCCCGATGGCCCTGGCCGCCGGGCTGGGGAGCTTCTTCCTGGTCGAGCGCCAGCAGTGGCTGGGCGGAATGCTGGCGCTGGGCATGCTGCTGGCCTGGGTGCTGCTGCTCTACGAGAGCCTGATCGGCCGACTGCTGGTCCGGCGTGGCTATCCGCCCCTGCCCCGGGGTGTGACCATCTTCATCGCCCAGCTGATCCACCAGGAGACCCTGTTCTTCACCCTGCCCTTCCTGCTCGCCACCACGGTATGGCACAGCGGCCAGGCACTCTTCACCCTGCTGGTCCTGGCCATGGCGCTGCTGTCGATCCTCGACCCGCTCTACTATCGGCTGGCCGGTCGGCTGCGCTGGCTCTACTTCGCCTTCCATGCGCAGTGCGTGTTCCTGGTGATCCTGGTCACCCTGCCCACCCTGCTGCACCTGACCACCGGCCAGAGCCTGCTGCTGGCCATCGGCGCCATGGTGCTGTTCAGCCTGCCGAGCCTGATGCACCTGCTGCGGCCCATGAGCCCCTCGCGCTGGCTGGCGATGCTGGCCCTGCTGCCGTTGCTGGCCGGCGTGGCCTGGGCGGGCCGCGCCTGGGTGCCGCCGGCCAGCCTGTGGATCTCGGGCAGTGCCCTCTCGCCCGAGTTCGATACCGAGGCCAGGAGACCGGTCGGCAGCACCCCCCTGACCCCGGCGGCTCTGGCCAGCGAGGGGCTCTATGCCTTCACGGCGATCCATGCTCCCCGCGGCCTGCGCGAGGAGGTGGTGCATGTATGGCGACAGGACGGCGAGGAGGTCGACCGTATCCCGCTGGAGATCCAGGGGGGACGTGCGGCCGGCTACCGGGCCTGGAGCCACAAGCAGAACTTCCCCGAGGATGCGCGTGGCGCATGGCGCATCGACGTGATGACCGACAGCGGCCAGCGGATCGGCATGCTGCGCTTCACGGTAAGTGACGACGCCCAGGCGGCCACCCTGGCGGACGGCACGATCCAGCGGCCCTCGGGCATTCCCGGCCTGGATATCCGTCAGCTGCTGCCCCGCCCCGAACCGTCCTCCGACGACACAGCCGCGGAGGGTGGCGGAGAGTCGCCAACGAAGGCGCCCACCACGCCAGGGGCCGTAGCGACCCCGGATGGCGAGCAGGAGTCAGGCGATGACGCTGGAACGGACGAGGACGTGCAATGATAAGCCTGCTTGCATTCCACGCTAACGGTTCCGACAATCCGGAGAGGTTTCTCCCGGATGCACAGACCCATGCACCAGAACATCGGCTTCCAGCTGTCCCGCGTGCCACGTCTGTGGCGCGCCGTCATTGACCGGCGACTGTCGCCGCTGGGCCTGACCCAGACCCGCTGGATCACCCTCTACCATCTCTGGCGGCTCGGTGATGGCCAGCCCCAGTGCGACCTGGCCCGGGTCATCGGCGTCGAAGCCCCCTCGCTGGTCCGTACGCTGGACCAGCTCGCCGAGCAGGGTCTGATCGAGCGGCGCGGCTGCGAGCAGGACCGCCGCACCAAGCGTATCTACCTGACTCCCGAGGCCACGCCGCTGCTGGAGCAGATCGATGCGGTGGTCAGCCAGGCACGGAGCGAGATGTTGGCCGGTCTCGATGACGCCGAAGTCGCCCAGTTGGCGAGCCTGCTGTCACGCATCGAGGAGAACGGCCTGGCGATCCAGGCCCGTGAAGACGCGGAGTGACACCGTCAAGCACGCGGGCCCTCCAGGGGCACCTCCTTCTCGGGATGGTCGGGACGCCCAGCGAGGGCATCACGCAAGGCCGTGAAGTCTTCCAGGTAGCTGGAGAAACGCTCGGCATCCTGTGACTCCCACCACCAGAGGCCGAGAGCCGTCCTATTCGACTCCAGCACCATGGCATCCAGAGGCAAGCGCGTCAGCAACGCCTCGAGCGGTGCCTCGGCCGCTGACGGCAGTGGCCGCAGCGGTTCGAAGCGCCAGTACCAACCATGCCGGAACGGCTTGAGCGCCGGTCCGGCCTCAGCGTCTCGCACCAGCGTGAAGTCAGGACCAGGCTGTTGCGGCGGATAGGGCCAGCGGTAGTGGGGCATGACACCCCTGGCTTCATGAAACGGTGGCTTGTCCAGCTTGACGGTGACGCCCGCCCGGCTCATGGCCGTGCGCATCTGTGCCACCCGCTTCTGGCGCGGGCTCGGCTTGATCCAGAGTACCGGTGAAATCACCAGCATCACCGCGACGAGAATGATCAACCAGGCCATGCCGTTCTCCTTGTGAATCTTGATGCAAGTCGTTGTCTTGTCACGCAAGGCGTCCTAGAGTGGAAGCATCCAAAACACGCTGGACGCTGAACGGAGAGTCACACCATGAGCAATGAATATCGTCATGTCCTGGTCGCCGTCGACCTGACCAAGGACTCCCACAAAGTGCTGGAGCGGGCGATGCAGATCGCCGACCGCAACAAGGCCAAGCTGTCCATCATGCACACCCTGGAGCCGCTGGGCTTCGCCTATGGCGGCGACATCCCCATGGACCTCACCAGCATCCAGGATCAGCTCGACGAACACGCCAAGCAGCGCCTGGCGGAGATCGCCGACAGTCATGTGCCCCGCGAGAACCAGCATGTGGTGGTGGGCATGCCCGACACCGAGATCCACCGCTTCGCCGAAGAGCAAGAGGTCGACCTGATCGTGGTCGGCTCCCATGGCCGCCATGGTTTCGCCCTGCTGCTCGGTTCCACCTCTACCGGCGTACTGCACGGTGCCCAGTGCGACGTGCTGGCCGTGCGGGTGGGTGCCAAGGGCGAGGAGAGCGAGGAATAACAACCCTCCCCTCACCGCAAAGGCGCCTCCGAGGCGCCTTTGAGGTTTCAGGCCCGACGCCAGCGAATCATCCCCTTGTCACTCGCCGGCCGCCATCGCCTCCAGCTCCATCCAGCGCTCCATCGCGGCTTCCAGCGCGGCCTGGGTGTCGTTGAGCGACTGCAGGGTCGCCGAGACCGTCTCGGCATCCTGCTGATAGAAGGCCGGATCGCCCACTTGTGCCTCGAAGGACGCGATCGCTTCCTCGAGGCGCTCGATCTCGGCCGGCAGGCCATCGAGCTCGCGCTGCAGCTTGTAGGAGAGCTTGACCGGCCGGCTCGCCGGAGCAGCCTCGGAGGCTGCCTTGGCCGGTGCCGGGGTATCGCTCGCCGCCGGGGCCACAGGTTCGGCATGTTGACGCGCCGCCCCCTCCCAGGGCGCTGGCGGCAGCCGACCACCCTGGCGCACCCAGTCGCTGTAGCCGCCCACGTACTCGCGCACCCGCCCCTGGCCCTCGAAGGCCAGCACGCTGGTCACCACGTTGTCCATGAAAGCGCGGTCGTGGGAGACCAGCAGCAGGGTGCCGTCGAAGTTGAGGAGCAATTCCTCGAGCAGTTCCAGGGTCTCGACGTCGAGGTCGTTGGTCGGCTCGTCGAGCACCAGGACATTGGCCGGCTGGGTGAACAGCTTGGCCAGCAGCAGGCGATTGGACTCGCCACCGGAGAGTGCCTTCACTGGTTGGCGGACCCGCTCGGGGGTGAACAGGAAGTCCTGCAGGTAGCTCATCACGTGGCGGTCGCGGCCGCCCACGGCGATGCGATCACTCCCCTGGGCCACGTTGTCGTAGACGCTCTTCTCCGGCTCCAGCCCAGCGCGCAGCTGGTCGAAGTAGGCGACCTGCAGCTTGGTCCCGAACTGCACCTTGCCTTCGGTTGGCTCGAGCTCCCCGAGCAGGATCTTGAGCAGTGTCGTCTTTCCGGCACCATTGCGGCCAATGAAGCCGATGCGGTCGCCACGCTGGATCTCCAGGCTGAGATCGTCGATCACCACCTCATCGCCGAAGCGCTGGGTGACGTGCTCGAGGCCTACCACCCGCTTGCCGCTACGCCCGCCGCTGTCGACGGCGAGCGAGGCCTTGCCCTGGCGTTCGCGGCGTTCGCTGCGCTCCCGGCGCAGCTGCTCCAGCGCCCTCACCCGGCCCTCGTTGCGGGTACGCCGTGCCTTGATGCCCTGGCGAATCCAGGCTTCCTCCTGGGCGAGCTTCTTGTCGAACTCGGCATGCTCCCGGGCCTCGACCTCCAGCTCGTGGTTCTTCTGCTCCTGGTAGGCCGCGTAATCCCCGGGGTAGCGGCCCAGGCGCCCACGGTCGAGCTCGAGGATCGCCGTGGCGAGCCTCGACAGGAAGGCCCGGTCGTGGGTGATGAAGAGCACAGCGCCATTGAAGTCCAGCAGTTGCTCCTCCAGCCAGGCGATGGTGTCCAGGTCCAGGTGGTTGGTGGGCTCGTCCAGCAGCAGCAGGTCGGGCTCGGCGACCAGCGCCCGGGCCAGTGCCACGCGGCGGCGCCAGCCACCGGAGAGGGCAACCATCTCGGCGTCGGCAGGCAGCCCCAGACGGGTCAGCACCACGTCGATGCGCTGATGGAAGGACCAGCCATCGATCGCCTCGATCCGTGTCTGCAGCTCGGCCATGCGTCGCATGTCCGGCTCCTCGTCGTGGATCAGGTGGTGATACTCGGAGAGCAGTTCACCGGCCTCGGGGAGGCCCTGAGCCACCACGTCGAAGATGGTCTGGCCGGTGGCATCCGGCAGCTCCTGGGCGAGCACCCCGATCTTCAATCCCGGTGCACGCCAGATGTTACCGCCATCGGCCTGGATCTCGCCGGCTACCAGCTTGAGCAGGGTCGACTTGCCGGTGCCGTTGCGCCCCACCAGGGCGAGGCGCTCGCCCTTCTCCAGCACCAGGTCGGCGCCGTCGAGCAGCACATGGGTGCCGTAGGCCAGTTGCAGCTGTTCCAGACGTAGCAGGGTCACGCGCTCACCTCTTCATTCATTGAGGGCGCTAGTGTAACGCATGGCCGGCCCGACGTGGCGACAGGTACAATGCGCGGCTGATCCCTGATGGAGTTTCAACGTGGTTGCCCCGACCGACACCTTCGACGACACCCTTCCCGAGGCCCTGCGATTCACCTCGCCCGCCCCGCTGGTGGACATCGGCGCCAACCTGACCCACAAGAGTTTCGCCAGGGACCTGCCGGCGGTGCTGGCCCGTGCCCGGGCAGCGAACGTTACCACGCTGATCCTCACCGGCACTGACCGCGAGTACGCCGAACAGGCCGTAGCGCTGGCCCGTCGCCATTCGGGGCTCTTCGCCACCGCGGGGGTGCATCCCCACGATGCCAGCAATTGGGGCTCGGCACTGGAGCAGGCCATGCGCGACCTGCACCGCCAGCCCGAGGTGGTGGCGGTGGGCGAGTGCGGCCTCGACTTCAACCGCAACTTCTCCACACCCGCCGAACAGGAGCGCGCCTTCGAGGCCCAACTCGGCCTGGCGGCGGAGAGCGGCAAACCTCTGTTCCTGCATGAGCGCGATGCCGGACGCCGCATGCGCGAGATGCTGCATGCCTGGCGAAACGACATCGGAGACGCGGTGGTGCACTGCTTCACCGCCGACCGCGAGACCCTCTACGCGTACCGGGACCTGGACCTGCATATCGGCCTGACAGGCTGGCTGTGCGACGAGCGCCGCGGCCACCACCTGCGGGAGCTGGTCGGCGAGATCCCCCTGGACCGGCTGATGGTGGAAACTGACTGCCCTTACCTGCTGCCGCGCAATTTACCTGCCAAACTCAAGGGCAGACGCCACGAACCGGCCCTGCTGCCTTGGGTCGTGAGAGAAATTGCCCAGTGGCGGGGCATGGACGAGGCCGCGCTGGCCCGTGCCACCACCGCCACTGCGCTCGCCTTCTTCCGCCTGCCGGCGAGCGAGACGCAACCCACCATCGAACATGAGGAGCCCTGACATGGCCGGCCCCGAGAGCAAAGAGATTCCCGGTTTCATCGCCGTCGAGACCGGCGAGGACGGCGGGTTGCCGCTGGCCATTGCCTGGACGCTATCCGACGGGCGGATCAAGCATACCCTGATCCAGCCGGACGACGACTGGCTGGATAACGAGATGGTCTCGCTGGGCGAATACAGCCTGGAGGAGCTCAACAGCATGGGCGTGAGCCCGCTGGACGTGATCCGCGAACTGGAGAATGACCACTTCAGCAAAACCCTCTATACGGCAGGCGTAAGTGATGACGAAGCGGCGATCTCGCGACTCTTCGACACCTACGGCCTCGACCCCTTCGTCGAACTGGCCCCGGCAGACAGTCTCTACAATGAGCTCGACCCTGGCGACTGGGCCCGGGCCCGGGGCGAGCTGTTCGGCGAGCTGGGCCTGGAGCCGCTGCGTCCCGAGCACGAGGTGGCGGTGATGCTCAACCTGCACCAGCGCCTCGACCCGGGCGTCGCACCTCCCGAGGCCCTCCCCTTCGATGGTCAGCTACTGGACGGCGAGGACGGCGAGGACTGAGCGGGACTAGACCCCCGAGCGCTCCGGGAGATCCGTGGCTCGCTCGACGGGACGTGACCCTGCCGACCCGAGCCGACGGCGCCCAGTCGCCACGGCCTCCTCGAGGCCGGCCCCCTCCTGGTAGAAGGCCGCCAGGGTCCGCCGGAAAGCCGTGGCACGGATCGGCAGGCCCTCGCGCACATAGCGCTCGGCACGCGCCTCGACCCGGGCCTGGAAGCGCTCTCGGTCGACCTCCACCTCACCCAGGTTGTCGACGCTGACCTGGAAGGGCCGGCCACAAGCCTGCGAGAAGAGCAACTCCAGCGCCTGGGGCGCAACCTCCACCGCCTCGAACTGGCGCTGCTGGCCGGCATCCCGGCCGTCGGGCAGGTACCAGTAGCCGTAGTCCTCGAGTCGACGCCGACGATCCCCGGCGATGCACCAGTGGCTGACCTCGTGCAGGGCGCTGGCGTAGAAGCCGCGGGCGAAGATCACCCGGTGCCAGGGGCAGGCCTCGTCTGCCGGCAGGTAGAGCGGCTCGTCACCACCGCGCACCAGGCGAGTTTGGTAGCGGGGCAGGAAGAGGCCGTCGAACAGCGCAATGACATCCTCGAGTCGGTGGCTCACGCAGGCTCCTGGAAGGTGTAAAGGTCGACATTATAGGGGCAAGGAAGCGCGGCGCGAAAATCGTTGCCTCCTGATAGACTGGACGGCCTGCCGGCGCTCGTCCCGGGCCCGACGATACCGCCCTTACCTCCACACGCATGGAGCTGCTGCCTTGGCCTCGTTTGCCTCACGCCTGCTGGCCACCAGCCGCAAGGAAACGCGCCCCCTGATGCGCCTGGCGCTGCCCATCTGCGGGGCCCAGCTGGCTCAGGCCGGGATGAGCGTCGTCGACGTGATGATGACCGGGCGACTCAGCGCCACCGACCTGGCGGCGGTCTCGGTGGGCTCCAGCCTGTGGATGCCGTTGATGCTGTTCATGACCGGCACCCTGATGGGGCTGACGCCGATCGTCGCCCAGTTGCTGGGGGGTGGTCGTACGGCAGGGATCCGCCCCAGCGTCCACCAGGCGCTGTGGATCGCCCTCGCTCTGGGCATGGTCGCCGCGGCGCTGCTGTGGTTCACGATGATGCCCATCTTTCGCCTGATGGCGGTGCCCGAGGAGGTCGCCAGCCGTGCCACGGCCTATCTGGCGGCC
>NZ_JAVLBC010000054.1:0-16288 GCF_031581305.1 Halomonas sp.
CCGGTTGGAGTTGTAGATCTGGCCTGCGGCAAGAGGAAGGCCCGGATCGACGATTTCGTCTCCGGTGGAGAGCAGCGCCACTCGAGGCCGGCGGCGCACCACTACCTCGGTGATGCCCTGACCGGCCAGGTGACCCAGCGCCGCGGCCTCCAGTCGCTCGCCGGCAGGCAGCAGTAGATCGCCCGCCGCGACATCACGACCACGGCGGCGGATATTCTCGCCGGCCGGGATATCGGACGGTATCGCCGCCTGGTCGGCTTCCACCTCGACCCGCTCCTGCATCACCACGCAGTCGGCTCCCGAGGGGATCTCGCTCCCGGTGAAGATGCGCGCACAGGTACCGGGTGCCAGGGGCGTAGCCGACGAGCCCGCAGCGATACGCTGGTCGATCGGCAGCCGCTTTCCGGCGTCTCGGTGGTGGAGGGCATAGCCGTCCATGGCGCTGTTGTCGAAGGTCGGCACATCTAGCCGAGCCTCGATGGCCTCGGCGAGTACGCGGCCCGCCGCCTGATCACAGGGCAGGGGGGCCGACGAGGTCATGACCACGCCACGAAGCAGCGCCGCCAGGGCCGCCTCGACCGTTTGCAGCTCAGACATGCTGGCCTCGCTCGGGGACCACGAGATTGGCGAAGTTACAGGGTTTGTGACGGCTGTCGAGCTGTTCGATCAGGATCCCGTCCCAGGCGGTGCGGCAGGCGCCGGTGGAGCCGGGCAGGCAGAACACCACGGTGGCGTTGGCCAACCCCCCGAGACAGCGGCTCTGCACGGTGGAACTGCCGATCTCCTGCCAGGAAAGGTGGCGGAAGAGTTCGCCGAACCCTTCGATCCGCTTGTCGAGCAGGACCGAGACTGCCTCGGGCGTGGAATCCCGACCGGTGAAGCCGGTGCCGCCGGTGGTCAGTACCACCTGGACCTCCGGGTCGGCGATCCAGTCGGCCACCACGGCACGGATGCGGTAGACGTCATCGGGCACGATGCGCTTCCCGTACAGGGAATGGCCGGCGGCGGTGAGGCGCTCGACCAGCGCCTGGCCGCTGCGGTCGGTCTGCTCGTCGCGGGTGTCGGAGATGGTCAGCACTGCGATGGAGAGGGGAATCATCGGCTCGCTCATCCTTGCTGCTGCTCCTGCTTGGCAGCCTGGCGCGCCTCGAAGGCGGCCATCTGCTCGGGGGTGGCCTCCTGCTGGTAGCTGGCCTTCCACTCCGCATAGGACATGCCGTAGACGTAGTCACGGGCGGCTTCGTAGTCGAGGGTAGCGCCGCGCTCGTCGGCGGCGGCCACCAGCCACTTGGAGAGGCAGTTGCGGCAGAAATCGGCGAGGATCATGAGGTCGATATTCTGCACCTCCTTGTGCTCGTCCAGATGGCGGAGCAGGCGGCGAAAGGCGGCCGCTTCGAGCTCGGTGCGGGTGGCGTCGTCGAGATGCTGCATGAAGGACTCCTCGGGATGGTTATTGCGTCTGTCGCACCAGCTTAACAAAAGACACCGCCCGTAGGCGGTGTCGATGGGTGGGTTCCTGCCAACGCTCAGCCGGAGCGGGGGGCCGGCTCGTCGCCCTGCGCGGGCGGACGGCCGGCCGCCAGCTGCTCCTCGGGAACGGCCTGGTCCTTGACCTCCTCGTACCAGAGGTTGTGATGCTCCTTGGCCCAGGTTTCGTCCACGTAGCCGGTGGCCATGCCTTCGAAGGAGCCCTCGGTACCCACCGTGCCGATGTAGATATGGCCCAGGGCGACCGCCGTCAGGCCGAAGGCACCCACGGCATGGATGATGTTGGCCCACTGCATGGTGTCGCGGACCTGGCCGTAGTTGGGAAAGTCCAGCACCAGTCCGCTGGCGATCACCGCAATGCCGGCCGTGGCGAGCAGCCAGTACCACACCTTCTCACCGGCGTTGGCAAAGCCCGCATCCGGGTGCTGCTTGCCGACAAGGCCGCCGCCCTTGGCGAACCAGGCCAGATCGTGCTTGCGGGGAATGTTGGCGGCCAGCAGGCGCAGCAGCAGGATCACCAGCAGAATGCCGAACAGCGGCCCCAGGTAATTGTGGATCAACTTGGTGCCGGACATCATGGCCGCCCACAAACCGTCGCCGAAGATCGGCCGGAAGACGGCCTGGCCATAGGCCAGGTTGAGGCCGGTAAGGGCAAGCAGGATGAACAGGCTTGCCACCGTCCAGTGCAGGGACCTGACCACCAGCGACCAGCGTAGAAGCTTGCGGCCCGTTCGTGGTTCGTCGAGCTTCTTGCGGCCGACCACCAGGTAGAAGAGCGCGATCACCCCGATCATACCCACGACGGCGATCACACCGAAGGGAGAGACCCAGCGGTCACGAAGCTGCCGCCAGGTTTCGCCACTGGCGTTGATCAGGTTGTAGTTGGAGTCGAAACGGCTGTCCCGGTAGTTGGGGCCGGTCTCGCCGCTCTTGATCTGACGCCAGGCATCGGCATCCAGGGCCGGAACCGCCGTGGCCGCTTCGCGGTCGGGGTCGGCCTGGGCCAGGGCAAACTGGGCGACCCCCAGGCTGGCCACCAGGGCCAGCACCAGCAGGGGCAGTCGCCATAGCGCCCGCCAAGGTGTGGACTTGCTCATGACATGACCTCCTTAGCCCTGCTGGGTGGCATCATAGGCCAGCGAATCGGCGTCGGCCCTGGGGTTGTCAGACCAGCCGCCATCCCGATGCCCGCGCTGAACCACGCGCTGGCGGAAGATATCGGCGACCTCTTGGGCATCGCCAGCCAGCAGTGCCTTGGTCGAGCACATCTCGGCACATAGCGGCAGCTTGCCCTCGGCGATGCGATTGGCCCCGTACTTCTGGTACTCCTCCTCCTTGGTCTCCGCCGGCCCCCCGGCGCAGAAGGTGCACTTGTCCATCTTGCCCCGCTCGCCGAAAGCATTCTCTTTCGGGAACTGCGGTGCGCCGAAGGGACAGGCATAGAGGCAGTAGCCACACCCGATGCACAGGTCCTTGTCGTGCAGCACGATGCCGTCATCGCGCTGGAACAGGGTCTCGGTGGGGCAGACGGCGATGCAGGGCGCATCGTCGCAGTGCATGCAGGCCACCGAGATGGAGACCTCGCTGGGCTCGCCGTCGTTCAGGGTCACCACGCGACGGCGCTGGACACCCCATTCCACCTCGTTGGCGTTCTTGCAGGCGGTGACGCAGCCGTTGCACTCGATGCAGCGCTCCGCGTCGCACATGAACTTCATAGTGGCCATGGTCTTCTCCTCAGCTTGCCTTCTCGATGCGACACAGGGTGCACTTGGTTTCCTGCATCTGGGTCACCGAGTCATAGCCATAGGTGGTGGCGGTGTTGGCCGCCTCGCCTAGCACATAGGGTGCCGAGCCTTCCGGATAGCGGTCATGCAGGCTCTCGCCCTGGAACATGCCGCCGAAGTGGAAGGGCATGAACACTACCTCGCGGGCGACCCGCGGGGTGACCAGCGCCTTGACCTTCACGCGGCCGCCCTCGGCGCCCTCGACCCACACCATGTCACCCTCTGCGATGGCCAAGTCGTTGGCCAGGGCCGGATTGATCTCGACGAACATCTCCTGCTGCAGCTCGGCGAGCCAGGACATGGAGCGGGTCTCCTCGCCGCCGCCCTCGTACTCAACCAGACGCCCGGAGGTGAGGATGATCGGGTAGTCCCCGGTGACATCCTTCTCCTGAATGGTCTTGTAGAGGGTGGGCAGACGGTAGTGGGAGGCCACGTCGTCCCAGGTCGGGTAGTCGGCCACCAAGTCGCGGCGACTGGTATAGAGCGGCTCACGGTGCTTGGGGATGGGGTCGGGGAAGGTCCAGACGTTGCAGCGCGCCTTGGCATTACCGAAAGGAGCGCACTCGTGGGCGATCGCCACGCGCTGGATGCCGCCGGAGAGGTCGGTTTTCCAGTTCTTGCCTTCCGCCTCGGCCTTCTCGGCGTCGGTCAGATCGTCCCACCAGCCGAGGTCCTTGAGCATGGCGTCCGTAAACTCAGGATAGCCGTCCTCGAGCTCGGAGCCCTCGCTGAACGAACCGTCGGCGAGGATGTTTTCGCCGTCGCGTTCGATGCCGAAGCGCGCGCGGAAGGTCAGTCCGCCCTCTGACACCTTCTTGCTGGTGTCGTAGAGAATCGGCGTGCCGGGATGGCCCATCTCGGCGGTGCCCCAGCAGGGCCAGGGCAGGCCGTAGTAGTCGCCGTCGGCAGGGCCGCCCTCGGCGCGCAGGTCGTGGAAGCTGAAGGTATGCCAGTTTTGCTGGTGGGCCTTGAGTCGCTCGGGACTCTGACCGGTATACCCCACGGTCCACATACCGGCATTGAGTTCCCGAGTGATATCCTCGATCAGCGGCACATCACCGTTCATCTGGAAATTCTTGACGAGCTCGTCACCGAAGCCCAGTTTTCTGGCGAGAAGATACATGATCTCGTGATCGGGCTTTGATTCAAAAAGCGGCTCGATCACCTGGTCACGCCACTGAATGGAGCGGTTGGTGGCGGTGACACTGCCGTAGGTCTCGAACTGGGTGGCCGCCGGCAGCAGGTAGACGCCATCCTGACGGTCGTGCATGACACCTGCCACGGTGGGGTAAGGGTCGACGATGACCATCATCTCGAGCTGCTTCATGGCCTGCTGCATCTCGGGGCCACGGGTCTGGGAATTGACCGCATGTCCCCAGTAGAACATCGCCTTGAGCTGGGTACGCTGGGAGATATCTTCCTCTTGCTCCAGCACGCCGTCGATCCAGCGCGAGACGGTGATGCCGCTTGAGTGCATCGGCTGACCGTCGGCGTACTCAGCCTGATCGAAGCGCCCCTTGACCCACTCGTAGTCCAGATCCCACACGCGGGACCAGTGCTTCCAAGCGCCCTCGGACAGGCCATAGTAGCCGGGCAGGGAGTGTGACATCAGGCCCAGGTCGGTGGCACCCTGAACGTTATCGTGGCCTCGGAAGATGTTCGCCCCGCCGCCGGACTTGCCGATGTTGCCCAGGGCCAGCTCTAGGATGCAGTAGGCACGGGTATTGTTGTTGCCCGTGGTATGCTGGGTACCTCCCATGCACCACACCACGCAGCCCGGGCGGTTCTCGGCCAGGCGGCGGGCGGTGTCACGCATGGCCTCCTCGGAGACGCCAGTGATGTTCTCGACGACACCGGGCGGGAACTGGGCCACCTCGTCGCGAACCTCGTCCATGGCGTAGACGCGCTGGTTGATGTACTCCTGGTCTTCCCAGCCGTTTTCGAAGATGTGCCACAGCAGGCCCCAGATGAAGGCTACGTCGGATCCGGGGCGAATACGCACATAGCTGTCGGCCTTGGCCGCGGTGCGAGTGAAGCGCGGGTCGACGACAATGATCTGGGCCTGGCTCTTCTCCTTGGCCAGCAGGATATGCTGCATGGCCACCGGGTGCGCCTCGGACGGGTTGGAGCCGATGAACATGACCGACTTGCTGTTCTGGATGTCGTTGAGCGAGTTGGTCATCGCCCCATAACCCCAGGTGTTGGCCACCCCGGCCACGGTGGTGGAGTGGCAGATGCGCGCCTGGTGATCGGTGTTGTTGGTCCCGGCCAGGGCAGCGAACTTGCGCATCAGATAGGCTTGTTCGTTGTTGAATTTGGCCGACCCGAGCCAATAGATGCTGTCCGGGCCATGCGCCTCGGTCAGTTCCAGTACCTTGCTGCCGATCTCCTCGATGGCATCTTCCCAGCTGAGCCGCTGCCACTCGCCGCCCACCAGTTTCATGGGGTACTTGAGGCGGCGGCTCGAGTGGCCATGCTGACGCAGCGAGGCACCCTTGGCGCAATGGGCACCGCGGTTGATCGGGTGGTCGAAGGCCGGTTCCTGTTTGGTCCAGACCCCTTCCTGGACCTCGGCATACACGCCGCAGCCCACCGAGCAGTGTGAACAGACGGTCCGCTTGGTCTCGACGGGAGCCTCGGACCAGGCGGTCTTCTCGGCCGCCTCTGCGCGCTGCATCATGGGGGCGCCCATGAAACCTGCGGCGGCTAGCCCGCCGGTGGTGGCACCGCTGCGCTTGAGGAACTGGCGACGGGAAATCCCCAATCCACCGGCCCTCGGAATGTCGGATCTAGGTGTCAGACGCATGGCATCTCTCTCCTGGCTCGGGGCCGTCAGTCACGCAGGGTAGCGTAGAAGGCACGAATGTGAGGGGTTTCCCGGTACTCGCGGGAAGGGCTGGTCTCCTTCGTCGTCGGCTTGGCGTCGGCCTGGGCCAACGTCACATGGCCGACCGCGGCCGCAGCACCGGCAGCAGCGGTACCGATGCCGAGCGTCTTGAGAAAGCGCCGGCGCTCCGGGTTACGTGTATTAGGCATAAGAATGTCTCCTCTACTCATGCTATCCGAGGCCCTTGCCGGGCCCTGTTATGGTTGTGCCATCACGGTCCGATGTGAGGCGTCAGGGTTCGACGATCCTTACGGGATCCTCGGACGACTCGGCCTCGAGTCGCCGAGACTCCACTTCCATGAAGGTCTGACCGAGCAGCCCCAGGTGCGCATGGAAGGGGGTGTCGACCCGGCCAAGGTCTGCCAGGCAGTGCGCAGCCCATGGGGCGAGGTGCATCATGAAGAAGCGTGCCTCAGCCGGGGAGCGAGTCTCGATAAGCATCGCCATCACCTCGCACAGGGCGGCCAGGTGATCTTCCGGATCCCGAGTATGCTCGGCACGCTGAAAGCCCAGTGCCTTGAGGTCGCGACGCAGGGCGACCAGCGCCGCATCCATCAGCTCGCCGTTGCGATACCAGGAGGCATAGGGTGTGATGTCACCCTGTACCACCCCGACCAGATGGCGGAAATGGGCCCGCTCGAGGACATCGACCGTGGTCTCGCCGGCAGCGGTGACCAGCGCCGCCCAGCGTTCGGCAAGCACGGTTCCGTCCTGCTCGATTTCCAGCCCGGAGAGCCAGTCGAGCAACGAGGCGTCGGGCGCTTCGCGCAGTAGCCTCGCCAACAGCCGGTAGACATCGGCTCGCAGGGCATCACGCTCGTTCAACTCGTTCATGGATTCATACCTTCAGCTGCGATTCAGGGTCGCGGGCCATGGCCTGCCAGACATCCTTGACCCGGCAGTCCTCGCACATCTCGAGGCGGGTCAAGGCATCGCCGGCGAAATAGGGATGATCGGCTAGCTTGGCCTTGAGAGTGGCGACGGTGCTCGCGGTGGCGAAGGGCTTGCCGCAGCGAATGCACGGGAAGGCCGCCTCCTGATGCTGGACCTGCCGCTCGCGCCGAGTCGTGTCGGCCAGAAAGCCGGGGACCAGAGTGATGGCATCCTCGGGGCAGGCCTCGGCGCAGAGCCCACATTGCACGCAGTCCGCCTCGCGGAAGCTCAACATCGGTTGGTCGTCGCCGGTCGCCAGAGCCGGAGTGGGACAATTGGAGACGCAGGAGAAGCATAGCGTGCAGGCCTCGCCATCGACGGCCAGGCCACCATAGGCGGCGCCAGCGGGCATGGCGTGGCGCTGGCCGTCGGTAACACCAAGACTCTCCAGGTGGGCCAGCACGCTATCGAGACGGTCGCGCTTGTTATTGTCGGTGAACACCAGGGGTTCACCGTCCAGCGGCGCCTCCTGTGGCAGGGCGTCACGGGCGGCTTCGTCACCGGCCATCACTCGGGTGATCCGCGACGGCGAATGGCCAAGGGCGTTGAGCAGGGAGTGAGCCTGTGCCAGCTGGTCATCGATGAAGGCCGTGAGTCGTTCCGGCATACCCGGACGGCCTTGGATGCGTACTTCAGCGGCACCGCCTGCCAGGGCGGTCAGCCACTGATCATGACCAGCAGCTCCCAGCTCCTCGAGGGGAATATCGAGAATATGCCCCGCGGCAGCCTCTTCGCCTGCCAGGTCACCGACTTCGGCGAAGCGCACAACCGGTGCCGTGCCGCCGGCTTCGCGATAGGCCTCTAGCCAGGCTAGCAGCGTCTCCTGCTGGCGGGCGGTCTCCGGAAGACGGAACTGGATCGCGCCAGTGGGGCAGGCACTGCTGCAGCTGCCGACGCCATGGCAGCGGAAGGGATCGATCTCGATCCAGGCCTCGATCCGTCCCTGGTGGCTGTGGACGGCATCGGCCGGGCAGACCTCCAGGCAGCGGGTACAGCCGGTATAGCCGCTGGCAGAGTGGGCGCAGAGCGCATTGTCGATCTGGAAGTAGCGTGGCTTGTCGAAGTCGCCCACCAGGGCGGCGAGCGCATCCAGCTGCTCATCGCGTTGCGGGTCCGGCCAGGAAAAAGCGGTATAGCCGGGTGGAGGCAGTTCGAGGTCCAGCACCGGGGTCTCGCTCAGGTCGAGCACCAGGTCGAAATGTTCGCGATCGGCCAGTGCCCGTGCCAAGTCGAGCGTTTCGCCCTCGCCGGCCAAGCGGGCCGAGAAGTGCCCCAGGTAGCCCTCGAGTTCGATCGCACGGGACTGGGCCCGTGAGAGCCGCTGGCTGGTCATGCCGGCGGTGTCGGCGAGCAGTGCTTCATCCTCGTCCGTCTCGCCGTTGTCGACCGGTTCGGTGAAGAGGAGGGTCGGAGCTGGAAGCCCCCGGTCATGAAGGGCACGGGCTGCACGCCGCACGTCGCGCTCGTTGCCGAGCACCAGGGCGTGGCCTTCGCTATGGTATCCGACACTGGCCGGTGTGAGATTGACCGGCCAGGAGACACGCTGCCGTGCCGCCTCCCGGGCCTGCCGGTTACGGTCATCATCCATCGGCATGATATCGATTTGCTGGTTCATGCAGTCTCACGGTCGGGTTGTGTAGATTGAACTTGTTCTTGTTGTGAAGTGCTAATTTATCAGTGTTGGTCGAATCGACTCCGCGTGCAAACACTCCCTTGGTCTAAGGTGTGCTGCTCGGGCGGCCGGCTTCTTCCGAAAGTTCCTCGCGGTTCTCGTCCTCGGTTTGCTCACGTGAGGCCATGTCTGCCTCGTCATCGGGTGCCATTCGTCCGGGGGAACCCGGCGCTACATCCGGGCGTGATGCCTCGCTGGTCTCGGTGGCATGGTCGGCCGGTGCCTCGTCATCGCCCAGGTGCTGCCGAGTCCAGTTGCGCAGCCGTTCGGCCACTTCGCTGGCCAGGGGTTGGAGCTTCTCCCGGTAGTCATCGTCGTAATCGTCGAGACCGTCACGGATGCCATAATGGTCCGCGGCAAAGAGACGCCGTAGGGCGCGTTTGCGGAGACCGCGACTGACGCCAGAGGACATGTAGGCCTTGATGTCGCTGCCGGCAGGGAGGGTGTCCGGATCCGGCAGGGTGTGATCGAGGCTGCCGGGTGCTGGCGGACCGGACGGCGCAGCAGCTCGTTCGGGGTGATCAGTTTCCAGCGGCTCCCGGTCTGGCTGATTGCCCTGCTGTGCCTCGGTCCCACGCGGCGGCAACGACATCTCCGATGACGCCGGGACTTCGCCCCGCTTGAGTCGTGACCATCTCTCGAGCCGGCTCATGCTTCGATCTCCCGGGCGCGCCCGGCACCCTTGCGCTTCTTCTTGCGCCCCTCCGCCGGGGCCTCGCCACGATGGGCGAGGTAGGCCTCTATCCAGGCCTGTATCGCCAGCGGCATGTCGACCTCAAGGACTTGATGCTCGCCATCGAGCCAGCCGGCGGCCACGTCCTGGCTGGCGGTGATGGCCGCGGGTGCTGGTCTGGCACCGGCCTCCCCGGCCCGCACGAACAGGCGAGGCGTGTCACTGGTCAAATTGAAGCGATAGGCAGCCCGTTCGGTCATGTAGAGTTGAAGGTCTAGTGTCCAGGGACCGGCCTGCCCGGGCGCAAGATCGATGATCCTCCAGCGTGTCGTGGCAAAGCCCTTGATGAAGAGAGGCTCGCCGGCGACATCGAAACTGAGAGAGCGGTGGCTGGTAATCGATGTCATTGGATTGGGGCCTTTCACTGAATATCCATATATTAAAGACAGTAGAAAGAGACAATGCCATCATCGTCAATCAACGTTCTGTCGAGGAGCCGTGGATGCACGAAATCAGCCTTAGCCAGGCACGCCTGCCTGCCACCCTGGAGATCGAGGTGCTCGATGAGTACGGCGCGGCCAAGCGGCAGGCCATCGCCGCGGAACGGGCGTTGACCGTCTATCTCAACAAGCGGGAGATCGTCACCCTGATGACCCTAGGGGCCGACCCCGAGGCCCTGGTAATCGGCTACCTGCGCAACCAGGGACTGCTGGTTGATCAGCGGGACCTCCAGGCGGTACACGTAGACTGGGAAGTGGAGGTTGCCGCGGTGGTCACCCGCCATTTGCCAGAGGACCTGGAGGAGCGCCTGGGGCAGCGGACGGTGACGACCGGCTGCGGTCAAGGGACGGTGTTCGGTCGGCTGCTCGAGGCGACTTCGCTGCGTCCGTTGCCGGCCACCGAGATGCGCCAGTCAGTCCTCTATCAGCTGCTCGACAACCTCGGCGCCTACAACGAGACCTATCGCAGCGCCGGTGCCGTGCATGGCTGCGCGCTGTGTCGCCAGGAGTCGGTACTGGACTTTGTCGAGGATGTGGGGCGACACAATGCCGTGGACACCCTGGCCGGCCGCCAATGGCTGGCGGCGGCGGATAGCACTGATGCCGACATCTTCTACACCACCGGACGGTTGACCTCGGAGATGGTGCTCAAGGTGGCGCAGATGGGGATCGGGGTCCTGGTGTCACGATCGGGCGTGACTCAGAAGGGGGTGGAGCTGGCTGAGCGCTTCGGCGTGCTGCTGATCGCTCGCGCCAAGGGGCGCCACTTCCAGGCGATCCATGGGGCGGGCCGGCTCGAGCTCGATGCCGTGCCGGCGCGTCGCCCGGGGGACCGGGTACGGGCGTGAGTCTCAGGCGCTGCCATCGCCCCGCGTACAGACTGACAGCACCACGGCATCGGCCTCACTGACGGAGGCCAGGGCATGGCCCATGGCGCTGTCGAAGTAAATGCTGTCGCCGCTGACCAAGGCCAGCGGCTCGTAGTACTCGGTGTAGAGCAGGATCTCGCCATCGAGCACCATCAGGAACTCCTCGCCGTCGTGGCGTACCCATTCGCTGAACTCGTTGAAGGCGCGAGCCCGTACGATGGTCTTGAAGGGAATCATGCGCTTCTGGGCGAGCTCACAGCTGAGCAGCTCATGCTCGTAGGTCGGGGTAGGGTGGCGCTGACCCTCGCCTCGGCGAGTGAGATCGCGCCGCCCCATGGTGCGGGGCTGGACCCGGGGGGGCGAGAGCAGCTGGGGCAGGTCAATGCCCAGGCCGTTGATCAGCTTTTGTACTGCCGTGAAGGTGGGAGAGATCTGGTCGTTCTCGATCTTGGAGAGGGTGGAACGTGCCAGGCCGGTGCGCTGGCTGACGTCCTCCAGTGTCCAATGGTGCGCCAGGCGAATTTCCTTGAGGCGTTCGCCGAGGCGCTGGGGTTCGACGAAGGGCTTGCGGCCGGCGGCAATGCGCAGGGCGGCGTCCTGATCGGTGGTGGCGGGCATGCGCTGTTCACTATCGGAAACGAGATTTCCCCAAGCCTACCACAACCGCCGTTCGCTGCCCCACGTCAATGACCCCGCCATGCGCGGTGAGAACGCGCTTGTCGTGGAGAGGCGGGTGAGAGGCGTGTTTCCCGATACCGGGAAACGGGCGGGTCAATCGCCGAAGGGCAGCCCGAGCAGGGCCTTGAGGTGCGCCTCGGCACAACGACCCAGGGAATCCAGGTCATAGCCGCCTTCCAGCACCGACACCAGGCGGCCATCGGCATAAAGGGCGGCGATCTCCAGTGCCATGTGAGTGACCCAGTGATAGTCCTCGTCCTCCAGGCAGAGCTCCGCCATGGGGTCCTCGCGGTGGGCGTCGAAGCCCGCCGAGACGAGCACGATCTCCGGCTTGAAGGCATGCAGGGCAGGTAGCCAGTCGTCCTCGATCGCCTGGCGGAAGGCAGCGCTGTCGGTGCCGACGGACAAGGGCGTATTGACCACGTTCTGCCATTCGTTGCGCAGGTAGCGCCAGGGATAGAAGGGGAACTGGAAGCTGGTGCAGACCAGCACCTCGGGATCATCCTTGAAGATGTCAATGGTGCCGTTGCACTGGTGCACGTCGAAGTCGAGGATGGCGATCCGGCGAGCCCCGTACTTGTCTCTGGCATGCGCCGCGCCCACTGCCACGTTGTTGTAAAAGCAGAAGCCCATGGCGTCGGTGGCCTCGGCATGGTGCCCCGGGGGGCGCACCGCGCAGAAGACGTTGTCGGCCTGGTGGCGGAACACCTGGTCGACACCCCTCACGACAGCGCCAGCCGCCACCCTTGCCGCTTTCAGGCTGTTCGGGTTCATCATGGTGTCACTGTCGAGGGTGACGATGCCATGCTCAGGGACGCACTTGTCCAGGGCCCGCAGGTGGCGAAGAGGGTGGACCCGGGCGAGCTGCTCCTCGGTGGCCTCCCGGGCCTCGGACTGCATGGTCTGCTGCAACACACCGGAGAGCATCAGCCGCGCTCGGATGGCATCCAGCCGCAGCGGGCTCTCGGGATGTTCGGGGCCCATGTGGTGCAAGTGGCAGTCGGGGTGAGTAATGTAGGCGGTGATCATGCACTGGCTCCGAAGTGACTGAGACCACCTTAATCGTGACGCCCGCTTGCAGAACAGTGTCAATAAGTCGTACACAATGAAGGGCAACGTTCCTTCAGGGAGGATCCTGCTTGAGCACCCGCTTCCTGCGCCACTTCTTCGAGCCCGCGACCATCGCGGTGATCGGGGCCTCCGAGAAGCCCCACTCCATGGGCGGCCTGGTAATCCGCAACCTCCGGGAAGGCGGCTTTGCCGGCCGTGTGTGGGCGGTCAATCCCAAGGGCTATGAGTCGGTCTTCGCGATGCCCTGCGTCAGCCGGGTCTCGCAGCTGCCCGAGGTGCCCGACCTGACCGTGATCTGCTCGCCGGTGGAGACGGTGCCGGGCCTGATCGAGAGACTCGGGCGCTTCGGCGTCAAGGCCACGCTGGTGCTCTCCGGCGGTGCCCACCTCGATGATGCGCGTGGCGACAAGGGCTCGCTCCGCAGTCGCATGCTCGCCGCCGCCAGGGCATCGGGCATCCGCGTCCTCGGACCCGAGTGCATGGGGCTGATCGTCCCGGGGCGCAAGCTCAACGCCTCCTATGCCAGCCAGCCGGTGAAGGCTGGCCGTGTGGCCTATCTGGGCCAGTCGGGCATGCTCGGCAATGCCATGATCGACTGGGCTGCCGGCCGCGGCATCGGCTTCTCGCATCTGCTCACGGTGGGAGACAGCGTCGACGTCCTGCTGCCCGACCTGATGGACTATATCAACCAGTTCTCGCCCGCCCAGGCGATCCTCCTTCATCTCGAACGCATCATGGATGCCCAGCACTTCATGACCGCGCTGCGCGATGCCTCGCGCAACCGGCTGGTACTGGCCATCAAGAGCGGGCGTACCGCGGAGTCCGACATTTCCGGCCTGCCGCCCACGCCCGGTATCGCCAATCGTGACCAGGTCTTCAATGCGGCCTTCGCCCGGGCGGGGGTGGTCAGGGTTGATGACTCCGACGAGCTGTTCGATGCCCTGGAGACGCTTTCACGCATGAGGCCCCTGAAGGGGGACCGCCTGGCCATTGTCTCCAACGGTCTGGGGCCGGCGATGCTGGCCATCGACAAGCTGATCAACGCCGGGGGCAAACTGGCCCGCTTCAGTGAGGAGACTCGTGAGGCCCTGCGCCGCGACGACTTCGACATGAGCAAGCCCGGCGAGAACCCGGTGGACCTGGGCGGCAATGCCACCCCAGAGCGACTCGTGGAAGCGCTGGAGATCGTGGCGGCAGACCGGGGCGTGGATGCCGTACTGGTCGTCCATGCCCCGACTCGCATGGCCCCGTCAAAAACCACCGCCCAGGCGATCATCGCCGCACGCAAACGCTTCCGGCGCAACCTGCTGACCAGCTGGATGGGCCTGGAGGAGGCACTCTCGGCACGTCACGAGTGCAACCTGGCCGGCATTCCCACCTACATCTCCCCGGAGAAGGCGATAAAGGCCTTCATGCATATGGTCGACTACCAGCGGGTGCAGGCACTGCTCCAGGAAACCCCGCCGAGCCTGCCCTTCACCACCACCCTGGATATTCGTCGGCGCTGCCGGTCGCTGATCGAGGAGGCACGCGAGGCGGGGCGCGAGTGTCTGGTGCACTCCGAGACGGCCCGAGTGCTGGAGGCCTACGGACTGCCGGTGGCGCCGAGCCGCTACCCACAGTCCGCCGAGGGGGCCAGCGAGGCTGCTGCCGCCTTCGAGGGTCCCATGGCCCTCAAGGTGATCCACGAAGGCAACTGCCGCCCCTTCCGCTACCGCCAACATCCCCACAAGATCTCTGCCGGCCTGATCCAGGACCTGGCGGGCCCGGCCCAGGTCGCCGACGCCGTGGGACGGCTGAGCGACAAGGTGAAGGAGAAATTTCCGGACTTCGCGGTGCGCGAATACTGCCTACAGGCCATGCAGCGCGGCAAGCACTCCATGCAGCTATGTGCCGGCATTACCCGTGATCCGATCTTCGGACCGGTGATCGTCTTCGGTATCGGCGGCTACAAGGCCAACATCCTGGCTGACCGCCAGGTAGCGCTGCCGCCGCTCAACATGAGCCTGGCCGCGGACGTGGTGGGTCGTACCCACGCCGCTCGATTGATCCGGGAACACTCCAGCCATCCCGAACGCGACCTGGAGCGGCTCTGCGAATTGCTGGTGAAGTTGTCGCAGATGGCCAGCGACCTGCCGCAGCTGCGCGGCCTGGAGCTCAATCCACTGCTGCTGAATCGCGATGGCGTGGTGGCAGTGGACTTCGCCATGGACCTCGGTCCCCCTGCACGCTTCGCGATCATGCCCTATCCCGAAGAGCTGCGGGAGTGGGTGACGCTCAAGAACGGTTGGCAGGTCGAGGTTCGCCCGATCCGGGCCGAGGATGCGCCGCTGATCACCCGTTTCCATGAGCAACTCTCAGAGGAGAGCATTCGTTTTCGCTACTTCCACAACAAGGCCGACCTGACCCAGCGAGACCTGTCGATTCTATCGCACATCAACTACGACCGGCAGATGGCCTTCATCGCCGAGCACCTCCGCGATGACGGCAGCAAGGAAATGCTCGGCGTAGTCCGGGTGTGGAATGACCCGGACAATATTCGTACCGAGTTTTCGGTCATCATCCGTGACGACCTCCAGGGGCTGGGCATCGGCAGCCTGCTGATGGAGAAGATGATCAGCTACTGCAAGAGCGTGGGGACCCTCGAAATGATCGGCAAGATCATGGTCGATAACCATCCGATGCGGGCGCTGATGAAGCACCTGGGCTTCAAACTGCGCTACAACATGGAGGAGCAGGTGGTCGATGCGGTACTGCGGCTCAACGAGCCGGAGAGCGACTGGCAACGACACCGCCTGGAGAGCCTGCCGGACTGAACCGGCCGCCGGAAGGACGATGGCCCCACCGAGTGGCGGGACCGTGCGTCGGGAGCAAGCGCCCGCGTTCAGGGCGCCAGGCGGAAACGGTGCCAGCTACCGTCGCGCCGCTCGTAGCGGATGCGGTCGTGGAGCCGACTCGGTTGCCCCTGCCAGAACTCGATCATGTCAGGAACCACCCGATAGCCGCCCCAATGGATGGGGCGGGGGATTTCCTGCCCCTCGTAGGCGCGCTCGAAGCGCTGTTCGCGCTCCGCGAGCCAGGTGCGGTCCGGGATCACCACACTTTGGGTGGCCACCCAGGCACCCAGCTGGCTGCCGCGTGGACGGCTGGCGAAATAGGCATCCGACTCCTCGGGGGCGACCTGCTCAACACGCCCCTCGACCCGCACCTGGCGAGAGAGCGACGGCCACCAGAAGACCAGGGCTGCATGGGGCACGTTGGTCAGTTCACTGCCCTTGTGGCTGTGGTAATTGGTATAGAAGGTCAGCCCCTGGTCGTCGACGCCCTTGAGCAGTAACACGCGGGCATGGGGGCGCCCCTGGCTGTCGGCCGTGGCCAGGGTCATGGCATTACCGTCGTCCCCCTCAGCATCCAGCGCCAGGGTCAGCCACTCGTCGAACAGCGCCATGGGCTCGTCGGGGGTGGCAGACTCGTCGAGCTGGCCGCCTTCGTAGTCGCGCCGGATGTCGGCAATCTTGCGTGTCATGACCTTCTCCTCGGATTTTGTGCCATGGTCGCCGCTCGCCGGGTCGAGCTCAATACCCCGAACGGACTGGGCAGTGGATATTTTCCGCTAAGTTTATGGTGTCCAGCCCAGCTGCACCATCGCCATGTAGGCGCCGGTGCCACCGATGATCGACAGCAGGGCGTTGCGCTGCCACAGGTGCAGGCCCACCACCGCCAGGGAGGCGAG
>NZ_JAVLBC010000055.1:0-16061 GCF_031581305.1 Halomonas sp.
AGCGCCGATGGTAGTGTGGGGTCTCCCCATGCGAGAGTAGGTCATCGTCAGGCACTTATTCAGAAACCCCGGCCATTGGTCGGGGTTTCGTCGTTCCGGGGGCCTCCCCATGAAGCGTCGCGGAGCGCCGCCCCCCGGAAGCCCGGCGCGATCATCGTCAGGCACCTATCCCGAGAAACCCCCGTGTTCGAAAGAGCACGGGGTTTTTTATGTCTGGCCTTCACGCCATTACATAATGTTGCAATCCGGAGTGGAAAGGCCGTCCGTCAGCGGTTAGGGTTTTCCAGCACGACACCAAAGAAAAATTCGGATGACTCAAAAGGAGATGAGCATGAAGAACGAGATGATGCGTAAGCTGAGTCTGGCGCTGTTGATCGCTCTGCTGGGTACCGGCCTAGTCGCCTGTGAGGAGGAACAGGGGCCAGCCGAAGAAGCAGGCGAGAGCATCGACGAGTCCATGGAAGAGATGGGTGAAGGCATGGAGGAAATGGGCGAGGAGATGGAAGAGGCGGCCGAAGACACCCAGAACTGATTCCCCGTCTCCGCTGGCGGATAAAGCAATGAAGAGGCCGGGCCTATTGCCCGGCCTATTGTGTATTGGCCTATCCGTTCGTGGCGGCGTCAGGCACCGGGGTTCTGCTCGATCCCCTGCAGGTACCAGGGGGCGTCGTCGCGCAACTGGCGAGTCAGGTGCCAGGTCTCGTTGAACTCGTTCTCTTCACCGTTCTCGGCGATGATGCCATGGAAGATCACCGTGGCCTCGGCCTCCTGGCCCACCTCACGAATGTCGCCGAGTTCGGCGAACAGCCGCACGATCTCGGTGCGGTTGTTGGCCGGTTGCCGGTCACGCTCCTCACGCAGCAGGTTGAAGAGCTCCGGCGTCACGTACTCCTGGATGCCGCCGAAGTCGTTGTTGTCCCAGGCGCGCTGCAGGGTCATGAAATGCTCCTTGGCGCCGCCGAGGAAGCGTTGGCGGTCGAACCACACGGGCTCCGAGGCGAAGGCAGCACCGCTACCCAGCGGCGCCTGCTCGGCCTGGAAGTGCTGAGTTGCTGTCGAGACATCCGGCTGGCCCGGCCCATCGGCCATGACCGGCCGGCGCCGGGCGAACAGCTTTAAGAGCAGGAAGGCTGCACCGGCGACCAGCAGGATGTCCATCAGGCGCAGCTCGTCGAAGGCACCACCGAAGAAGAGCGCGGCAAGCAGGCCTCCCGCCAGCAGGCCGCCGAGCATGCCGCCCATCCGTGAGCCGGGGCGCGCCTGGGTAGCGCGGTTGCCGGCGGCGTCCCGGGTCGAGGTGGCAGCGGGCGCCTGCTGCACACTGCGGGACTGGCTGCCGAAGCTCTTGCCGCCACCCAGGCGGCGGGCATCGGCATGATCCACGGCCAGGCCGAAGCCCAGCACGCCGACCACGAGCATGACGAGAAGGTGACGCATCAGGGGGTTCTCCATCGGGGAAGGGGGATAAGGGGTCGGAAGCGTCCATTCTAGCGGCTATGCTGATCAGCCACGACTACTAAAGAGAGGGGCCACCGATGCGCCTGATGCGAGAGAAGAGCCTGTTGCTGATCGTTGATCTGCAGGCCGGCCTGCTGCCGGTCATCGAACATGGCGACCAGGCGGTAACCGAGGCCGCCTGGCTGGGCGGCATGGCCGGCGAGCTCGAGGTGCCGGTGTGGGTCACCGAGCAGTATCCCGAGGGGCTGGGGGGCAGTGAACCGCGGCTGCTCGAGGCGTTGCCGGCGCATCGCCTCTGGCACAAGGTCCACTTCGACGCCCATGCCGAGCCGGCGTTTGCCGAGGCCATGGCCGCCAGTGATCGTCGCCAGGTGGTGCTGTGTGGCACCGAGGCCCATATCTGCGTGATGCAGACCGGCCTTGGCTTGCTGGAAGCGGGCTACGAGGTCTATTGGCTGGTGGAGGCCTGCGCCAGCCGGCGGTCTGCTGAGGCGCGGCTGGCCAAGGAGCGGATGGTGCAGGCCGGTGCTGTGCCGGTGAGTGCCGACATGGTCGCCTACGAGTGGCTCCACCGCTGCGACGATGCGCGCTTCAAGCAGGCCCATCGTCGCTTTCTCAGGGCGCGCTCGGCACGTCCCCTGATATTTTCATAGCCTGGCTGTAAATAAAGGCCGTAGGCCGGATAAGCCGGAGGCGCATCCGGCGGAGGAGATTGCCCGGTGCGCTGTCGCTTACCGGGCCTACGGTGCTGTCATCGTGAGAAGTGAATAGCACCCCTCACAAGCGAAGTGCTCACCAGCGCGAAGCGCGCTTACAGCTGAGCGCCCTCGGCGCGAGTGAAGACCAGGGTATCACCCTCGGACAAGGCAGCGTTGTACGCGTAGCCCGCCACATCGAAGTCCTTTAGGCCTTCGGGATCATCCAGGCGCTCGCGGATCATCCAGGCGGCCATGAGACCGCGGGCCTTCTTGGCATAGAAGCTGATGATCTTCAGCTTGCCGTTCTTCTCGTCCTTGAATACCGGCGTGATCACCCGCGAGGTGAGCGCCTTGGTGTCGATCGCCTTGAAGTACTCGTTCGAGGCCAGGTTGACCAGCACCGGGCTGCCGCTGTCCGCCACGGCGCGCTCGAGCTCCGCGGTGAGGGTTGTCTTCCAGAAGGCGTAGAGGTCGCGGCCGTCAGGGTTCTCAAGCTTGGTGCCCATCTCCAGGCGATAGGGCTGGATCAGGTCCAGGGGGCGCAGCAGGCCGTAGAGGCCCGAGAGGATACGCAGATGCTTCTGTGCAAACGCGTTGTCATCGTCGCTGAAGGTGTCGGCCTGGAGGCCCGTATAGACATCGCCCTGGAAGGCCTGGGCGGCGGGCTTGGCGTTGTCGGGCGTGAAGGGGGTATGCCATTCGGCGAAGCGTGCGGCATTGAGCCCGGCCAGCTTGTCGCTGATGCCCATTAGCTCGCTGAGCCGCTGAGGCGAATAGTCGCGCAGGATCTCGATCAGCGCTTGGCTGCGGTCGAGGTGGTCCGGCTGGGTATGCTGGGTCGTGGTGGCCGGGGCCTCGAAGTCCAGCGTCTTGGCGGGCGAGATCACGCTCAGCATGGGGCGCTCCTGTACCTGTAAGGGGTGGCCTGATGACATTGCAAAGGCAGTATACCAAGCAGTCCGGGGGCGATGGGCTATCGGGGCGATAGCCCATCGCCCGGCGTTGCCGGGTCAGGGCGCAGGGTTGGGGATGCGCTGGTGAACGGCCTCGATGGCCTCCAGTACCTCGGCGTCGAGTCGCAGGGCCTCGCTGGCCAGGTTGCTCTCCAGCTGATCCATGGTGGTGGCGCCGATGATGTTGCTGGTCAGGAAGGGTCGCGAGTTGACGTAGGCCAGGGCCATCCGGGCCGGGTCCAGGCCATGGTCGTGAGCGATCTTCACATACTCGGCAGTCGCCGCCTCGGCCAGCGGGTTGGTGTAGCGCTGGAAGCGCTCAAACAGGGTCAGCCGGGCCCCGGCCGGTCGAGCGCCATCCAGATATTTGCCGGACAGCATGCCGAAGGCCAGCGGCGAGTAGGCCAGCAGCCCCACCCCCTCGCGGTGGGCGATCTCGGCCAGCCCTACCTCGAAGGTCCGGTTGAGCAGGCTGTAGGGGTTCTGGATGCTCGCGACCCGCGGCAGGCCCAGAGAGTCGGCCAACTGCAGGGCGCGCATCACGCCCCAGGGGGTGTCGTTGGAGAGCCCGATGGCGCGCACCTTGCCGGCATCCACCAGCTCCTTGAGTGCCGACAGCGTCTCCTCCAGCGGCGTGGCGTCCTCCTCCGGGTCAGGCTCATAACCAAGCCTGCCGAAGAAGTTGGCCTTCCGGTCGGGCCAGTGCAGCTGATAGAGGTCCACGTAGTCGGTCTGCAGCCGGGCGAGACTCTCGTCGATGGCCTGGTGCAGGTGCTCGCGAGTCAGCCGTGGGCCGCCGCGAACATGATCGAGACCCGGTCCGGTGGCCTTGGTGGCGATGATCACGTCGTCGCGGCAGCCGCGGCGCTTGAGCCAGCTGCCGATATAGGTCTCGGTGCGCCCCTGGGTCTCGGCCCTGGGAGGCACTGGATACATCTCGGCGGTATCGATGAAGTCGATGCCGAAGGCCACGGCACGGTCGAGCTGCTCGTGGGCCTCGGCCTCGCTATTCTGCTCGCCGAAGGTCATGGTGCCGAGGCACAGGCGGCTGACCTCGATGCCGGTATCGCCTAGCGGTCGCGTCTGCATTCGTCACTCCTGGCAGGACTGCTCGAAGGGGTTGACCGGGCATGGTAGCCGGGGCCAGGCGGGGCGGCAAATCCCGGGGTTGAGTCACTGCCGGGGCGGGCGTATGCTTGCCTCCCCGTTGCCCCGGCGGAGTCCGCAGGGCCACCGTTTTCCGCAGGAAGCGATACCGGCCACAGGATGTGGCCGGTATTACTTCCGCACCACTGGACGCAGGGTTGTTGCCATGTCAGAGGCATCCTCACTGTTCACCCGGCTCGAGTACCGGCTTGCACAGCAGCTGTTCCATACGCGCTGGCTGCCCCGCTCGCCGCGGACTCAGCGCCTGACCATGCACCTCTTCCAGCGCTGTGCCGATGCCGGGCATCCGGCGGCGCTGTCGCAGTATGGTCATATGCTCTTTCACCGCGGCGTCAGTCCCCAGGACAAGGCCCGTGGGGCGCGCTACGTGTTCGAGGCGGCTCATGCCGGGGATGCCAAGGCCCAGTACCAGGCCGGGCAGATCCGCGAGCACGGTTGCGCCCAGTATCCGCGCCGCGACGACCATGCCGTGACCTGGTACGCGCGTGCGGGCGAGGCGGGCCATCCCTTGGCGGCGACTCGCCTGGCGCGTGCCTACCGCAACGGTGAGCTGGCGCTGCCGGTGGATACCGAGAAGGCCAGGCACTGGCAGACCCTGGCCGACCGCCTGGCGGGGCTTGCCGGCTCGCTGGACAGGGCCGAAGGCGAGACGCGACACTAGTCGCTCGTCTCTCCCTGCCATCGGCCAACTCGACCAAGGACTTCCCGCCCGTGACGCTACCCACACTGCTGGATATCGAGGCGTCCGGCTTCGGGCGCGGCAGCTACCCCATTGAGGTCGGCCTGGCCCGCGCCGATGGCAGCACCTGTGCCTTCCTCATTCAGCCGCTGAGCGAGTGGACGCACTGGGATCCCAAGGCCGAACTGCTGCACGGCATCAGTCGCGGGCGGCTGGAGCGCGAAGGGTATCCGGTGCGCCAGGTGGCTCGCTGGCTCAATGACGAACTGGGCGAGGTCGGTATCGCCTACAGCGACAGCTGGGGCTACGACAATACCTGGCTGTCGCTGCTCTTCCATCATGCCGGCATGCTGCCGGCCTTCCGGCTCGAGGCGTTGCGCATCCTGCTCAGCGAGGCGCAGCAGGCCCTGTGGAGTCGGACCAAGGAAGCGATCATCCGTGAGCACGGCATCCATCGGCACCGGGCCGGCGAGGATGCCCGCCTGCTGCAGCTCACCTACCTGCACACACTCGCCGCCAGCGCCTGACGTCTGGCTCACTTCCTCGCCGCTGGTCGAGAGCAGCACCTTGCCGATAGTGGTGTCGTCCTGCATCTGGGCGTGGTCCACCTGGGTCTCGCGGATCGGCCAGCGGGGCCAGCGCGTGCCACGACAAGCGATCTCCCTCGATGACGATGACATGCATAAGGGCCTCCTGTGCGGTGTGATAGGAACGCAAGGGGCGGCGGGTGACGGCCCCCTGGCGGGTCACCCTATCGTGGCCAGCCGACGCTCCAGCGCATCCAGTAACTCGGCGGGCTCGGTGGCATCGACCAGCTCGGCACGGGTTCGGCCATTGAGGAAGCCGTGTTCCACGGTATTGTCCAGGAAGGCCAGCAACGGAGCATAGAAGCCAGCGGTATCGAGCACGCCGATAGGTTTGTCGTGCAGGCCCAGGTAGCGCCAGGTCCAGGCCTCGAAGAACTCTTCCAGGGTGCCGATACCGCCGGGCAGCATGATGAAGGCATCGGCATGGGCCGCCATGCTCGCCTTGCGCTCGTGCATGTTACGGACCCGCACGAGCTCGGTCAGGCCATGGTGGGCCTGCTCGCGCTCGACCAGGTGGTCGGGCATCACGCCGATGGCCTCGCCGCCGGCCGCCATCACGGCATCGGCCAGGCTGCCCATCAGGCCGACGCGGGCACCGCCGTAGACCAGTCCGTGGCCGCGCTGGGCCAGCTCGGTGCCTAGTCGAGGCGCGGCCTCCAGGAATTGCGGGTCCCGGCCTTCCCGGGACCCCAGATAGATGCAGAATCTCGACATGTTCTCCTCCTCGTAAGATCATCCTGGCGGCCGCCGGGGGCTCGAAAGCCTGGAAACGCCAGGGGCGCCGAAAAGGCGCCCCTGGTGGTGTGCGAGCTGGCCGGCTCAGCGAGAGCCCGCAGCATCGCGCTTCATGGCCTGGCGCAGCAGCTTCACGCCCACGCCGCTGATAACGAGCATGCTGGCGATCAGCGCAAGACTGGCAATCACATGGGTATCCAGGTACATCCGGGGATCTCCTTGGTAGGGGGTCAGAGTATGGGGTGTTGTCGTGGTCAGGGCAGGCAGTCGGCTACCCCGTAGTGCGCGTCGAGCCACTGGCCGATGACGTTCTCGCCGCAGAGATGGTGGGCGTACTGGGTGTGCAGGCAGCGCACCTGGTCCCGGTTGGTGATGCCGCCGATGCCACGCTCGGTGAGAACGCCCTCATAGCCCAGCCGGGTGATCTCGGCCCTCTGGGCCTCGCTCATGTAGGCCCAGCGGTCCGCCACATAGGCGTCATGGCTGCGGTGGTAGGCGGCCAGGAAGTCGGGATCCTGCTGCAGGCGGGTCTCCAGCTGTTTAATCACCCCGGCGGCCTCGATATGCGAGATCTCGACCTTGAGACGCTCGGAGCAGAGCCAGTAGAGCGTCGGGAAAGGTTTGCCGTCGACGATGGGCGCCATGCGCAGCACCAGTGGCGTGCCCTCGCCGTCGGTGGCGGCCAGGGCCTCGATGCCGCGGGGCTCGCGGCCGAGCTGCTCGGCGATGATGGCCAGCTGCCGTGCATCAGGGTCCAGATCGGTGCGGATCACCATCGTCGTTGTCCCGTACGAACTTGTTTGAATCCCCCACGGCGAGGAAGAAGGCGCGGTTGAGCTGCTCGGGGGTGGGGACATAGCGCCATTCCCGCTCGCAGTACTCGCCGGCTCGCGCCATCAGCACGTCATAGAGGCGATTGAACGGCGCATCATAATCGTAAGGGTCGGCACCAAACAAGCGGATGTGCGGATAGTCGGCGAAACGCGCGATGAAGTAGCGCTTCAGGTCGGCCTCGACGGCGCGATGCCGGGGGGTGTCGTCCGGGTCCAGCCAGAGGGTGTAGCGGATGGCCATGAGCGGCTCCCGTCGTTGGATGGCGGCTACGGTGTGACACCGTCGGCCAGGGTTCGGCTCGGCGGCGATTCAGCGCCGTGCCAGGGCCGCGAGACGGGCCCCGGTAAGGTGCGCCAGGTCGTCCGGGGCCAGGCAGATTTCCAGCCCGCGGCGGCCACCGCTGACGTGCAGAGTCGTGAGGTGCTCGGCGGCGACATCGAGGAAGGCGGGCAGGCGTTTCTTCTGGCCCAGTGGGCTGATGCCACCGACCATGTAGCCGGTAGCCCGCTCGGCATCGGCGGGGTCGGCGAGGCTGGCCTTGCGGCCTCCGGCTGCCCGCGCCAGGGCCTTGAGATCGAGCTGGGCGGAGACCGGCACGATGGCCATCACCAGGCGGCCGTCGTCGAGCCGGGCGAGCAGGGTCTTGAACACCGCATCGGGCGACAGGCCCAGCGTCCGCGCGGCTTCCTCGCCATAGGCCGGGCTTCGCGGGTCGTGGTCGTACTCGGCCAGGGTGAATGCGACCCCGGCCTTTTCGAGGACCTTCACCGCCGGGGTCATGCGTCTTCCGGCTCCGCCTGGAGGTGAGCCTCGAGGGCCTCGCGCAGCTCGCCCTCGATGGGGATGGCCTTCTTGGTCGTATGGTCGAAATGCACCAACACGGTATGGCCAAGGTTGGTCAGCAGGCCATCCTGGCGCGCCTCCTGGCTCACCGTGAAGGAGCTGTTACCGAGCCGCGAGAGATAGGTGCGGATCTCGATCTCGCGGCCGTACTGCAGCTCGGCCCGGTAGTCGACTTCCATGCGCGCCATGATCAGGCGCCACTTACGCGGGTCCAGGTCCGGCGTGAACAGTCGGAAGAGGTCATTGCGGGCCAGCTCGAACCAGGCCGGCAGCCGGGTGTTGTTGACGTGGCCCAGGGCATCCGTGTCGTAGAAGGCGGGTTCGATGGTACGGGTAAACATCGTGGGCGGTCCTCATGATCCATGTCGGCCAGATAGCTTTGCCCCGAGCAAGCGCTCGGTCAAGCCCTGGCCGTCGGGCGCGCGGCCAAGCGGGCGACTCGCCAGGCCAGCAGGCGGGTCCAGGCCAGCAGCCAGGCGGTGGCGACGGCGAAGCCGATCAGGGTACCCAGCACCAGCCCCAGGCTGTCGTAGGTCAGCGAGACGCAGAGGGCATACCAGAGCAGCGCGCCGAGCCCGGCCGGATAGTGCTTGATCACTGTGGCGACCGGCGCCGCACCGTGAGTCAGGTGCAGGATCACCAGGAAGGGATACATGGTCACCGGAAAGGCGGCCATGACCCCGGCCCAGGCGGCCGGCATCACGTGAGCGAGACCGGTGATCAGGAAGATGATGCCGGCGGCCAGGGCGGCGCGCAGGCCTAGCGCCCCCCAGCTGAAGCCACCGCGAGCGCGAGTCGCGGTTTCCGGCACCCGACGGTAGAGCCGGATGAACACGATGATCGCAACCAGGGTGGTCAGGGTGCCGGTCAGGCGAGTGAACTCCACCTGGGTCAGCAGCAGGCTCACCGCCAGCCAGCCGGCAAATCCGCCCGCGGTACCGGCGAGCACCCCACGGATGCCATCGCGGCGGGCGCAGAGGAGGTAGCCGCCGCCCAGCGCCAGGGTGGCGGTGAAGCCGGCCAGTGTATGCACGGCACCCTGGGTGGCGAAGGCCGGAGAGATCTCCAGGCCGATGAAGAACAGCGCGATGGCGGTGCCCAGGGGGTAGCCGGCGAGCAGTCCGGCGACGCGGGTGCTGACCCGCTCGGCGATCACCGAGAGGCCGAGCACCATGCCGATCGATACCAGCAGCTTGGCCAGTTGCCAGCTCAGGGGAACTTCCATCCTGTTTTCCTTATCTCTCGAGTGAATCCTGGAATGTCGGGAGGCCAGCATGGCCGGCCATGACCTTACGCCCCCGCCGCGTCCCGAGACCTGCGAACTGTGCGGGCGAGTCGCGCCGTTGACCCGCCACCACCTCATTCCGCGGGCCCTGCACGGCAAGGCGCGCTATCGAAAGCGCTTCGACCGGGTGGCGCGGCTGACGGCCATCCTCTGGGTCTGCCACGCCTGCCACAAGCACCTGCATGCGGTGCTCGGCGAGCGCGACCTGGCCGAGCATTATCGCAGCCGAGAGGCGTTGATGGCCCATCCGCAGATCCAGACCTTCGTCGCATGGCTCTCCACCAAGCCTGCCGGCTTCCGCCCCAAGAAGCGGGCGGGGAAGCGACGCTAGGTCACATCGCCCCTGGTGGGAGCGCACGCTCCGGCTTTGCTGCGCGAATGGCGCCGACAGGCGCCCGGGTTGGGTACCACCACCCTTCGCAAACTGAAGTTCGCTCCTACTGGGCTGCTCCCGGCTCATGATGGGAGCGCATGGGTCGTCGCTCCCACAGCCGCTCTTCCAGCTTCCAGCTTCCAGCGCCGGGCGCAGCCCGGCTACACCAGCCGCAGCCCCTTGAGATCCGTCCAGGCGGCGCGCAGTGCGGCAGCCAGCGGCTCGCGAAGGTGCTCGGGCAGCGCCTGCTCGGCAGCCTCGAGGTCCCCGAAGTCGCGATTGCGCAGCCAGCAGTAGGCCCAGGCACAGGCTTCTTCGTCATCGGCCGGCGTTGGCCGGGCGGGCATCTGCGACAGCAGGAAGGTGGCCGTACGGGCTGCCCAGAAGGGTGGTTCCTCGCCGTCGGGGCGACTCCATTCGATGAGGGTATCGCCATCCGGCGTCTGCTCGGGGCGACCGAGCCGGGTCACTCGGGCGGTCTCGGCGAGCAGCAATGCCAGGCGGTCGGCATCGCCCTGGCCGAGGGTCAGCCACTGGGCGACCAGGGCGGGCAGGCCGCGACGAACCTTGGCATAGAAGCCGTCTTGGGGCATGGTCTCGTGCATCTTGCTGGCCTTCTGGGATCGGGGATTACACATGGAATTCGATTTTGCCACGCCCGTCGAGCGTCGCCACCCGTCGGGCGGCGACTGGCCCTCGCAGAAATGGCATCGCTACGACGATGACGTGCTGCCGCTGTGGGTCGCCGACATGGACTTCGTCTCGCCCCCTGCAGTCATCGAGGCCCTGCGGGCGCGGGTTGAGCATGGCGTCTTCGGCTATGGCGAGGTGCCTGACTCGCTGCGCGAGACCCTCTGCGCCTGGAGCGCCGACCACTACGGCTGGGCCATCGAGCCCGGCTGGCAGCTGTGGCTGCCGGGGGTGGTGCCGGCCCTGCACATGGCGAGCCTGGCACTGACCGAGCCCGGGGACGGCGTGCTCACGGTGACGCCCATCTATCCGCCCTTCCTTGGGGTGGCCGAGCGCACCGGGCGCATGCCGCAGCAGGCGGCGATGCAAGCCCCGGCTGCACCAGGCGAGTGGTGGCGACTCGACCTTGACGCCCTGGAGGCAGCGATCACCCCCGAGACCCGGCTGCTGCTCTGGTGCCACCCCCACAATCCCACCGGACGAGTGTGGACGCGCCAGGAGCTGGCGGGGCTGGCCGAACTGGTCGAACGCCATGATCTGTATGTGGTCTCCGACGAACTGCACTGCGACCTGCTGCTCGACGAGGGGGCCCGGCATGTGCCGTTGGCAGCCGCGTTCCCCGAGCTGGCCTCGCGCACCCTGACGCTCTGGGCGCCGTCCAAGACCTTCAATCTGGCGGGGCTTACCACGGCCTGCGCGGTGATTCCCGACGTAGGCCTGCGGCGGCGCTTCGCCAGGGGCATCAAGGGGCTGACCCCCGATGGCAATGTCATGGGGCTGGTTGCCGCCGAGGCCGCCCATGCCCATGGCGAGCCATGGCGGCAGGCACTGTTGTCTGTATTGCGTAGCCACCGCCAGACACTGATCGAACGGGTGGCCGGCTGGCCCGGCGTTGCCATGAGCCCGCCCGAATCCACCTACCTGGCCTGGCTGGACCTGCGCGAGGCGCGAGCACTCGAGGGTGTGGAGGGCGCGCCGCAGCGGCTGCTGCTCGAGTGGGCCGGTGTCGCGCTCTCCGACGGGGCCGATTTCGGCTGGCCAGGCTTTGCGCGGCTCAACTTCGGCACCACGGCCACCCAGCTGGAGGAAGCGCTTACCCGGCTGGATGGGGTACTGCGCTGAAGCTGGAAGCTTGAAGCCGAGAGCTGGAAGAAAACCCCACACCCCAAGGTATGGGGGGCATGCCGCGCAGCCGCATTCTTCCAGCTTCCAGGCGCGAAGCGCCGCTCTTCCAGCTTCCAGCTTCAGTAAAGCAGCGCAAACAGCTTGCGGCGATAGGCGACCGTCAGCGGGTGATCGGCGCCCAGGGCATCGAAGACCTGCAGCAGGGTGCGGCGGGCGGCATCGTCGCCATAGGCACGGTCGCGCTTCATCAGCGCCAGCAGGGCGTCCAGGCCGGCCTCGTACTGCCCATCGGCCACCTGGCGCAGGGCACGCTTGTACTGGGCCTCGCTGTCGTCACGCCCCTCCAGGGCCGCCAGCTCCTCCGCGGAGGGCGCCTGCTCGCCGAACTCGATGCTGGCGCGCACGCCGCGGGCCGGGGCGGCATCGCGCTCTTCCGGGGGGAGGTTGTCCAGCAGGGTGCGAGCCTCCTCGACCTGGTCCTCGGCTGCCAGGGCGCGGGCCAAGTCCACCTGATAAGGGGTGTGCTGTGGGTACTGCTGCACCAGCTCCTGGTAGATGCTCCGAGCGGTAGCGGCATCGCCGGCAGCCAGGGCCTCGGCGGCCTGGTCCTCGGGGCTCGCCGGAGCCTCTTCCGGCGCCGGGAAGTAGCGCCCCAGCCACTCACGCACCTGTTTCTCGGGCAGGGCGCCCTGGAAGTGGTCGACCAGGCCGCCCTGGCTGATCAGCTTGACGTCGGGCACCGAGCGCACGCCGAGCTGGCCGGCGATCTCCTGGTTCTCGTCGATGTTGAGCTTGGCGAGTATGAAGGCCCCCTGGTACTCGCGGGCCAGCTTCTCGAGGATCGGCATCAGGTTCTTGCAGGGCTCGCACCAGGGGGCCCAGCAGTCGAGCAGCACGGGCACCTGCATCGAGGTCTCGAGCAGCTGCTGGATGTTGCTGGCGTCGACGTCGACGATCATCTCGGCGTTCTGGCCACCGGAAGAGGGGGCGTCGGCATTCTCGCCGGCAGGGAGGTCATCGGTGAGCGGCTCACCGGTACGGGGGTCGACGATGGGCATGATCACTGGCCTTGCGTGGAATGAGTTCGTCTAACAGATGCGGGTGGTCGCCCGCGACTTCAAGGGGAGCCGGCTTGTCGCGGCGTCACCATCTCGCTGGGTGGCCTGCTGGGGCTGACCCTGGGGATCGCTCCGCGACGTCTGGTGCTCAAGCTGCCGGGCATCGATTGGCTGGGCATGGGCCCGTCATCAAGGGAGAGGGAGTCAGGTAGCGGGCTCCGCTGAATGTGAAGCGACAGGGAACCGATGACCTGTTCGGTGTTGTGATGGTGTCACAGTCGCTCGCTTCAGGAGATCACAGCAAAAAGGCCAGAACCCGAAGGTTCTGGCCTTTTCTGAAGATGGTAGCGGGGACCGGATTTGAACCGATGACCTTCGGGTTATGAGCCCGACGAGCTACCAGACTGCTCCACCCCGCATCAACGTGAGGCGTATTCTACAGGCTATACGCCTTTGGTCAAGGTTCGATTTCAAACGCTCGCTCCGAGGGCGTTCCCTGGTCCATACTTTCTTTGCTGTCATCATAGTGACAGGTCAACGAATAAGACTGGTGATGGCCTGCCTGGCGCCACGCCAGGCAAGATGTCATGCATATCAGGGAGGTAGTCAATGACAACTCAAGCACCCGTCGCATGGGTCACCGGTGGTACCGGGGGTATCGGCAGCGCCATCTGTCGTACGCTGGCCTCGCACGGCTACAAGGTGGTTGCGGGATATCACAATCCAGAGAAGGCCAAGGCCTGGCTGGAAACCCAGAAGGCCGAGGGTTACGACAACATCGCGCTGTCCGGTATCGACCTCACCAACTACGATGCCTGCGTGGCCGGCGTGAAGGAGATCCGTGAGACCCACGGGCCCGTCAGCGTGCTGGTCAACTGTGCCGGGATCACTCGGGACGGCACCATGAAGAAGATGACGCCGGACCAGTGGCACGAGGTCATCGATACCAACCTCAACAGCGTCTTCAACACCTGCCGCAGCGTGATCGGGGACATGCTCGAGGAGGGCTATGGTCGGATCATCAATATCTCTTCCATCAACGGCCGCAAGGGCCAGTTCGGCCAGGTCAACTACGCCGCGGCCAAGGCGGGGATGCATGGCCTGACCATGTCGCTGGCCCAGGAGACCGCCACCAAGGGCATTACCGTGAACACGGTGTCCCCCGGCTACATCGCCACTGACATGATCATGAACATTCCGGAAAAGGTGCGCGAGGCCATTCGCGAGACCATCCCGGTCAAGCGCTACGGCACGCCAGAAGAGATCGGTCGCCTGGTGAGCTTCCTCGCCGACAAGGAGTCGGGCTTTATCACTGGCGCCAACATCGACATCAACGGTGGCCAGTTCATGGGATGATCGTTCGCCCCTCGATTACCCCCTGCCGCCGGTGATTCTGGCGGCAGACACGACAGCGCGAGGCAGATGCCTCGCGCTGTGTTTTCATGTGCGACCTTCTGGCTCAGGGCGGGGGCAGCTCGGCCAGGCTCTCGAGCATGCGGTCGAACTCGCCTACCTCGCGCTCCCAGAGTCCCCCGGGCATCGGGCCGGTGGCCAGCAGGTCGGCCAGTATCTGATGGAGCTCTTCGGCACGGCAGGTCGGCTGGCCCAGGTTGTCGTTGAGGCGTTCGACCTGAATCGCCAGGCGCAGCGGGTCGTCTCGCTGGTTGACGCGACCTCCGGCCAGCAGCGACAGGTGGGCACGCAGGCGCGCCAGTCGCTGCTCCACCCCATCTTCTGCAGCGGACTCGCGGGCGGCGTTGCGACGTTCATGGGCATGCCGCAACGCGCTTGGCAGGGCCAGTCCTTGCGGGAGGGGGATCTGCTCGACGGGGCCACCGGCCAGGCGCCGGGCGTCCGCCTGCAAATGGGCGTTGAGCAGCGGCCGGATGGCCTGCCAACGCGTGGCCTCCTCGGCCAGTGACAGGCGGGCCAGGCGCTCGCGGCGGGCCCGCACGATGCCGGTCCAGCGGCGGCGCATGCCCTCGCTGCGCCGTCCCGACGGCAGGGGCTCGAGTGCCGTGGCCTCGCGCACCGCCTCGTCCAGCACGCTGGCCTCGCGGCTGTGTGTCGGGTGCCAGCTGTCGAGCCGGTCGATCAGCGCCTGCATGGCATCCAGCCGGGCCCGGTTGTGCTGGGCCTGGTCATCCCGGGCGGCCTCCCGGCTGGCGAAGATGTCGTCGCACAGCGACCGGAACTCCCGCCACAGGACCTGCTCTTCGCCCTTGGGCGCGCGGCCCAGGTCGCGCCAGCGGCGCTGCAGCGCCTTGGCCTGGTCGGCCCGCTTGGCCGCGGGCATCTCCCGGGCCAACAGTTCGCGGGTCTGCTCGACCAGGTCGCGCTTGGCCTCGGCGATCTCTCTGGCGCGACGGTCGATCAGGGCCTGGAGGTCGTGGCGAATGCGCCCGAAGCGTCGTCCGATGGTCTCGGCCTGCTCCCGGGGCACCGGGGCGAAGCGGCGCCACTGTTCCCGCGAGCGGTCGCGGATCTCACGCAGTGCATCGGGGTCGGCCTCGTGGGCGGGCTGCTCGAGCAGCGTCTCGAGCTGCTCGCAAAGCGCCTCGCGGCCCGCCAGGTTGCGCTGGCGCTCGGCCTGTTGGCGCTCCCGCCAGGGGGCCAGGCGCTCGTGGATGCGATCGGAGGCGGCACGGAAGCGGGCGGACTGCTCGCGGTTGGCGGCGGCATCGCCCAGGGCCTTCCATTCCCTGACCAGTTGGCGATGGCGGCGGTCGAGGGCGTCGTCGCTGACGCCCTCCTCATCGGCCAGCTCCTCGATGGCCCGGCAAAGCTGGTCGCGCTTGGGGCCGGCGACGAAACCGCGCCAGTCGCGCAGTTCGGCGAGTCGCGCCGCGAGGCGCTTGAGGCGCGCCTGGTGTGGCTCGAGCGGTGCCTGGGGTAGTCGGTCGGCCTGCTGGCGCAGGCGCTGGTGCAGCCGGCTGGCGCCCTTGAAGGCACCGCTCTCCAGCAGGCGCTCGAGCTGGTCGAGCTCCTCGACGAAGTGCGTCAGGCGGGCGTCGAGGTCGCCGTCTTCCCGGCCAGTCTCGGCGGCAAGGCGCTGTCGGGCCCGTTGCAGCAGCGGCGCCGGGGCCAGTCCCGGCGGCCAGCCGCAGGCCTCGACCAGGGCCTCGAGACGTTGGTCATCGCCGTCGGCCAGGGCCTGCTCGATCGCTTCGGCGCGTTCGTCCAGGCGGACGCGTGCCTGGACGATGCCTTCATAGGCGGCAAGCGCCCGGTCATAGCGGTCACGCAGTGCCTCGTCGGCCAGGTGCTGGTCGGAGAGGGCCTGCCAGCGGGTGGCCAGCAGGCGCTTCTGGGCGCGCAGGCTGGCAATGTCCTGGTCGGTCAGTCGGTCGCCCTGCTGCAGGCCTTCGAGGCTCTCCTCCAGGGCCTCGACCAGGGCCTCCCGGGTCTGGTCGGCACTCTCGCGCTGGCGATGGTCGGCATCCCGAGCATGCTCCTGGGCCTCGTGGTCGCCGATGACCAGCGCCCCGGCCAGACCAAGGTGGTGCCGATGCTGCGCTACTATCGTGTGTTCAACGTGGCGCAATGCGATGGACTGGAGCTGGAAGGCATCGAGGC
>NZ_JAVLBC010000281.1:0-3054 GCF_031581305.1 Halomonas sp.
TGGCTTCCACGTGGAGGATCTCGCGCTCCTCGACGCCGGCCTGGCGGGCGGCGGCGCGAACGGCATCGCAGGCCTCCATGTGCTGCAGCGGTTCCTCGCCGGATACGATCACCACCGGGGGCAGTTTCTTGTCCAGCGCGTCGGAGAGCTTATCGGGGAAGATCTTCATGGATCACTCTATACGTGGGCTTGCCTATTGCACTGATGGCAGCATGTCCGAGAGTAGTTAGGGGTCAGACCCTGAGGCTTCCCCACGAATGACCTCACGATACCGACATATTCGAAGGTGTTGGTGCCTGATGCGAGCACGGTGCCGCGCCCTTGGGGTCTGACCCCGCTGCTGCGTGTTGCGCCAACCCTCTGATATTACTGAGCAATCAACAACATGGGGGTCAGACCCCAAGGGCTACGCCGAGCTATCGGGCATCCACCAGTAATATGTAGCCTTTTGATTCAGAGGCAATATTACTGGGGATCCCCCAGGGTCTGACCCCAAAGCGGCTCCCTATCCGTTGGGTAGCGCCCGCAGGCGGTCCATCAGCTGGCGTATGGCCTGGTTGCGCAGCCTCTCGCGAGTGGCGTCGCGCAGGTCGTCCTGGGCCAGCAGCTCGTCGTTGTTGACCGTGAGCCGTTCGCTGACTTCCAGGCGCTGCTGGTCGAGCAGGTAGGCACCGTCGGCACGGCGCTGCACCGAGTAGGGCACCGTCAGGGTCATCTCCACCTCGCGTGGCCCGCTGTCGAGGACGCTCAGCCGCCGTTCGCGGAAGCGTTCCGGGCCCAGGTTGAGCACATGCTCCGCCTGGTCATCGATCCGGGTGCCGGCACGCTCCAGGCGAGGGACAACCTGGCGGGCCAGCTCGCTGTCCGCGCCCGCCAGAGCCAGGGCGTCGAGGGTCACGACCGGGTGGTCGAGGCCGCTCAGACGAAAGCCGCAACCGGCCAGCGCCAGGGAGGCGCCGACGGCGAGGCCGAGGTGCAGTAGGGTACGGCGCTGCATGGGTCTCTCCCCGTCAGGGTGTGGCGTTCAGCCGACCACGATATTGACCAGCTTGCCGGGCACCACGATCACCTTGCGGATGGTCTTGCCCTCAGTGTGGCGCTGGACGTTCTCCGCCGCCAGGGCCTGGGCCTCGATGGTGGCCTTGTCGGCAGAGGCCTCGACCTCGAGGCGGGCGCGCAGCTTGCCGTTGACCTGCACCACCAGCTCGATGCTGTCGCGGGCCAGGGCCGCTTCGTCGACTTCCGGCCAGCGGGCATCGATGGCCGGTTCGTCATGGCCCAGCGCCTGCCACAAGGTATGGCAGGCATGGGGGGTGATCGGGGCGAGCAGCAGCACGCAGGCTTCCACCGCTTCGCGGGCCACGGCCAGGCCCTGGGGCGAGGTGTCGTTGAACTTCGAGAGGGCGTTGGTCAGTTCCATCACCGCGGCGATGGCGGTATTGAAGGTGGTGCGCCGGCCGATGTCGTCGCCGGCCTTCTTGATGGTCTCGTGAGTCTTGCGGCGCAGCTCACGCTGGGGCTCGGTGAGGGCGGCGAGGTCGAGCGTGCCGGGCTCGCCGGCGGCGAGGTGATCACTGACGAGGCGCCACAGACGCTTGAGGAAGCGGCTGGCGCCCTCGACGCCGGCGTCGGACCATTCCAGGGACTGCTCCGGCGGGGCGGCGAACATCATGAACAGGCGCACGGTGTCGGCGCCGAAGCGGTCGATCATGGATTGCGGGTCGACGCCGTTGTTCTTGGACTTGGACATCTTCTCGATGCCGCCCATCTCCATCGGCTGGCCGTCGCTGATCAACATGGCACTGACGGGGCGTCCCTTCTCGTCACGCTTGACCTCGACATCGGCGGGGTTGAACCACGCCTTGCCGCCGTTCGCGGTGGGGCGATAGTAGGTCTCGGCGATGACCATGCCCTGGGTGAGCAGGCGCTGGAAGGGCTCGTCGGTCTTCACCAGCCCCAGGTCGCGCATCAGCTTGGTGAAGAAGCGGGCGTAGAGCAGGTGCAGGATGGCGTGCTCGATGCCGCCGATGTAGAGGTCGACCGGCAGCCAGTAGTCGACGCGCTCGTCGAGCATCGCCTCCATGTTGTCGGCGCAGCAGAAGCGCGCGAAGTACCAGGAGGACTCCATGAAGGTGTCGAAGGTGTCGGTCTCGCGGCTCCAGCCGTCGCCGAGGTCAAAGAATTCCGGCATGCGCTTGAGTGGCGAGCCGGTGGCGTCGACGGTGACCTCCATGGGCAGCGCCACCGGCAGTTCCGCGTCGGTGAGCGGCACGGTCTGGCCCTCGGGGCCGTACTTGACCGGGATCGGCGCGCCCCAGTAGCGCTGGCGGGCCACGCCCCAGTCGCGCAGGCGGAAGTTGGTCTTCACCTCGCCGCGACCCTGCTCGGCGAGCCTGGCGGCGATGGCATCAAATGCTGCCTCGAAGCCAAGGCCGTCGAACTCGCCGGAGTGAATCAGGGGACCGTACTCGGCGTAGGCACCCTCGGAGAGATCCGGCGCCTGGCCGTTCTCGTCGGCGATGACCGCCTCGATGGGCAAATCGTACTTGGTGGCGAACTCCCAGTCGCGCTGATCGTGGCCAGGCACGGCCATGACGGCCCCGGTGCCGAACTCCATCAGCACGAAGTTGGCCACATAGACGGGGACTTCGCGGCCGGTGAGGGGATGCACGGCCAGATGGCCGGTGGGCATGCCCTTCTTCTCGCGGGTGGCCAGCTCGGCTTCCGAGGTGCCGCCGCGGGCGCACTCGGCGCAGAAGTCGGCCAGCGCCTCGTGGCTTTCGGCGGCCTGCTTCGCCAGCGGGTGGTCGGCGGCCACGGCCATGTAGGTAACGCCCATCAGGGTGTCGGGCCGGGTGGTGTAGACCGCGAGCGGCTCGGCCGGGGCGCCGTCGGCGTCCTTGATGTCAAAGGAGAGTTCGACGCCGCGCGATTTGCCGATCCAGTTGCGCTGCATGGTCTTGACCTGCTCGGGCCAGTCGATGCGCTCCAGGTCGGCGAGCAGTTCCTCGGCGTAATCGGTGATCTTGAGAAACCACAGCGGGATTTCCTTGC
>NZ_JAVLBC010000056.1:0-15953 GCF_031581305.1 Halomonas sp.
CCCGGGCCACCAGGCGGTCCAGGGCGGTACGTTCGGGGCCGAGTTCCTCGACCGGGTCGCGGTTCGCGGATGAAAGTTGGGTCATGACATGTCTCGATCAAAGCCCCCGAGTCTCTCTGACTCGGGGGTGGGTACCACGCGAAGATCACGACGTTTAGAGGAGGTTGCGTGACCGCAGGAAAGCCGTCGCGGAGTCATAGATCTTCTGAGTCATATCATTTTCACTCGCCCACTCGGCCCATTCCTGCTCAGCGGCTTGGCGAAACTTCTTACGCTCCTCGGCCGGCAGGTCATAGGGATGGACATCGGGATCTTCCTTGAGCTTCTGAAGGGTTTCGACATCCTGTGCCTTGAGGCGGGCGATCAAGTCGTAGGCCATGCCGTCGAAGGCCACTTCCAGCGTGGTCTGGAGTTCGGAAGGTAGTTCGTCCCAGATCTCCTTGTTCATGGAGACGGCAATCATCGGCATCGAGTGGAAGCCAGGGTAGAGCGGGTAAGGCGCGAAGGCATGCAGGCCCATGGCGTCATTGTTGGAGAGCACCGTGGAGTCGGCAGCATCGATGACCTTCTTCTCGAGACCGGTGTAAACCTCGGACCCCGGCAGATTGACCGGCGATGCCCCGATGCGATCGAAGATGTTGTAGACCATGCCCTGAGGGGCGCGGATCTTTAGGCCATCGAAATCATCGAGTGTCTTGATGGGAACGGTGGAAGGGATCGATTCGAGGGGGAACGTCGCGGCCCCGATCAGGTGAGTGCCATACGGGTTGGCCAGCTCATTGTAGAGCTCCTCACCGCCGCCATGCTTCATGTATTCCAGGAAATCGTAGGGGTCGCTCCAGGCGCCCACCAGGTTGCCGAGCATGCCGAAGGCCGGATCCTGGCCAGAAAAGTAGCTGGGATCGGTCATATGGCCCTGGAGAATGCCCGAACTCACCGCGGTGAGCGTCTCGGTCGGACCGACGATGGCGTTGATCGGGAGGATTTCGATCTCGACACGCCCATTGGTCATCATCGTGACCTTGTCCGCCCACTCTTGCTTGATCTTGAAGCTAGGCTCGCCGCTGGTCTCGGAGGCCTGGAATTGCCACTCGTACTCTGCCGCCTGGGCGGTCGACAGGCCGAGTAGGAGGGCCGAACCCGTGAGCAGGAGGCATGATTTGCGTTTGAGCATGATTCTCTCCAGAGGGGGTGTTGTTGATTGTGTGCTGGCATGAGGTCTTTTGCGACGCTCTCAATGTTGAACATTTATCTAGTTTGTTCAACATATACTTTTGTATGTATCGACTGAGCGAGTGTCAAGCGTTACCTTCGTCGTAATCGATCATCCAGGTGCATGCCGGCCGGCTGCGCCCCAGGCAAGGAGCAACAGAGAATGACCGACCGCAAGCGCCTCCTGCGCAGTGCCGAATGGTTCGGCCACGCCGACAAGAATGGCTTCATGTACCGCAGCTGGATGAAGAACCAGGGCATCCCCGACCACGAGTTTCAGGGCAAGCCGATCATCGGCATCTGTAACACCTGGTCGGAGCTGACACCGTGCAATGCCCACTTCCGCAAGCTGGCGGACCACGTCAAGCAGGGCATCCTCGAGGCGGGCGGCTACCCGGTGGAGTTTCCGGTGTTCTCCAACGGCGAGTCGAACCTGCGGCCGACGGCAATGTTCACCCGCAACCTGGCGAGCATGGACGTGGAGGAGGCGATCCGCGGTAATCCCATGGACGGCGTGGTGCTGCTGGTGGGCTGTGACAAGACCACTCCGGCATTGCTGATGGGAGCGGCGAGCTGTGATCTTCCCACCATCGTGGTGACTGGCGGGCCCATGCTCAATGGCAAGCACCAGGGCAAGGACATCGGCTCGGGTACCGTGGTTTGGCGTCTCTCCGAGCAGGTCAAGGCCGGTGAGATCTCGATCCACGATTTCATGGCCGCCGAGGCCGGGATGTCGCGCTCGGCGGGCACCTGCAACACCATGGGCACCGCCTCGACCATGGCCTGCATGGCCGAATCGCTGGGTACCTCGCTGCCCCACAACGCGGCGATTCCCGCGGTGGACTCACGGCGCTATGTGCTGGCACACCTTTCCGGTAATCGTATCGTCGAGATGGTCGACGAGGACCTGCGGCTGTCGAAAGTGTTGACTCGGGAGGCCTTCGAGAATGCCATCCGCACCAATGCTGCCATCGGCGGCTCGACCAACGCGGTGATCCACCTCAAGGCGATCGCCGGGCGCATTGGCGTTGACCTGGCACTCGACGACTGGACGCGGATCGGCCGTGGCACGCCGACCCTCGTCGACCTGCAGCCGTCGGGGCGTTTCCTGATGGAGGAGTTCTACTATGCCGGCGGCTTGCCGGCAGTGCTGCGCCGACTCGGTGAGGCCGACCGACTGCCCCACAAGGAGGCCATGACGGTCAATGGTCGAACCCTGTGGGACAACGTTGCTGATGCTCCGCTCTACAACGAGGAGGTGATCCGGCCACTGGATAATCCGCTGCTTGAGGATGGCGGCATGTGCGTTGTGCAAGGCAACCTGGCCCCAAAGGGGGCAGTGCTCAAGCCCTCGGCGGCGAGTCCCGAGCTGATGCAGCATCGCGGTCGGGCAGTGGTGTTCGAGGACTTTGATGACTACAAGGCGCGAATCGATGACCCCGACCTCGATGTGGATGCCGACAGCATCCTGGTGATGAAGCATTGTGGGCCGAGGGGTTACCACGGCATGGCTGAGGTGGGCAATATGGGGTTGCCGTCCAAGTTGCTGGCCCAAGGGGTGAGCGACATGGTGCGCATATCGGATGCGCGGATGAGTGGCACCGCCTACGGCACCGTGGTGCTGCATGTCGCACCCGAAGCCGCCGCCGGTGGCCCATTGGCGGCAGTGCGCAACGGCGACTGGATAGAGCTCGACTGCGAGGCCGGCCGGTTACACCTGGATATCAGCGACGAAGACCTGGCTGCACGGCTTGCCGAGAGCGATCCCACCGAGCGGTCTCGACGCATCGCCAGCGACGGTGGCTATCGCCAGCTCTATATCGAGCATGTGCTGCAGGCGGACGAGGGGTGCGATTTCGACTTTCTGTTGGGCTGCCGGGGCGCCGAGGTGCCACGCCATTCACACTGAGACTGGAGGCCACATGAAGACTGAGCGACCCCGCATCACGCCCGACCAGCTGCGCTCGCGCTGGTGGTTCGACAACCCTGACCACCCCGGGACGACGGCGCTGTGCATCGAGCGCTACATGAACCAGGGGATCACCCTGGAGGAGCTCACGAGCGGCCGGCCGATCATCGGCATCTGCCAGTCGGGCTCCGACCTGACGCCCTGCAATCGCCACCATGTGGAGCTTGCCAAGCGGGTCAAGGACGGTATCCGCGCTGCCGGTGGGGTGCCCTTCGAGTTCCCCATGCACCCCATCCACGAGAATGTGCGTCGGCCCACCGCAGCGCTGGACCGGAATCTGGCCTACCTGGGCCTGGTGGAGGTACTGCACGGCTATCCGCTGGACGGCGTGGTGCTGACCACCGGCTGTGACAAGACGACGCCAGCGGCGCTGATGGCCGCGGCCACGGTCAACATCCCGGCCATCGTGCTCTCCGGCGGACCCATGCTGAATGGCTGGCGCGGCGCCGAGCGGGTGGGATCCGGTACCATCGTCTGGGAGCTGCGCAAGCGGCTTGCCGCCGGTGACATCGATTACACCGAGTTCCTGTCACGCATCACCGATTCGGCACCCTCGGTGGGTCACTGCAACACCATGGGTACCGCCTCGACCATGAACTCGATGGCCGAGGCACTAGGCATGAGCTTGCCTGGCTCGGCGATGATCCCCGGTCCCTACAAGGAACGCGCCATAGTCGCCTATCGGACCGGCGAGCGGATCGTTGAGATGGTCTGGGAGGACCTGCGCCCAAGCGATATTCTGATTCGCGAGGCCTTCGAAAACGCCATCGTCACCTGCTCGGCGCTGGGGGGCTCCTCCAACGCGCCCATCCACGTCAACGCTATCGCCCGCCACGCCGGTGTCGCGCTTGATAACGACGATTGGCAACGCCTGGGGCATGCCATCCCGCTGCTGGCCAACGTCATGCCCGCGGGCGCCTACCTCGGCGAGGAGTTTCATCGCGCTGGCGGTGTGCCGGCGGTGATGCACGAGCTGTGGGGGGCCGGCAAGCTCCATGGTGACGTGCTCACCATTAACGGCACGATGCTCACGGCTAACCTCACCGGCCGTGAAACCGGGGACGCCGAGGTGATCCGCCGTTATGCCAATCCGCTGGTGGAGCATGCGGGCTTCCTCAACCTCAAGGGGAATCTCTTCGACTCGGCGCTGATGAAGACCAGCGTGATCTCGACGAACTTTCGCGAGCGCTTCCTCAGCGACCCGGACGATCCCGAGGCCTTCGAGAGCAAGGTGGCGGTGTTTGACGGCTCGGAGGATTACCATGCGCGAATCGATGATCCGGCGCTCGGCATCGACGAGCGCACCATCCTGGTGATGCGTGGCGCCGGCCCGGTGGGCCATCCCGGCGGGGCCGAGGTGGTCAACATGCAGCCACCGGAGGCATTGATTCGTCGTGGCATCGAGTCGCTGCCATGCCTGGGTGATGGCCGCCAGTCAGGAACCTCGGGATCGCCGTCGATTCTCAACGCTTCGCCGGAGGCGGCCACCGGCAGCGGCCTGGCGTTGCTCGAGGACGGCGATCGGCTGCGCATCGACCTCAGGCGCGGCGAAGTGCGGCTGATGATCGATGACACCGAGCTCGAGGCCCGCCGTGAGAGGCTGGAGGCAAACGGCGGCTACCGTTATCCGGACCATCAAACGCCCTGGCAGGAGATCCAGCGCTCGATGGTGGAGCCGCTGGATCGCGGCATGGTCCTGCGTGGCGCCGACAAGTATCGCGATGTGGCTCGCCGCAGTCCCCCCAGGGATAACCATTGACTGAAGCGCGTTCGGTGCCTGGTGCCATGCCGGCTTCGATATCCTGTCATTGCCACGAACATAATGTCATGGTGTCATACCAAGGATGGTGGCAAGGGCCTATCGACTCACGCTGTCATCTTCGGTTGCGTGGCGGACTGGCTCAGGCAATCCCCGACGTACTGCCTGCTTTTGTCCTCGGCGAGACGAACCCCCCGACTCGCTGAATGGTGTTCTCATTGGAGACTTGAGCGAATGCAAATCGAGCCGGGAGGGGGCCTCATGCCTGACGTGACAAGAATACCCAGGACCCAGGCCCATGGTTATATCGCGATGGTCCACTTGGGTCTGGGGGCCTTTCATCGCGCTCAGCAAGCGGTCTACCTCGAGCGGTATCGCCAGCGTACCGGTGATAGCCGTTGGGGCGTGAGCAGCGCCAACCTTCGCTCGAGTATCGGCCTGGTGGATGGCCTGCGCGAGGCGAAATATCGCTATCACGTAGCCGAATACGCCGACAGTGAGACGGTGACCCTGCGCGAGATCGGGGTGATCGAGGAGGCGCTGTTCACCGGCTGCGATGAAAAGGGGCATTGGGGGCGTGACCTTGAGGCCCTGCTAGTGCGTCTGGCTTCGCCCGAGACCCGCATCGTCACCCTCACCGTCACCGAGAAGGGCTACTTCCTCAACCCGGCCAGCGGGGAGCTGCTCGCCGACGACCCCATGATCGCCGCCGATATCACAGAGCCCCTGCGGCCGCGCACTGCACCGGGGGTGCTGGTGGACGCGCTGGCGCGGCGACGCGAGGCCGGCGTGCCGCCTTTCGCGGTGCTCAGTTGCGACAACATGCCGGACAACGGCCATCGCACCCGCAATGCCGTGGTCCAGCTCGCCGAGCACCGCGACTCCACGCTGGCCGAGTGGATCGCCACCAAGGTGGCCTTTCCCTGCAGCATGGTCGACCGCATCGTTCCGGCGATGACCGAGGCGGACTTCGCCCAGCTCTCCAAGCTTGGAGTACAGGACGCCAACGCCGTGGTCTGTGAGAGCTTCGCCCAGTGGGTGGTGGAGGATGTCTTCCCCCAAGGGCGCCCGGACTGGGCGGCCGACGGGGTGGAGATGGTTGCCGACGTTGCACCCTACGAGACCATGAAGCTGCGCATGCTCAATGGCAGCCACTCGCTGCTGGCCTACCTGGGCGCGCCGGAGGGGATCGAGACGGTGTATGACGCGGTGAGCCGTGACGACCTGCGGGCCCTGCTGCGTCGTTACATGCGGGAGGAAGCGGCGCCGACGCTGGCCATGCCCGAGGGCACCGACGTCGCCGCCTACGCCGATTCGCTGCTGGCGCGCTTTGCCAACGACAGCCTGCGCCACCGGCTGCACCAGATCGCCATGGACGGCAGCCAGAAGCTGCCGCAGCGCTGGCTGCTCGGCACCCTGGCACGCCGCGAGTCTGGGCTGGCAGCGCCCTGCGCGGCACTGGGTATGGCCGCATGGATCCACTACACCGTCGGCAGGGATCTTCAGGGCAACGTCTATGGCGTGGACGACCCCCTGGCGCCGCGCTTCGCCGAGCTTCACGCGCGGCACGGCCAGGACGCCGAGGCGCTGGTCACCGCCTTCCTGGCCATGGACGACGTGGTGCCGCCGGCCCTGGCGGCCGACGCCCCCTTTGCCGACGCGGTGCTCACGGCCTATCGTTCCCTGACCGAACATGGCCTCGAGGGGGCGCTCGTTGCCCTGGCAGGCAGTAGCGAATAAAGAGGCCTGAGAGGAGATCCTGCATGGAACATACCTGGCGCTGGTTCGGCCCGAAGGACCCCATCCGCCTCGACGAGATCCGCGAGACCGGAGCCACCGGCATCGTCACGGCGCTGCACGAGGTGCCCAACGATGAAGTCTGGTCGCTGGAGGCGATCCGCGAGCGCAAGGCGCTGATCGAGGCGGCCGGGCTCACCTGGTCGGTGGTGGAGAGCGTGCCGGTCCCCGAGGTGATCAAGCAGGGCCGGCACGGGCGCGACGAGCTGGTTTCCACCTATTGCCAGACCCTGCGGAACCTGGCGGCCTGTGGTATCGATACCGTCTGCTACAATTTCATGCCGGTGCTCGACTGGACCCGCACCGACCTGCGCTGGGTCCTGCCGGACGGGGCGATGGCACTGCGCTTCGACCAGACCGCTTTCGCCGCCTTCGACCTCTTCCTTCTCGAGCGCCCCGGCGCCAAGACAGAGTATGGTCAGGGCGAGCAGGAAGCGGCCAGACACTACTTCGACGGCCTCGATGTGGCCGCTCGCAACAAGCTGGTCAATACCCTGATCGCCGGCCTGCCGGGCGCCGAGGAGCACTACACGCTGGAACGGTTCAGGGCAGTGCTGGCCGAGTATGCCGACATTGACGCCGCGCGGTTGCGTGAGCACCTCGGCTACTTTCTGCGGGCGGTGATCCCGGTGGCCGAGGAGGTGGGTCTCCGCATGGCGATCCACCCCGACGATCCGCCGCGGCCAATGCTGGGGCTGCCGCGGGTGGTCTCCACGCCGGAGGACGCCCGGTGGCTCCTGGACGCCGTGCCGAGCTCGGCCAACGGCCTGACGCTGTGCACCGGCTCCTACGGGGTTCGCGCCGACGTCGACCTCGCCGACATGGCCCGGCGTTTCGGGCCAAAGATCCATTTTGCCCACCTGCGCTCGACGAAGCGCGAGGCAGCGGATCCGCGCTCCTTCCATGAGGCACCGCATCTCGACGGCGACGTCGACATGGTGGCGGTGATCCAGGCCCTGGTGGGGGAGGAGCGGCGCCGCGAGCGCGAGGGTGGCCCGCGCTTGCCGCTGCGTCCCGACCACGGCCACCATATCCTCGACGACCGGCACCGCGACACCGCTCCGGGCTATCCGCTCTACGGTCGGTTGCGCGGGCTGGCCGAGCTGCGAGGAGTGGAGCTGGCGGTACGCCGACTCACTTGATGCCATCGCCCCTTACCCCCAAGAAGCGACCCCGCCGAGCGATCGGCGGGGCCGTTGCCATTGTGTCATGGATAAGTTCGACAGGCGCCTTAACGCCTCAGCGAGCCAGCCAGCCGCCATCCACCGCCAGGGCGTGACCATTGACGTAGGAGGCAGCATCCGAGCATAGGAAGATGATGGCGCCGGCCAGGTCCTCCGGGGTGCCCCAGCGACCGGCGGGGATGCGCCCGAGGATCTCGGCGCTGCGGGTCGGATCATCGCGCAGGGCCTGGGTGTTGTCGGTGGCCATGTAGCCCGGGGCGATGGCATTGACGGTGATGCCGTGGGCAGCCCACTCGTTGGCCAGCAGCCGGGTCAGGCCGAGAATGCCGCTCTTGCTGGCCGTGTAGGAGGGCACTCGGATGCCGCCCTGGAAGGAGAGCACCGAGGCGATATTGACGATTCGTCCCGGTGCGTCGCGTGCCACCAGATGGCGTGCGACCGCCTGGGCGAGGAAGAACGCTGCCTTGAGGTTAACGTCGACCACGGCGTCCCAGTCCTCCTCGCTGAACTCCAGGGCGGGTGCACGGCGGATGGTTCCGGCGTTGTTGACCAGGATATCGAGCTGTCCAGCCGCCTCGAGGGCTCGCGCGACGATGCTGTCCGGGGCGTCGCGGCCCAGTTCGGCTTCGACGCCGATATAGCGACGCCCCAGCGCCTCGATGCGGGAGCGGGTCTCGTCGGCGGGGCGACGGCTGACGCCGACGATGTCGGCGCCGGCCTCGGCTAGCGCCACGGCCAGGCCCTGGCCGAGCCCCTTGTTGCAGCCGGTGACCATGGCCACCCGGCCATGCAGGTCAAAGCGGGTCATGGGCGGTCTCCTGTGCAGCGAGGCGAGCCACCGCGGCGGGCAGTTCGCCGGCGTGATGGATGGCAACGGCGCCGTCAGGCGTCGTCTCTTCATCCGGAAAACGGTTGAGGTGGATGACCTGCATCCCGGCGGCCAGTCCGGCGGCCACCCCCACGGCGGCATCATCGATCACCAGGCAGCGCTCGGGGGACTGGCCCATGGCCTCGGCCGCCTTGAGGTAGAGGCCAGGGTCAGGCTTCCAGACGTTCAGAGTGTAGGCGCTGTAGAGATTGTCGCCGAAGTGGGACGCCAGTCCGGTGCTTTCCATGGCGCAGCGGATCTTGCGCTCCGGGCCGTTGGAGACCACCGCCTTGGGGTGGGCGGCCAGGGTCTCCAGGGCTTCCGGCATGTCGTCGATGGGCAACAGCTCGACGCGCATGCGTCGTTCCATCAGCCGGCGCACCTCCCCCTCCAGCAGAGGGAAATGAGCATCGTCCAGCGCGCCGTGGCGTTCGCTGAGTGTATCGACGATGGTACGGAAGCGTACGCCGCGAAACTCTTCCATGTACTGCCGGGCGGAGAAGGGCAGGTCGAAGGCGGGCAGGATGTGGCCCATTACCTCGGCGAGAAGGATCTCGCTGTCGACCAGGGTGCCGTCGGCGTCGAAGAGCAGGCAGAGCGGGGGGATCATGCGGGCCTCCAGGCAACGTCGTTGACCAGATTGATCGGGCGCTCGCCCCTGAGCGCCAGGATCAGATTGTCCACGGCGCGCTGGGCCATGGCGGTGCGTGTCTCGTGGGTCGCCGATCCGATGTGAGGCAGGGCCACCACATTGGTCATGTATGGCAGAGGCGACTCCGGCGACAGCGGCTCCTGCTCGAAGACGTCCAGGCCGGCGGCGCGAATGCGCCCCATCTCCAGCGCCTCGATAAGCGCCGCCTCGTTGACGACCTTGCCGCGGGCGATGTTGACGAAGATCGCCGATGGCTTCATCAGGGCAAACTCTCGCTCCCCGATCAGGTGCTCGGTCTCGGCGGTGAGGGGCACGGTGACGCAGACGAAGTCGGATTCGGCAAGCAACGTGTCCGTTTCGCGCCGCTCCGCCCCCAGTTCGCGCTCGAGCTCGGGCTTGGGGGAGGCGTTCGAGTAGAGGACGCGCATACCGAAGCCCAGGGCGCCGCGCCGGGCCACGGCGGCGCCGATGCGCCCGAAGCCGATCAGCCCCAAGGTCTTGCCGTGCACGTCGCTGCCGAAGTGCTCGGGGCCGATCCCGCTCTTCCAGTCACCGCGCTTGACCAGGTCGGCGAGCTCCACGGCGCGCCGGGCGGCGGCCATGATCAGCAGGAAGCCGGTGTCGGCGGTAGTCTCGGTGAGTACATCCGGGGTGTTGCACAGCAGGATGCCGCGGTGGGTCAGCGCCTCGACCGGGTAGTTGTCGTAGCCCACCGAGATGCTGGCGATGGCTTCGAGCTGGGGCGCGGCGTCGAGCAGCTCGGTCGTGATGGCCAGGCTGGCGCCGATCAGCCCATGGGCGTCGGGTAGGGCGGCCCGGAAGTCAGGATCGTCGGCGGAGGCCAGGCCGGGAAAGGCCTGGACCTCGAAGTCTTGATCAAGTTGGGCCAGCTGGTCGTCGTTCAGGCGGCCATAGGCCAGGATGCGCTTCTTCATGGTTCAGGCTCCTTTCGGGCGGTGGGCAAGGGTATCTACTGGGCGGATAGATCGGCTTCACGCGCCGTGAGACGGTCGCGATTGGGCAGGCCCTCCATGTCGCCCACCACCTGCACCGCCAGTGAGCCGATCAAGTTGCCGCGGCGGACCGCTTCCCGGGGGGAGCGGCCATCGAGCAGCGCGCTGACCACGCCCACCGCGAAACCATCGCCGGCCCCCACCGTATCCACCACGTCGGCCACCGCAAAGCCCGGCAGGGTAAAGCTCTCCTGCCGGCCGCCCAGAGTGCCGCGATAGTAGCTGCCCTCGGGTCCCAGCTTGATGATGACGGCCTGGGCACCGTGTTCCAGGTAGAAGTCGGCGATGGCCTCGGGGCTGTTCCGGCCGGTAAGTCGCCGTCCCTCGGCCAGGCCGGGCAGCACCCAGTCACTCTGGGCGGCCAGGTCGTTCAGGGTGTCGCGCATCTCGGTCTCGCTTGACCACAGGCTGGGGCGAAGGTTGGGGTCAAAGGAGACGCTGGCGCCGGCGTCGCGGGCCTGGGTAAGCATATGTCGCGACAGCGCCCGTGCACTGGGCGCGAGCGCGGGCGGTATGCCGGTGGCGTGCAGATGGCGCAACGCTGAGAAGTCGACGCCATCTGCATCACAGGGGGCCAGGTGACTGGCGGCGCTGCCGCGACGGAAGTAGGTCACCCTGGGGTCGGCGCCACTCGGAGCGCGCTCCTTGAATAGCAGACCGGTAGGATGGTCAGGGTCGATGATGAGGTGGCGGCAGTCCAGCCCTTCGCTCTCCAGGGTACGGCGGATAAAGGTGCCGAAGCCGTCGTCGCCGACCCGGCTCAGCCAGCCGACGTGAAAGCCCAGGCGGGCCAGGCCGATGGCGACATTGGTGTCGGCGCCGGCGATGCGGCGCTGGAAGCGCTCGATTTCGGCCAGCTCGCCCGGGCTTTCGGCGACGAACATGGTCATGGCCTCGCCGAAGGTCAGTAGTTCGGGGGCGGGGGCAGCATGGTCGGACATGGGATACCTCGCAGTGTCGGGAAGCATTGCCGGGGCTCGACGGCTCAGGGTGGGGCGCCACTGCTCAGGGGCCGGGTGATGGAAGCCGGGTGGAACCGCGCGGGATCAGGCTGGCCTGGAAATGCACCCGGCGCGCCGGTGTCATGCGGTCACCATCCTCGCGGCACCGCATCAGGCATGCCACTGTGGCGCGGCCGATCGCCTCGGTGGGCTGGGCCAGGGTGGTGATGCCGGGGCCGACCAGCCCGCACCAGTCGAGCTCGTCGATGCCCAGCAGGCCGATCTCTCCCAGGCGAGCGTCGAAGGCCTGCAGGGCTCGGGTGGCCTCCAGGGTGACGTTGCCGTTGGCGCAGAGCAGCGCTCGGGGCACCATGCCGGGGCGGGCCAGGAAGTCGCCGATGGCGCGGTGCAGGGCTTCGGTTTCGCCGAGGGGCCGACAATGGACCTCGCCAGCCAGGTCGCGCGCCGTGACTCCCTGGCGGAAGCGCGTCAGGCGAGCCTGGCGGGGGCTGGCCTGCTCCGGGGGCTCGCTGAGATAGAGCAGTTCGCCATAACCCCGGGCCTGGAGGTGGTCCAGGGCCAGGTCTAGGGCCTGGGCGTTGTCGAGGCCCACCACTTCGGCCTCCACCTCGCCCAGCGCGCGGTCGAGCAGCACCAGGGGCGTGCCCTGGTCGACCAGCGTCTGGAGTTCGCGGTCGGGGCTGCCGGTGGCGTTGATCACCAGCCCCTCGACCCGGTAGGAGGCGAGCAGCGCCAGGTGGGCGCGCTCCTGGTCCGGGTCGTTGTCGGTGTTGCAGACCAGCAGTGACAGGCCGCGCTCGCGACAGGCCTGCTCTACGCCGTGCATCACCGCCACCGAGAAGGGGTTGCGGATGTCCGCGACGAGCATGCCGACTAGACCCGAGCGGCCGCCCTTGAGGCCCCGGGCCATCTGATTGGGGCGGTAGCCCAGGCGGCTGGCAGCCTCGGCGATGCGGCCCTGGAGCTCTTGGGAGAGCCGCTCGCGCTCGTCGCCGAAGTAGCGGGAGACGCTGGTCCTGGAGGCGCCGGCCTGGCGGGCAACATCGAGGATGGTGGCGCGATGGCGCAGGGCGTTGGCCATGACGGGAATCTTGTAATGGAATCGTTCCCATTTTAGTCGCGATCGTACCGTCAGGCAAACCTCCGGGGCTCAGGGCGCTAGCAGTAGGGCGAGCGCCCCGGCCAGGTAACAGGCGATGACGCCGACGCTCTCGAAGCCGATGTGGGCGGGCCCCTGCCGCTGGCGATAGAGCATGCCCACCATCAGGATGCCGGTCATCAGCATCGCCAGTGCGACCCATAGCGAGACAGCATCGGGAATGGCGTGGTAGATCGAGCCGCCGCGATAGGCGATGTCCGAGGCGGCAACGAACAGGGTGTCGAAGGCGTTGCCACCGACGATAACGGCCACGGCCAGGGTCAGTGCCCCGCGGCGCACCGCCGCCAACGAGGTCACCAGTTCCGGCAGTGACGTCACTACTGCCGTCATCAGTGCCCCTACTACCGACTGTCCCAAGCCGGTCTGCTCGGCGATCACCGCTGCAGAGCGCTCCAGCAGCCAGCCGCTGATGCCGAGCGTCACCGCCAGGGCAGTGAAGGATAGCGAGAGCTGGGTCGCCGAGCGGCTCATGGCCCGCTCGTCGGGCACGTCTGGCTGGGTGTCGCGGGTTTGAGCGGGCTGCCACATGGGATTGTCGCGGCTGCGACCCACCAGGCGAAGGCCGAACAGGTAACCGAGCAGCAGTACCGGGGTGACGGGGTGCACCTGCCACAGGGTCCATTCGGGGGCGAAGCGTCCCACCAGCACCAGCGACAGCAAGCACAGCAGCAGGCCCCCCTGCATCAGGTTGCCGAGCGAGGCGGCGGCATGTTCCAGGTTGGCACGCCGGTGGGTGATGTCGGCGATACTCAGGAACAGTGTCTGTACGGCGATTCCGCCCAGGGCATTGCTCATCGCCAGGGTTGGACGGTCGGCCAGTGCCGCCGAGACCGAGACCACGATGCCCGAAAGGGAGGTCGCCATGCCCAGCAGGACTGCACCGGCGATAGCCTCGCCGAGTCCGGTGCGATCCGCCAGGTCGTCGACGATCCCGGTCAAACGGGTCCCCACGATACCGATCACCAGGGCACAGACGCCGAAAAGCGGCAGTGCCAGGCCGAGGGGAAGCTCATCCAGCAACAGGATCACGGCGCTCGCTTCCCGATCTCAGTGGTGACACCAGGCGGCAAGGGCCGTGACGAGAGCGGCGCGCTGTTCATGGAAGGCTCCTCGTTACGGGGTACTGAAACGAGCGTAACGCTTTACATCGCCTGAGGGCAGGCGGCGTTCGGCGAATGCGTGGCACCGATGAGCCACATTCGACAGCGCGCTTCGATGCGTCCTGGCATGTCACCGAGCCGACGCGGCATGGCCATCTGATCGGCACAGTGCCTGCGCTTGTCGACCCCAGGGAGCGTCATCCGATCCAGGTCGGCCGTATTCGCTGAAGAGCGACGAGACGCTCCCGGAACGACAAGGGCGGCCCCCTGGGGCCGCCCTGGCGGGTCAGGCGGGCGTGTTCAGGTCACCCTGGGGTCCAGCTCGCCGCGCTCGTAGCGCAGGAACATCTCCTCGAGGTTGATCGGCGTGATCTTGCTGGCTTGGCCGGCGGTACCGAAGGCCTCGTAGCGGGCCTTGCAGATCTCCTTCATGGCCGCCGTGGAGGCCTTGAGGAACTTGCGCGGATCGAACTCGGCGGGGTTCTCGGCCAGGAAACGGCGCACTGCGCCAGTGGAGGCCAGGCGCAGGTCGGTGTCGACGTTGACCTTGCGCACGCCGTGCTTGATCCCTTCGACAATCTCCTCTACCGGTACGCCATAGGTCTCGGGGATCTGCCCGCCAAACTCGTTGATCACCGCCAGCCACTCCTGGGGCACCGAGGAGGAGCCGTGCATCACCAGGTGGGTCTCGGGGATGCGGGCGTGGATCTCCTTGATGCGCTGGATGGAGAGGGTGTCGCCGGTGGGCGGCTTGGTGAACTTGTAGGCGCCGTGGCTGGTACCGATGGCGATGGCCAGGGCGTCCACCCCGGTCGCCTTGACGAAGTCGGCGGCCTCTTCCGGGTCGGTGAGCAGCTGGTCGTGGTCCAGCTTGCCCTCGGCGCCGATGCCGTCCTCCTCGCCGGCCATGCCGGTCTCCAGGCTGCCCAGGCAGCCCAGCTCGCCCTCCACCGAAACGCCACAGGCATGAGCCATCTCAACGGTGCGGCGGGTGACGTCGACGTTGTAGTCGTAGTCCATCGGGGTCTTGCCATCCTCGCCCAGTGAGCCGTCCATCATCACCGAGGAGAAGCCCAGCTGGATGGAGCGCTGGCAGACGCCGGGGCTGGTGCCATGGTCCTGATGCATGACCACCGGGATGTGCGGGAACTCCTCGACGGCGGCCAGGATCAGGTGGCGCAGAAAGGGGGCGCCGGCGTACTTGCGGGCGCCGGCGGAGGCCTGGACGATCACCGGTGAGTCGGTCTCGTCGGCGGCCTCCATGATGGCGCGCATCTGCTCGAGGTTGTTGACGTTGAAGGCCGGCACGCCGTAGCCATGCTCGGCGGCGTGGTCCAGCAGCTGGCGCATGCTGATCAGAGCCATGGATTCACCTGTTTCTGTATGGGGCGTCGTGACGGCGTGGCCGTGATGGTCACGCCATATAGGGGTATTGGTTGCGGGTGCCTCAGCGCGCGGCGGCATCTTCCAGGGCTTGTACCGCGGGCAGGGTCTTGCCCTCCACGTACTCGAGGAAAGCGCCACCGCCGGTGGAGATGTAGGAGACGCGGTCCTCGATGGCGTACTTGTCGATGGCCGCCAGGGTGTCGCCGCCGCCGGCGATGGAGAAGCCGTGGCTCTCGGCGATGGCCAGTGACAGCGCCTCGGTGCCCTTGCCGAACTGGTCGATCTCGAACACGCCCACCGGGCCGTTCCACAGGATGGTACCGGCGTCCTTGAGCAGGCCGCCCAGGCGACCGGCGGTCTCCGGGCCGATGTCGAGGATCATCTCGTCCTCCTCCACCTGGTCGACCGGCTTGACCACGGCCTCGGCCGACTCGGAGAACTCGGTGGCCACTACCACGTCGGTGGGCAGCGGGATCTCGACCCTTTCCATCAGCGCCCTGGCCTGGTCGATCAGGTCATGCTCGTACAGCGACTTGCCCACGCTGTAGCCGGCCGCGGCGATGAAGGTGTTGGCGATGCCGCCGCCGACGATCAGCTGGTCGCATTTCTCGGAGAGGGCGTTGAGCACCTCGAGCTTGGTGGAGACCTTGGAGCCGCCGACGACCGCGACCATGGGGCGCGCCGGGGTGGCGAGCGCCTTCTCCAGGGCATCGAGCTCGGCGGCCAGCAGCGGGCCGGCGCAGGCGGTGGCAGTGAAGCGTGCCACACCATGGGTGGAGGCCTGGGCGCGGTGGGCGGTGCCGAAGGCATCCATCACGAAGATGTCGCAGAGCGCTGCGTACTGCCTGGCGAGCGTTTCGTCGTCCTGCTTCTCGCCCGGGTTGAAGCGCAC
>NZ_JAVLBC010000057.1:0-15836 GCF_031581305.1 Halomonas sp.
GTCATCTGCATGACTTTCAGGGCAACGCTCGCGCGTTTCTGGAGGCGGTGGAGGAGGGGTGAGCACCGCTCAGGCATTTGGTCATTGACCAGTTCATGGAAGAAGCGGATGGTTTTTCTCTCATGCCGACTCTGACCTGAGATGATTTGCCGGATGCTGTAGGAATGACAATGGCAATGGGGATATATCGAGGTTTGGCAGTACCGACGATATGAGTAGAATTGATAAGTGCGTCCATTCCTTGTCGGTTATCAGTGTGTAGCACAAGTTGGTTGCAGCGATGGGGATAGAATAAAGCCGCAGGGGTGATGTGCAGTGAAATCTACTTGGAAAAAATGCGAAAAATCTCAATAAATAGCATGCCGCCAAAAGTCACATTTCCGGATTTTGACACCTCCTGACTTAACAGCCTGTGTCCAATCTACCTGTCCATGTGCTTGACACTCCACATCGAAGGCATGGAGGCCACTGAGCTTTCTCTCACCGGCCCGAGTGAAACGATCGGTGAAAAACTTGCCATTGTCAGTCAGCACGGTTCACACTTTGAATGTCGCTTTCGCGACCACGCGCGCTCCATGTCAGCACGGACCTTTGGTGTCGTGGTCGCTTGCTTGTGCCGCTTGATGTCCATGAACCTGCTCCCGGATGAATTGCTGAAGAAGATCCCTGGCGGCTAGCAGAGGATAACTTCTATAGGCGATCAGTTCATCAGGGCCCCCAATCCTAGATCGCGAGATAGCGATGCATGATGTCTTCCATGTCGACATCGGCCGTATCCGCTTCGAATACGGACTGCCCGTTTTCCATTACCATAAAATGACTGGCCATTCGAAAGACCATGGGTACGTTCTGCTCGACGATGATCACCGTCATACTTTGTTCCTGATTAATCCGCACGAGAGTTTCAGCAATCTGGGTGACAAGTTTGGGCATGATGCCGTCTGAAGGCTCATCAAGAAGCATCAACGTGGGGTCGGTCATCAGGCCCCGTCCGATGGCGAGCATTTGCTGCTCACCCCCGCTCATGGTGCCAGCAAGCTGACTCATGCGCTCGCCAAGGCGCGGGAAGTATGCAACTACCTCATCGGTGCGATCACGCTGTGCCCGGCCAGAGGCCACCCGCCCCATGATCAGATTTTCGCGCACGGTTAGGCGGGGGAAGATCCCTCGCCCCTGAACCACAGTGGTGACACCGGCACGGGCGCGGTCGCGTACGCTTGCCCGCGTCATGTCCTTTCCGTTCAGACGAATCGTCCCCTGGGTTGCCGGCAGCAGCCCGGCGAGGGTGTGAATGAGCGTGGATTTGCCCATGCCATTCCGTCCCAGCACCGCGGTAATCTGCCCGTCGGCTACTTGCAGATTCAGATCACGCAGGATGGTGATCCGTCCATACCCTGAGCTTAGACCCGTTACATCAACCTTCATTGATCCTTGCCCCTCAATGCCCGAGATACACGTCGCGTACCCTCGGATCACGCGAAACGTCTTCGAAATCTCCCTCGGTCAGAATCCGACCCAGATTGAGCACCATCACGGGTGCCTTGAGATCGCGTATGAAATTGATGTCATGCTCGATGACGATGATCGATCGCTGATGATCATCGGCCAACTGGCGGATGAGATCCACTGTGGCAGTTGTCTCGCCGGAGGTCATCCCGGCGGTGGGCTCATCGAGCAACATCAGGCGCGCACCGGCTCCAAGCAGAATACCGATTTCCAGCCACTGGCGCTGGCCGTGGGAGAGAAAACGCGCTAATGCATCGGGCTTATCCGAGAGACGAATGGTCTCGAGCACCTCTATGATCCGTGCATTTGCTCTTGGCCCGGCTGCCTGGTGAGCGAGAACAGCCAGTTCAATGTTCTGCCAGACACTAAGCTCATCGAACACCGCAGGTGTTTGAAACTTACGAAGCAGTCCTCTCCTGGCACGCTTGACCACGCTCATGCGAGTGATGTCCTCACCCTCGTAGAGGATACTTCCGGAGGTAGGCCGGTGATGCCCGGAGAGCATGCTTAAGAAAGTTGTCTTGCCCGCGCCATTAGGCCCGATAATGGAGCGTACCGAGCCGGCTTCCATCGTAAAACTGATATCCTCATTGGCAGTGATGCCTCGGAACTTCTTGGTAAGTCCCTCGACCCGAAGCACTTCGCTCATGTCGCTTCCCCCGGCTTGCGAGAAACCAGGCCACGCAAGTCATCCAGTGCACCTGCAAGTCCACGCTTGAAGAACACGATCACGGCAATGAATATCAGTCCCTGAATTAAACGCCAATAATCAGGCAATGCGGCACTCAGGTAGTTGGATAAGCCAGCGACGAGAATTCCGCCAACAATGGCGCCAAGCAGTGACAACCGACCCCCGATCGCCACCCACACGACAACCTCAGTAGAAAAGAGCACGCCGCCAAGGGATGGAGAGACAAACCCGGTATGCATGGCGAACACACTGCCAGCGAGGCCCGCCACGGCACCCGACAGTCCAAAAGCGAGTGTTTTGATGTGGGCTGAATCTACCCCCATGGCCAGCATACGGTCCTCGTTCTCGCGCACACCGATGAGCATTCGCCCGAAACGCCGCTGACATAGTCCGCGCACCGTAAGAAAGACGGAAGAAAGGATCAGTAACACAAAGTAGTACATGGGTATGTCGCCATAGAGCGATAGCGAACCCAATGTGCCGAAGTCGAATTCAGGACGGGTGACGAACATGCCATTCCACCCCCCGGTGATGTCCGAATAGTTCACCGCAAGTCGCTCGGCAAGTATCGAGAGTGCTAGAGTAACAAGGACGAAATAAGTTGCACGCACGCCACCGGTGAAAAGGAAATAACCGGGGATCAGTGCTACCAGAAAGCCAGCTAGCGCCGAGAGCACCAAGAGTACTGGTACGCTTGCGATCCAACTCTCCGATTGAAGGGCGATTCCAGTGGCATAGGCGCCGGCGACGAAGAATGCTGCCTGCCCGAAGCTTAATATCCCGACCTGCCCCCAGAGCAGCCCCAGCGAGAGCGCAAGCAGGCCATAGGCGTAGTACTCGGGTAGCACGTAAAGCAGATATCCTTGGGTAAACAGCGGTATGAGAATGGCTGCGATAAACAGCACACCAAAGGCGAGAAGATCCGGCCTAGTCAGTCGTTGCATGATCGAGTTATTCATTTGACGCTCAGCACTCCCTGTGGCCGGAAGCGCAACACCACAATAGCGAGGAGGAAGACGATAGTCTGGGCGACCACCTGGTCGGAAAACAGAGCAAATAGTGTTTCACTGCCGCCGATTAAAAAGCTGCCGAGCAGCGTTCCGCCCAGCAGGTGACCGATACCGCCGACAATCACTACAAAGAATGAACGCACCAGAAAGACATTTCCGATGTAGGGGTCGATTGACATCATTGGTGCAATCAGCGCACCAGCCATACCTGCCATACCCGAGCCAAGACAGAAAACTGCCTTGTAAGTGAAGGCCACGTTCAAGCCAAGCAGGCTCGAGACCTCACGGTTTTGGACAAGTGCCCGAATCCTGATGCCATAAGTTGTTCTGAAAATTATCAGCGCAGTCAGAGCAATCACGCCCAGAGAAATGACCGCGACCAGGCTTCGATAGGTTGGGAAACTCAGACCTGAAAATTCGATTGCACCGCTCATGGGGTTGGCGATGTTGCGGAAATCCGGACCAAAGACAAGCTTGATAACTTCTGTCGAAACGATGAAGAACGCCCAGGTCAGAAGCAGCGTGTCAAAGGGTCTGTCGTAGAAGTGCCGAATGATCCAGTGTTCAAGGGCAAGCCCTACAAGCGCGACGCCGAGGGTGGCGAGCAGTACTGCTAACGGAAACGGTAGGCCCAAGACACTAACACCCCACCAGGCAAAATAGGCCCCAAGGGTTAGCATGGCGCCGTGCCCCATGTTGATTACGCCAACCAGCCCGAAAATGATCGCTAGCCCGAAAGCGGCGAGCGCCAGAACGAGGGTGAGTAGCGTTGCATCGATTGCAACACTCACGAACTCTGCCATTGCTTGCCTCCATCAAGAAAACAGCCCCTGTACGATGGCATCGCGATCGAGGGGCTGATCTCGGGTAGATTTGCCGTTAAAGCGGCAAGTTTGCACAGCGCGCCGTCAGCGGCTCGATACTTTCGAACCCCTGAACTTGTGTGAACATGTCATTCACCGACGTCCAGTTCGGGTTGACCCTCATGAGGTAGGACGGCAGCACCAGTTGATTATCTATCTCACGCATTTTCACCGCCCCTTGGGGAGCATCGGAAAAGCTCATGCCCTTGAGGTTGGCACGCAGAGCCTCGCTGGAAACCTCTCCGGCTGCCTCAAGCGCCCTGGCAGACATGTGTGCGGCGTTGTACATGGCCACACCGACAGTGTTCATGAGTGCATCGTCTCCGAACTGGGCCTTGAACTTTTTCAGGAAGGCCTCGTTATTTGGTGTCTGCAGCGACATGAAGTAGTCGAACGAGACATAGTCATTCGCCGAAACATCCCGTCCGAGGCCCGAGGTGACAACTTCCTCGTCATCTACCGTCCAAAGCACGAAGTCGTCTTTCATGCCTGCAGCGGCGAGCTGCTGTCGGAAGTTGACCGTGTCGCTGCCGGTGAGCGAATGGAAAATGACATCAGCGCCGGAGTTGCGGATATCTCTAAGCACGGACTCGTACTGCGGTGTGTTGAAGGGAATGTACTCCTCACCGACGACTTCACCACCGAGCTCGGCAAGCTTCTGCTTGGTGACCATGTTCGTTACTCGAGGCCAGGCATAGTCCGAACCTATCATGAAGAACTTACCACCATAGGTATTGATGATGTATTCCATGTGCGGCCAGACCTGCTGGGTCGGCTCGGGGCCGAACATGAAGATGTTCGGGTTGCATACTCCTGGGTAGTATTCCTGCTCCTGGCCTTCATAGAAGGTCGGGTAGAGCAATACCTTGTTGGCGCTCTCCACGATCGGGCCCGCCGCGTTGCGCTCGGCGCTGGAGAAGGTGCCAGCCAGAAAATCTACTCGATCGCGGCGGATCAGACGGTTGGCCTGCTCAGCGACGATGCGAGGCTCAGTCTGACTGTCTGCCTGGATGATCTCGATCGGCCGGCCCAGCACACCACCAGCTTCATTGATCTCCTTGACGGCTAGTTCATAACCGGCTATGTGAGCCCTACCATAAACCGTCCAGGCGCCGGTGAGCGGCGAGATCACGCCCACCTTGATCGGGTCGGCGGCACTCGCGCTCTTGATAATGGCCGGGGCAGGTAGCGCCGTCGCCGCCGCACCCAGCGCCAGTCCACCCAAGAACTTGCGCCGAGTCAGCACATCCTTTCCGCTCTTTGCATCACTCATCGTTAACCACCCCCCTTGCTCTAGAATTGTTATCAGTACCAACCAGGCTCATGCTCGCTGCCGAGCATTTCGCTATAGACATCTCGGCGCCGGTCACGTAGTGGCTGGTTATATTCATTCCAGTTTCTCTTGCGACGGGCATCCGCCAGATTAACTTCTGCATAGAGAATTTCTTCTTCGGTGGGGCTCGCTGGGCCGGCAACGGGCCAGCCGGTGTAGCTCACGACAAGGCTCTGGCCGACAAAAGGCTGACCCCGCTCGGTTCCCACCCGATCGGCGGCGGCAATGAACACCGAATTCGAATGCGCCGCGGCCATCACGAGAATATTGGCCATTGCCTCACGCTCGGGGTCCTGCCCTGGGATCGGTACCCAGTTGGTAGGCACGCATATGATGTCGGCTCCCTGCAGTGCTGCTAGCCGATGACTTTCTGGGAACCAGCTGTCATAGCAGATGTGCGTGGCGATTCGGCCAATGGGCGTATGCCATACCGGGAAGCCCAAATTGCCGGGCTCGAAGAAGAGATTTTCTTCGTTCCACAAGTGAACTTTCCGGAAGGTTCCGATATGTCCCTCAGGCCCGAAGCAAACAGAAGAGTTGTATAGATTCTCTCCCTCGTTCTCGTCCATGCCCGCTACGATGTAGCAGTCGTATTCTGCGCAAAGCGCCATCCAGGCTTTAGAAGCCGGACCCTCGCCCACGACCTCAGAGCAGGCGAACGCCTCCTGGCGGGTCTCGAAGACATAGCCGGAGTTGGCAAGCTCGGGCAGAACGATCAATTTCGCTCCGCGCTCGACTGCTGCGTCACGGATCATCTCAACGCTTCGTGCGACATTGCGCTCGACATCGCCAACAATCGGCTCCATCTGCACGCAAGCAATGGTGACGAGTGCCTCATTGCGATCTTTGGATCTTTTGCTCATCCGCGACCTCTTCCGACTGTAACGCCCTTAAGAAAATGGACAGTCTTTCGAGCAGATGTCAAGCCATTTTAGTCATAATTGGATTTTGGGGGGCTGAATGATGAGTCAGCCAGCTCGGCTTCTCGTAGCATTGAGGTGGAGGAAAAGTCAAGGATTATCAAAATTTATCAATTATTTCAGCGACATAAATACCTCCAACGACGGCGCCGAATGAATAAGTTTCTGTTCACCTACCTCGCTATGAACGTGGGCTATTCGGGGGGGCGTTCTCAGAAGTTTTGATGCTTGGCGGCCCCATGGTCTCGTCGTACTCAATCCCGATAGGTAAGGTTGGTTTCCCAGCTGTGCGCGCTTTGCTCAATGGCTCCCCTTACTCCCTCGGTATCACCCGCCTTGAGGGCGGCATAGATCGCTTTATGATCGTTTAGGGCGGTTTCCGGCAGTGTCTGCATGGACGTTTCGAGGGCCGCCTCAATCAGCTCCAGCAATGTCTGGCCGACTCGAATCGTCATCGGATTGTGGGTGGCATGCAGGATGGCGCGATGAAAGCTGACATCGTGGCGTGAAGTTTGCTCGTTGTTGGCGATCGCCGCAGCCATGTCGTCAATAGCCTGCTGAATTCGCCGATGGTCCTCATCGGTGGCGTTGGCCATCGCTTGTAGCGTGTAAGCGGGTTCGAACATCGCACGGAACTCGAGTACGTCGCGCGTCATGCCGCGAGCCAGGATCATGCCGAAGGCCATGGGGTCCACTAGTGGGGCCCCCGGTTCGCGCCGGATGACAGTGCCATGGCCACGCCGTACCTCCACGATGCCGATCGCCTGGAGCATCTTGATAGCCTCGCGCACACTCGATTTGCCGATACCCAGGCTTTGTGTCAACTCGGTTTCTGACGGCAGGTAATCTCCTGGCTTGAGGTCACCGCGTATCAGGGCGGATTTGATCCGCTCTAGTATTTGAAAGGTGATGGAACTGCGCTCTATGGAGCCACCGAAGCATTCTTGCTGTTCCGGCGTTGCTGCCGCGTTGGACAAGATAGTCATGATGGAGTCTCTTGCTGTCGTTGGGCTACGAGAGCAGGGGTCGCTGGCGTGCTGATCCCGGTCGTTTGTGATGAGACATCACCCTGCGCAATGGGGGTGTGAGACAAACGGCGCTTGCATCTCGACGTGAGCTGAGTCTAGCATGACCTGAGACGTCAGACATCAGATCTCCTATCAGTGAGCAGGAGGATAGGACCAGACAGCATTGAGATGTCTGGCGTTGGTGACCCAGCAGGGCAAGAGCAAACCAGATTCGGTGCTATGCCATGACAAAACAGCGCGTCATCGTGTTGACCACAGGCGGCACGATCGCCAGCGAGCCAGGCGAAAATGGTCTTAATGTGTCAGGGGCCATGTCAGGCGAGTCGCTGCTGGGACGCGTGGCATTGCCGCCATCACAAGACCTCGAGGTCGAGGTTCGCTCGATACTGCAAAAGCCCAGCAATGCCATCAGCCTGGATGATCTGGTCACACTCAGCCGCCAGTGTCAGTCGCTGGAGCAGGATCCTGATGTGATCGGCATCGTCATCACGCATGGTACCGATACCCTGGAAGAGACCGCCCACTTCCTTGATATCACGCTCTCACTTCAGTCCTGTGCCCTGATCATGACCGGCTCGCAACGTGCGCCACATGAAGAGGGCACTGACGCCTTCCGTAATCTCGCCAACGCCATCACCGTTGCATCAGAGCCTTGTATGAGAGGCATTGGCGTAACCGTCGTCTTCAATGAGTCCCTGTACGCCGCACGAAGTGTTCGCAAGCTCAATAGTTATCGGGTGAACGGCTTCGGCGCGCCGGATGTTGGTCCGCTGGGGTATGTGGATGGTCAGCGGGTCTACCTTGCCCAGATTCCATGTCGTGCAGCGCCGCTTCCCCTTGGCGTTAGCCTGCCGCGAATCGACATCCTCTCCAGCTATCTCGATGCCAGTCCTCTACTTGTCGAGGCTGCAGTGGCAAGTGGCGCACAGGCAGTGGTGGTGGAAGGCCTTGGCCGTGGCCATGTTCCACCGACATGGCTGGAGGCTATCGGCGAGGCGACGCGTGGTGGGGTTCCGGTTGCCGTGGTATCCGGCTGCCCTGAAGGACCGGTCAATACTCGCTACGAGTTCCCCGGAAGCCTGGCGAGTCTTCAGGCCCATGGGGCCATCGCCGTGCGCGACTTGAGTGCGCGTAAGACCCGACTGACTCTTGCCGTTCTGCTTTCCACCCATGGCTCGGAGGACATGACCGCTCGCTTTGAACAAATAATGTCTTGATCCTGTTGAGTCGGGGTGCCGATTTGGCAGGTCCTTGAATGCCAAGCTCCGCTTGGCCCCATAACCAAAGATAGGTGCAAACAATGAACAACAAGTTGACCAAAGTATCTCTGGCGGCCGCAATCGCGGCAGTGTCATTCGGGATCAGCCAGGCACAGGCAGCGGACTTCAACTTCACTTTCGCTCACGTCCTGATCGAGGAAACGCCGAACGGACAGGCGGCGCTGCGCTTCAAGGAAGAAGTCGAGGAAAAGTCGGACGGACGCATCAGCATTGAGGTTCTCCCAGCAGCGCAGGTTGGCGGTGATGTTGAGATCATCGAGCAGATCCAGATGGGGCTGGTCGATATCGGCATCCCGCCGACGGCCACCCTGGGGAATTTCGAGCCGCGCATGCAGATCCTCGACCTGCCGTTCCTGTTGCCGGACTATGACACCATGGTCGAGGTGCTCGACGGTGACGTGGGGCGTGAGATTCTCGATACGCTCGATGATGACAACATGTATGGTGTGAACTTCTGGGGGGCTGGTTTCCGGCATATCACCAACAATGTCCGCCCGATAGAAACCCCGGAAGACCTTGCCGACGTTCGCATGCGGACCATGCAGGCGCCGATCATTATCTCGACCTATGAAAACCTCGGCGCCAATGCCACGGCGATGGCCTTCACCGAGGTGTACAACGGCCTGCAGCAGGGGGTCGTCGAGGGGCAGGAAAACCCGCTGGCCAACATCTACACCATGCGCTTCTACGAGGTTCAAGACTATCTGTCCCTGACCAACCATGCCTACCATGCCTATGCCGCAGTCATGAACCAGAATGCCTGGGATTCTCTGCCGGAGGATCTGCAGCAGGTCATGGTCGAGGCGTTTGACAATGGTCGCGACGCATCACGCGAGCTGACGCTGCAGGACGAGGGACGAATTCTCGAGGAGGTCGAAGGCGAGATCGCAATCAACGAGATCACCGACGAGGCCAGGGCGGCATTCATCGAGGCCAGTATGCCGGTGCATCAGGAATACAAGGATATCGTAACTCCTGAGCTCCTGCACAAAGTCTACGACGAAGTCGGTATCGAGTACTGATCCATGTTCGAAGCGCTCAATAAATTCATTGATCGCTTGGAAAATGTGGCGATGGTCGCTTTCATGTCGATTGCGACCATCATCACCACCTTCCAGGTCGTTTATCGCTACGGCTTTAATAGTTCGCTTTCCTGGGCGGAAGAGGTCGTTATTTATTCCATTGTCTGCATGAGCTTCGTTGGTGCCAGCATGGGGGTTCGACACGGTGCCCATATCTCGGTGGATGTGCTGAATGCCTTCGCACCTCCAGCCGTCAATCGCTGGTTGCATATCCTTACCGCGGTGCTCGGCATTGTCTTCGCCGTTATGATGGCTTACCTCGGCTTTCGACTTTTCTCCCTGACCCTTGAGCGGGGCATGCTGTCCCCGGCGATGCGCATGCCCATGGCCTGGGTATATCTGCCGATCGGTCTCTCTGGGGTATTGCTGATCATTCGCTACTGCTGGTTGATCCGTGAGGTCTGGCGAAAGAAGCCCGCCAGTATGGCAGAAGAGCTTGCCGCTGAGAAAGACAAGCTGGTGTGACTGGTTCTCGCCATGCTACGTGACAACCAAGAGGGTTCCCCATGATTACGGCCTTGTTGCCTATCTTCTTCGCGGTGCTGCTTCTGGGGCTGCCGATATTTGCGGCGTTAGCCTTCTCGGTAATGCTGGCCATCCAGTTCTTTAGCAGTACTGACCCGATCATTGTGCCCATGCGCATGTTCTCGGGAATGAACAACTTCTCGCTGATGGCGATTCCCTTTTTCATTCTTGCCGCCGAACTGATGCGCATCGGTGGCCTGTCAGACCGCCTCATCGAGCTCGCCAAGGCGCTTGTCGGCTGGGTACCCGGCGGACTGGCGGCGGCGACGGTCCTGTCCTGTCTCTTCTTTGGTTCCATTTCGGGGTCTAGCCCGGCCACGGTGGTAGCCATTGGCAGTATCATGTTCCCAGCTCTGGTGGCGGCAGGTTATGACAAGCGCTTTGCCATCGGCGTGATCGCCACGGCGGGAACTCTGGGGCCCATCGTGCCGCCCAGTATTGCGCTGATCATCTACGGATCGGTCACCGGCACCTCGGTGGGGCGCCTTTTCGCCGCCGGGCTACTGCCCGCCATCCTGATTGCCTCAATCCTCATTGCCTATTGTATCGTTTATGCGTCTTTCAAGGGCTATGGTCGCAACTCCTTCCCGTCGCTTCTAGAAATCGGTTCGGCATTCAAATCGGCGGCCTGGGGGCTGGGCTTGCCGGTCATCCTGCTGGGCGGGATTTACAGCGGTATTTTCACCCCCACAGAATCTGCCGCCGTGGCCTGCGTGTACGGTTTGTTCGTCGGGATGGTGATCTATCGGAATATTGACGTAAAGAACCTGCTGGGGACGCTGAACAGTGCGGGACTGATGTCGGCGACACTGTTGCTGATCACCGCGGGCGCATCGGCCTTCTCCTGGTTGCTAGCGATTACTGGGGCTCCGACTCAACTCGCAGGTGAGGTGCTCTCCTGGACCGAAGACCCCATTCAGGTCATGGCGCTCTTCAATGTGGTCATGATCATTGCCGGTTTCTTTCTCGACAGTGCCTCAGCGATTATTGTGCTCTCCCCACTGCTTCAGCCCATTGCTGCTCAGGTTGGGATCGACCCGACCCATTTTGGTGTTATCACGCTTATCAACTTCTCGGTGGGGATGATTACACCGCCCGTGGGCCTTAATCTGTTTGTGGCAATGGCCATTTCCAAGATGACATTGCCCGAAGTGTTCAAAGCATGTCTACCCTTGATCGGCTTGATGCTGCTGTCCTTGGTGATCATTACCTATGTACCCTGGTTCAGTACTTACTTGCCTGACCTGATCTACCGTTGAGGGGGTGTTATGGTGCAGATAGCGCATCTTGGTGAAATGCTGGATGGACCCCGCTTCTGGGACGATGTTCAGGCTCTGGCCACCATCGGTGCCCTCGATCCCAAGGGCATTCGACGACTGGCGCTCGATACTCAGGACAATCATGCTCGCCTATGGCTTGCCGAGCAGGGCCGGTCCTTGGGTTGCCAGGTATATTTCGATGCCTTGGGCAACCTATTCCTGCGTCGTGAGGGGCAGGACGACTCCCTGGCTCCGCTGCTGATCGGAAGCCACATGGACAGCCAGCCCCTAGCCGGCGCTCATGACGGGGCCTTGGGAGTACTCGCCGGCCTGGCAGTGTTAAGGACCTTGCAGGAGCAGAGTATTGAGCACCAGCGTCCGCTCGAGATCGTCTCCTGGACGAACGAGGAGGGGGCTCGCTTTGCGCCGGGCGCCTCGGGGTCCTCCTGGTTTGCCGGACAGCGGGAGTACGACGATATCGTTGCCGCCCTGGACGATAACGGTGTGCGCTTCGGTGATGCGCTTCAGGAGTGCCTGATGCTGCTGGAGGGCAAGGGGCTCGTGTACCGCCCGGCTCCCTTTGTACCGCATGCCTTTCTCGAGCTACACATCGAGCAAGGGCCGGTGCTGGAACAGTTAGGCAAACCGGTGGGGGTTGTCAGCGGGATTCAGGGAGTCAACTGGTATCGCATCGAGGTCGAGGGCGTGGCCAATCATGCCGGCACTACGCCGCGTCAGGCGCGCCGGGACGCTTTCGACGGTGCCCATGAGCTGGTGTCCGCAATGAAGGCGGGGATTCGGGAACAGGATGATGATCTGCGCTTCACCATCGGCAGGTTTTCGCTGTGGCCCGATGCCGTCAACACGATTGCCCAGCGGGCCACCTTCACCATCGATCTGCGCCATCCCGACCAACAGGTGCTGGATGCGCTCGATAGCCGTTTCCATGCCTTGGCCGAGCAGGAGTGGAGTGGCTGTGCAGTCTCCCTTGAGGCGACCTCACGAGTGGCACCGGTGGCATTTTCCGAGCATCTGCTGGCTGTCCTTCGTGAGAGCGCCGGCAGTGTCTGCGCCAGGGCCCCGGAACTTCTCTCCGGGGCCTTCCATGATGCCATCCACCTGGCCCATGTCTGTCCGACGGCCATGCTGTTCACGCCCTGCCGAGCGGGCATCAGCCATCATCCCGACGAGCATATCGAACGCCAGGATGCCGTCATTTCTGCGCGTGTCCTGGCCGAGGCGGCATTACGCGTGTTGGGCTGATCGGCCTGTTGTAGCGTTAGATGTTCCTCCTCATCCCTTAGCTCTACACTCAAGAAGGCCCGCCATGCACACCTCTCCGATCTTTCTTCCGCTGAAAGAACAGCATGCCCGGCTCCGCGGCGGCTCGCTGAGTGCTGTCCAGCTTGTCGACGCAGCGATCGACCTCCACGCCAGTCGCGGTGACCATGATCACGCCTACCTTACCTGGAATGGTGAGGCCGCCAGGGAAATGGCTCGGGCAACCGACAGCGTGCTTGCCTGCGGCGGTGACACGGGTTCTCTGATGGGGGTTCCGGTGTCGATCAAGGACATCTATGCGGTGCCGGGGTTGCCGACCTATGCCGGGTCCGCCCGACGATTGCCGCGACACTGGGAGGAGCCCGGTCCCGTGGTCTCGACCTTGCTGAAGCAGTTGCCAAGCGTGATGGGCAAGACCCATAGCGTGGAGTTCGCCTTTGGCGGCCTGGGCACCAATGCTCACTGGGGAGCACCTCGCAATCCCTGGGATAGGGTCCACCACCGGACACCCGGCGGATCCAGTGCCGGTGCCGGAGTGTCGCTGATCAACGGCACAGCCGGCCTGGCGCTCGGGACGGACACGGCAGGTTCGGTACGTGTGCCTGCCGCAATGACCGGTGTGGCGGGTCTCAAGACAACGGCAGGGCGCTGGTCGACAGCGCAGATTGTGCCGCTATCCGCCACCTTGGACACGCCGGGACTGCTGGCTCGCGGTGTCGACGATCTGGCCTTTGCCTTCGAGGCGCTGGACGGCGCCCTGACGATCCGAGCTGGTGGCGTGTTAGCGCGCCCATCACTTGCCGATCTGACCTTCGGGGTACCGGAGGCGTATTTCTGGGAGCACTGCAGCCCGGGTATTGCTGAGTCTGTTCAGGCTGCCATCCGTCAGCTTGAAGCCGCGGGAGCCCGTATCGTGACGCTCGACCTGCCACGCACGGATGAGGTCTTCACCCTGTTTCAGCAGGGTGGGTTGGCTGCGGTCGAGTTGGCGGCCTTTCTCAAGACCCAACTGCCGGAAGCCATCGCCAGCCTGGACCCCAATGTGGCGGCTCGGGTCAAGGCAGCCGACGACATCCCCGGCTGGGAGTATGTCCGGCGTTGTGGTGAGCTCAAGTCGCTGTCAGCAAACGCTGCCGATTGTCTGACGCGTGTCGATGCCCTGTTGACCCCGACCGTGACGCTGAGCCCGCCGACCCTGGAGAGCCTCGAGCCGGACGGGGCCTATCCAAAGGCCAACATGCAAGCCCTGCGCAACACGGTGGTGGCGAACTTCATGGGCCTCTGTGGACTGACGTTGCCGGTGGGAAAGGACGATGTCGGCATGCCGGTGGGCTTGCAGGTACTGGCCGGGCCCTGGCAGGACGCACGGCTGCTGGCTATCGGCCAGGCCATCGAGGCCGAGCTGGGTAACAGCCTGGCCATTCTCGGTGCCCCTCCGACCCCGTGATATCGGCGTGACATAGTCACAGCATCCTGTGACCCTTCAGCGTGAGAGGAGTGTAGGCATGACTGAGCTGGACGACATCACCATTGACGCCTTCCGGGCCCAGGTTGCCCGAGGCGAAAGTGAGGACCTCGCCTGGTGGCATGCCTGCCAGGCACGGATCAAGGCGCTTGAACCGGATGTCCAGGCCTGGGAGTACCTCATGCCACCGACGTCGACTGAGATCCTGCCGGGACCCGGGCAGCTGCTGCGGGGTGTGCCGGTGGGCATCAAGGACATCCTCGACACCGCCGAGATGCCGACCACCTGGGGTACCGGGGGCTATCTCGTCTCGCCGAGTGCCGTCGTGGATGCCGCCGTGGTCACCCTGCTCAAACGTCAGGGGGCCATGCCGCTGGGCAAGACCGTGTCCACCGAGTTTGCCTACTTCACACCCGGCAAGACGCGCAACCCACAGGACCTCTCGCGTACCCCGGGTGGCTCATCCAGTGGCTCGGCCGCCGCCGTGGCGGCTGGCATGGTGCCACTTGCTTTGGGGACACAGACTGCAGGGAGCATCATTCGGCCGGCAAGTTACTGCGGTATTTTCGGTTTCAAGCCTACCGTCAATACGGTGTCCTTCTCGGGAATCAAGGCCCTTGCTCCCTCGATGGATACGCTGGGCTGGTTTGCCCGACACATTGAGGACATCTGTACGACCTTCACGGCCTTGACCCGCTCTGACGCCATCGACGCGTTGCCCGATCTCAGCGGCATCCGCGTCGGGCTGCGCAATCTGCCAGGTGACAGTTCACTAGAACCTGATGTCACGCAGGCGGTGTCCAGTACTGCCAGGTATCTGGAAAAAGCCGGCGCCAGGGTGTTTGCCTTGCCGCTGGATGCCCGTTACGACGACCTTGTCATGCATCACCAAGTGGTGCTGGCCTATGAAGCAGCGCAGACGCTGGCCAGTGAGTTTCAGCAGCATGGCGAGGATATGGGGGCCAGGCTAGTCGAGCTGATCGAGCAAGGCTTGGCGACCTCTTACGCTGATTATCGGGCGTCCCTGTTGGCGGCCGAACAGTGCAAACAGATGCTGTCGCGGGTATTTGCCGATGAAGTCGACGTGATCCTGGCGGCCAGCGCCCCGGGCGTTGCCCCGCAAGGACTGGATGCCACCGGGGATCCAATCTACTGCCGGGCCTGGACGCTGCTCGGGGTGCCATGTCTCAACCTGCCGCTGAACAAGGGGCAAGCGGGACTACCGGTGGGTGTACAACTGATCGCCGATCGCTGGCAGGACGAGCGTCTCTTGTCGATCGCACGAACGCTGGTGGCGACAACGGCTTGAATCCCAACTGCGATGAGGTCGACATCATTTGCCCCAGCGGAGCTGGTCTGACGCCGATCATGACCCGGTTCGAGCTTAGATGACCTGTCAGGTGGTCCAGAGGATGGGGACCACTTCAGGCATTCTGCATCGATTTGCCTGGCTGGATGAAGGCCAGCGTCATCTTTCGCTCACGTGCCTAGAAGAACATCACCTTGCGGGTCTCAGCTCCAGTCCGTTGTCGCAGACAATCGAGATAGGCAGTGAGCGCTGCTGCACTATCTCATCCAGGAGCCTGGCCAAGC
>NZ_JAVLBC010000058.1:0-15827 GCF_031581305.1 Halomonas sp.
CGGATATTGGCATGCCCCTCAGCCCACTCCCGGGCCAGGCGCTCCAGATAGAGATCTCGACGCTCGCGCGCCGCCCACCAGAGGTCTATCTCGCGTTCGGGATCAGCGTGCAGCGCCGCCTCGACGATCGCCTTCATCTGGGCAAAGCCGGTCCCCGCGGCGATCAGCAGCAGCGGACGCGCACTGTCCGGGTCGAGGATGCAGTCGCCGCCGGGCAGCCGCAAGGTCAGCCGCTCGGCCACCTGCATCAGCTCCCGCAGTCGGGCGGAGTTCTCCCGCTCAGGCCAGTGCTGGATGTGAAGCTCGATCCCGCCATCGCCGGCATGGGCGTTGGCGATGGAGAACGGCACCCAGAGGCCTTCCTCCAGCTTCAGTTCCAGGTACTGGCCGGGATCATGGGCCACGGCCTCGGGCCGGCCCTCCAACTGGACGCGGAAGACATCCGGGGTGAGGTCCTCGACCTCGGTGACCAGGCAGGTCAGGGTCCTTGGCGTCATGAATGCCTCGTGTCGTTGTCAGGGGGAAGCGTGATGCCCAGGTCGTTCCAGCGGTCGCTGACGCGGGCCTTGACGGCCTCGTCCATGACGATGGGCGTGCCCCACTCGCGGTCGGTCTCGCCGGGCCACTTGCTGGTGGCGTCCAGGCCCATCTTGGAGCCGAGCCCGGCCACGGGGGAGGCGAAGTCCAGGTAGTCGATGGGGGTGTTCTCCACCATCACGGTATCCCGGGCGGGGTCCATGCGGGTGGTGATGGCCCAGATCACGTCCTTCCAGTCCCGGGCACAGACGTCGTCGTCGAGCACCACCACGAACTTGGTGTACATGAACTGGCGCAGGAAGCTCCACACCCCCATCATCACCCGCTTGGCGTGGCCAGGGTACTGCTTCTTCATGGTCACCACCGCCATGCGGTAGGAGCAGCCCTCCGGCGGCAGGTAGAAATCGACGATCTCGGGAAACTGGCGGCGCAGGATGGGCACGAACACCTCGTTGAGGGCGAGCCCCAGGATCGCTGGCTCGTCGGGCGGGCGACCGGTGTAGGTGGAGTGGTAGATGGCATTCTCGCGCATGGTCATGCGCGTCACCGTGAACACCGGAAACTGCTCGACCTCATTGTAGTAGCCGGTATGGTCGCCGTAGGGACCCTCCGGCGCCATGTCGTCGGGGTAGATGAAGCCCTCGAGGATGATCTCCGCCGATGCCGGCACCTGGAGGTCAGCATGGCCGCAGCTGACCAGCTCGGTGCGCGACCCGCGCAGCAGCCCGGCGAAGGCGTACTCGGACAGGCTGTCGGGCACCGGCGTCACCGCCCCCAGGATGGTGGCCGGGTCGGCCCCCAGCGCCACCGCCACCGGGAAGGGCTCGCCGGGGTGGACCTGCTGAAACTCCTGGAAATCCAGGGCGCCGCCGCGATGGGAGAGCCAACGCATGATCAGGCGGTTCCTGCCGAGCTTCTGCTGGCGATAGATCCCCAGGTTCTGGCGGGTCTTGTGGGGCCCCCGGGTGATCACCAGGGGCCAGGTGACCAGCGGCGCGGCGTCGCCGGGCCAGCAGTGCTGGATTGGCAGGCGGTCGAGGTCGACCTCGTCGTCCTCATAGGCAAGCGCCTGCACCGGCGCCGAGCGCACCGTCTTGGGCCCCATGCTCATCACCTGCTTGAAGATCGGCAGTTTGCTCCAGGCATCGCGGAACCCCTTGGGCGGCTCCGGCTCCTTGAGGAAGGCCAGCAGCTCGCCCACCTCACGCAGCGCGGCGACCGAGTCCTGCCCCATGCCCATGGCCACCCGCTTCGGTGTGCCGAACAGGTTGCCGAGCAGCGGCATGGTGTGGCCCTTGACGTTCTCGAACAGCAGCGCAGGTCCCCCGGCACGCAGGGTTCGGTCGCAGATCTCGGTGATCTCGAGATAGGGGTCGACCTCGGCGGTAATGCGCTTGAGCTCGCCCTGGGCCTCGAGCATCGCGATGAACTCGCGCAGGTCCTTGTACTTCATTCGGATTTCCCGGTTCCCGTACGACGAAAGGGGCAGCATAGCATGCCGCCCCTTCGCAGACTGCCCGATGCCGATCAGCGGCGCTTCATGGCCTCGAAGAACTCGAGGTTAGTCTTGGTATCCTTCAGGCGGTCGATCAGGAACTCGGTGGCCGCGGTATCTTCCATGGGGTTGAGCAGCTTGCGCAGGATCCACATGCGCTGCATCTCCTCCTCGGAGGCGAGCAGGTCCTCGCGGCGGGTCCCACTGCGACGGATATTGATCGCCGGATAGACGCGCCTCTCGGCGAGCTTGCGATCAAGGTGCGCCTCCATGTTGCCGGTCCCCTTGAACTCCTCGAAGATCACCTCGTCCATCTTCGAGCCGGTGTCGACCAGCGCCGTGGCGATGATGGTCAGGCTGCCGCCCTCCTCGATGTTGCGCGCCGCGCCGAAGAAACGCTTGGGCTTCTCCAGCGCATGGGCATCGACGCCACCGGTGAGCACCTTGCCGGAACTCGGTACCACAGTGTTGTAGGCGCGCGCCAGACGGGTGATGGAGTCGAGCAGGATCACCACGTCCTTCTTGTGCTCCACCAGACGCTTGGCCTTCTCGATGACCATTTCGGCGACCTGGACGTGGCGGGCGGGCGGCTCATCGAAGGTGGAGGCCACCACCTCACCACGCACGGTGCGCGACATCTCGGTCACTTCTTCCGGGCGCTCGTCGATCAGCAACACGATCAAGTGGCACTCGGGATTGTTGCGGGTGATGGAGGTGGCGATGTTCTGCAGCATCAGGGTCTTGCCTGCCTTGGGCGGAGAGACCAGCAGGCCACGCTGGCCCTTGCCGATGGGCGCCACCAGGTCGATGATCCGTGCCGTGAGATCCTCGGTGGAGCCATTGCCGATCTCCGTGCGCAACCGCTCATCGGGGAACAGCGGCGTGAGGTTCTCGAAGAGGATCTTGTGTTTCGCATTCTCCGGCTTATCGAAGTTGATCTCGCTGACCTTGAGCAGCGCGAAGTAACGCTCCCCTTCCTTCGGGGGGCGAATCTTGCCGGAAATGGAATCACCCTTGCGCAGGTTGAAGCGTCGGATCTGGGAGGGCGAGACATAGATGTCGTCAGGGCCGGCCAGGTAGGAGCTGTCGGCACTGCGCAGGAAACCGAAGCCATCCTGCAGGATCTCCAGCACGCCATCGCCGAAGATCGGCTCGCCGCTCTTGGCATGCTTCTTGAGGATGGCGAAGATGATGTCCTGCTTGCGGGAGCGTGCCAGGTTGTCGATGCCCATCTCGCGGGCAATGTCCAGAAGCTCCGGCACTGGCTTTTGCTTGAGTTCGGTAAGATTCATCGGTGTGTTCAGAATTCGCTCGTGGAAGCCGGGCGGCAGTGCGCCGTGAGGAAAGACAGGAGGCGAGACGATGACGCCCTGTGGATGCGTTCAGAGCCCGGACAGGCTACCTCTCGTCATGCTGCATCGTATGGCCAAGGGCGGGCGACCGCACTGAAGGGTTGCCGGGCCGATATCGGAAGCGAGGAAGCAGGTTCGTTTTCGCCTGACCTGCGGGTCCGGGCCAGGCGGCCGGGATCGCGGGCTGAAGCAGTGGGCTGTCTGACGACTTGGAAACTGACCGTGACGGGATCGCCGTCAGACGGTCGGGAAGCATTCGGAACAGGCGAACGACTCGATACTAGTCAAGGCGGAAGGCGAACGCAAGCCCTGAGGCCCGCGACAATTGACACGACCATGAGCGCCCCGCACCCTTGCCCCTGACCGATCCGAAGGAACTGCCATGACCTCGCCACAGGACCCGGCGCCCTCTACTGTCGCCCCACTTCCGGCTTCCGTGGCCGGTGACCCTACACGCCTCGCCGCCATCGACCTCGGCTCCAACAGCTTCCACCTGCTGGTCGCCAACTATCAGGACGACCGCCTGCAAGTGGTGGCCCGTCTCGGCGAGAAGGTCCAGCTGGCCGACGGTCTCGACGAGGACGGCCGGCTCGGCGAGGCGGCCATGCAGCGTGCGCTGGATTGTTTGACGCGCTTCGCCCCCTTCCTCGAGGACATCACCCCGGGCCACCTGCGGGTGGTAGGCACCAACGCACTGCGCGACGCGACCAACAGCCAGGCGCTGATCGAGCGCGCCGAGGCGCTCCTCGGCCACCGCATCGAGATCATCGCCGGCCGCGAGGAGGCTCGCCTGATCTACCTGGGCGCGGCCCACGCCCTGGCCGAGGACGGCCGCCGACTGATTGTCGACATCGGCGGCGGTTCCACGGAGTTCATCATCGGCGAGCGCTTCGAGCCCCTGGCACTGGAGAGCCTGCGCATGGGCTGCGTGACCTTCACCCGCCGCTTCTTCGAGGGAGGCGAGGTCAGCGAGAAGCGCATGCGCAAGGCGGAGCTCGCCGCCCTCTCGGAACTGGCCAATATCCAGCGCCCCTACCAGCGTTTGGGCTGGGCCGACCCGGTGGGGTCCAGCGGCACCATCAAGGCGGCGGCCGCGGTGATCGCGGCCGCCGGGGATGCCCCCGAGGGAGTGATCACCCGCACGGGCCTGGCCGCCATGCGCAAGCGCCTGATCAAGTGCCGCAAGCTCGACAAGGTGGCCATGGAAGGCCTCAAGGCCGACCGCTCACGCGTCTTTCCGGCCGGGGTGGCGATCCTCGGCGCGATCTTCGAGGCCTTCGACCTGCAGCAGATGCGCTATGCCGACGGCGCCCTGCGCGAGGGAGTGCTCTACGACATGGTGGGACGCAACAGTCCCGAGGACTCGCGCCTCAAGACCCTCGACAACCTGGCCCGTAACTACCAGGTGGACGGCCGACAGGCCGACAACGTGGCGGCGACCGCTGGCGCTCTGCTCGACCAGGTCCGCGGGGCCTGGGAGCTCGACGATGACCAGGCTCGCTTCCTCGACTGGGCCAGCCGCCTGCACGAGATAGGCCTGGCTATCTCCCACAGCCAGTTCCATCGCCACGGCGCCTACCTGCTGGAGTACTCCGACCTGGCCGGCTTCTCACGCCCGGAACAGCGACTGCTGGCCTTCCTGGTGCGCGCCCACCGCCGCAAGTTCCCGATCAAGGAGTGGCAGGCCCTGCCCGAGTCGGAACGCCGGCCCCACGCCCGGCTGGCGCGACTGCTGCGCCTGGCCGTGATCCTCAACCACTCCCGGCCCGAACAGCCCCCCGCGGTACCACGGCTCGAGGCCGAGGGCGAGAGGCTGACGCTGACCCTGACCGGCGACGACACCCCGGCCCTTCTGCTCAACGACCTGGAGCAGGAGGCGGCCTACCAGCAGGCCGCGGACTTCTCCCTGGTGCTGCACCGCGGCTGATCCAGCCCTCGGCAAGCACCAACCACGCCTCATTTAACGGGTCGAGTATCGCCACCGGTGTTTCCCCCTCCCAGATCACCAGCAACCGCCCGCGCTCCCAGGGCGGCACGCCGAGTTCCTGGAGCAGGCGCTTGAGGTCGCGTCGGCCACGGCCAGGCAGCCGCAGTCGCTCGCCTCCCCGCCGCGGCCTCACCTGCAGGCGGACCGGGGCACCATCGGCCCGGCCCAGCGAGGCTCGCACTTCGCCGAGCGGGGTCACCAACGGCGAATGGCCATCCCACTCGGCCTGCCAGCCGGGGGGCAGCGGTTCCGGGGGCGCAAGCAGGTGGAGTCGCCCTCGCCAGACCCTGGCCTCGGCACCGGGCCAGGCGACCCGCACCTCGGCACCCGCCTTGGCATCGAGCTGATCCAGCAGCGTCTCAAGCCGCCGCGACGGTGGCGTCGGCAGCCCCTGGTGGTGGCAGCCATGACGGATCAGCAGCCGGCGGCGAGGGCCGGAGAGAGCCAGAAGACCCGACACCGGTAAACATGTCGCATCGCCGCCCAGGCCCTCGAGGTCCAGCCCGGCCAGCTCGTCAAGCAGGAGGTCGGCTTGACCGGCCAGTGCCGCGCTGCGTGAAAGGGCGTCGCCGGCATGAGGCCAACGGGACGCCAGCAGGGGCAGTACGGCGTGACGCAGGAAGTTACGGTCGAGTGTCTCTTCATCGTTGGAGGGATCCTCTACCCAGGCCAGGCCACGCTGCACCGCCTCAGCCTCGAGAGTCGACCGCGCGATAGCCAACAGCGGCCGCTCGAGCCGCCGGCCACGCCAAGCGCGGTCCTTGGCCATTCCGGCCAGGCCACGCACTCCGCTGCCGCGCAGAGCAGCCAGCAGGAAGGTCTCGGCCTGGTCATTCAGGTGCTGGGCCAGCCACAGGGTTTCCCCCGGCGCCACTCGCCGCGCGAAGACAGAGTAGCGCGCCTCCCGCGCTGCCCCTTCGTGCCCTTTTCCGGCGGCCAGGTCGACGGCAACCCGCTCGACATGGAGCGGCACGCCGAGACGCGAACAGAGCCGCCGGCAGTGGCGCTCGAAGTCGTCAGCGGCGGGTTGCAAGCCATGATGAACATGCAGGGCCCGCAGGGGGCGGGGGTAACGATGAGCGGCCGCAGCCGCCAGGGTCAGCAGCAGTGAGGAATCCAGCCCCCCGGAGAGGGCCACCCAGACACTGCGCCCCGGCGGTGTCTCTGCCAGGGCATGATCGATCATACGTTGAAGGGACATGGCCGCGTGCAGAACATCCCCTTAGAGAGGTGCCCCGTAACTCATCAGACGCTCATAGCGCCGCTCAAGCATCTGATCCGTATTCATCGCTTCAAGCCGGTCGAGACTTGCCAATAGCGATGACTTGACGCGCTCGGCGGTGGTCACCGGATGGCGATGGGCGCCACCCAGAGGCTCCGGGATCAGAGTATCGACCAGTCCCAGCTCCTTGAGGCGTTCAGCGGTAATCCCCATGGCCTGAGCAGCGTCGGAAGCCTTCTCGGCGCTCTTCCACAGGATGGATGCGCAGCCCTCGGGGGAGATCACCGAATACGTCGAGTATTGCAGCATGGCCAGCTCGTCGCAGACGCCGATGGCCAGCGCCCCGCCGGAGCCGCCCTCGCCGACCACGGAGGCGACGATGGGGGTGCGCAGGCGCGACATCACGGCCAAATTGTAGGCAATGGCCTCGGATTGACCGCGCTCTTCGGCGTCGATACCAGGGTACGCCCCCGGCGTGTCGATAAAGGTCAGCACCGGCATGCGGAAGCGCTCGGCCATCTCCATCAGACGGCACGCCTTGCGGTAACCCTCGGGGCGCGGCATGCCGAAGTTGCGGCGTACTTTCTCGTGGACGTCGCGGCCCTTCTGATGGCCGATCACCATCACCGATCGGTCATCCAGGCGCGCCACGCCGCCGACGATGGCGGCATCGTCGGCGAACTTGCGATCGCCGTGGAGCTCATCAAAATCGCTGAAGACATGCGCCAGGTAGTCCAGGGTGTAGGGGCGCTGGGGATGGCGCGAGAGCTGCGAGACCTGCCAGGGGCTGAGATCCTTGAAGATCGCCTCGGTAAGCTTGCGGCTCTTTTCCTCGAGTCGGCCGATCTCATCGCTGAGGTTGACCTGGCTGTCGTTACCGACCAGCCGCAGCTCTTCGATCTTGGCCTGGAGCTCGGCGATGGGCTGTTCGAAATCGAGATAGTTGGGATTCATTGGCCGGATGCCTTGTCGTGTTTCACCGCCCTGCCCGTCGAGGCCAGGCGCGGCGCGAAAAATGAAGTGGCTGGCATTATCGCACCCTCAACGTGCCACGCAAGGCAGAGCACGCCAGGAGGCCAGGGGCGCCGGGGACAGGCTTGGAGGGGGCCTACGCCAGGGGTGAGGAGCATTGCTCCAAACGGGCTGGCCATGGATGGCCAGCACCGGTCCTGCAAGCGTAGCAGGACGCGAGAGCGAAGCAGGGCGTCAGCGCCCACAGCGCCCCCGATCTGGTCCGGCACCCCCGGGGCCTGTCGCCGGGTAAGCCCCGACTCGCGCCAAGCAGGACAACGAGGGGCAAGCCTTGGCCCATGCTCAACGGTACTTCAGCCGCACGCCATCCTGGCCCTGCACTTCGCGCAGGCCGGTGAGCAGCTCGTCACTGGGCGTGACGCGCCACTCCTCGGCGAGTTCCAGCCAACCCGACGCCTCGGCATTGCGGTAGCGCAGTCGCACCGGCAGGCCCTCTCCGTCGCAGAAGGGCGCGAGACTCGCGCGCAGGCTGTCTACCAGCCGCCCGTTCAGGCGCGCGGCATCGAGAGAGAGCTCCACCGCCTGACCGAAGCGGCTGCGCGCCTCGACCATCGGCGTGACCTCCTTGCCGCGCAGGCGCAGGCCGCCGGAGTAGTCGTCATGGGATACCTCGCCCTCGACGATCATCACCTGGTCGGTCTCGAGACGGCCACGGAGTTGGTCGAAGAGCTCGCCGAACAGGGAGGCCTCGATACGCCCGGTGCGATCGTCCAGGGTGATGAAGGCCATGGTATCGCCACGCTTGGACTTCATGGTCCGCACGCCGACCACCAGGCCCGCCACCCGCTGGGGCTCGCGGGAGGGCTTCAGGTCGCTGATGCGGGTGGAGACGAAGCGCTCCAGCTCCTGCTCGTACTCGTCGATGGGATGACCGGTGAGATAGAGCCCCAGGGTGTCCTTCTCGCCGGCGAGGCGCTCCTTGTCGCTCCACTCTCGGGCCTGGCGATAGCTGGCATAGGCATCGGTGGATGACTCGTCGACGAAGGCCTCGCCGAACATGTCCATCATCCCCAGATTCTGGTTGGTCTGGTTCTGAGCGGCGGCGCGGATCGCATCGTCCAGGGCAGCACTGAGTACCGCGCGAGTCGGCCCCAGAGTATCCAGGGCACCGGAGCGGATCAGCGCTTCCAGGGTGCGCTTGTTCATGCGCCTGGGATCGACCCGGCGGCAGAAGTCGAAAAGGTCCTCGAAGGGGCCGTTGGCCTCGCGGGCCTCGACGATGGCGCCGATCGGGCCTTCGCCGACCCCGCGGATCGCCCCCAGGCCATAGACGACCCGTGCCTGGTCGTCGACGGTGAACTTGTAGCCGCCGACATTGACGTCGGGCGGGGTCACCGTGAGCGAGAGGTGACGGCACTCCTCGATCAGCGGCACCACCTTGTCGAGGTTGTCCATCTCGGTAGACATCACCGCCGCCATGAAGGGGCCGGGATAGTGGGCCTTCAACCAGGCGGTCTGATACGACACCAGCGCATAGGCCGCCGAGTGGGACTTGTTGAAGCCGTAGCCGGCGAACTTCTCCACCAGGTCGAAGATATTGCCGGCGAGGTCCTTGTCGATGCCGTTGGCCGCACAGCCCTCCATGAAGCCGGCGCGCTGCTTGGCCATCTCCTCGGGCTTCTTCTTGCCCATGGCGCGGCGCAGCATATCGGCCTGGCCCAGCGAGTAGCCCGCCATCACCTGGGCGATCTGCATCACCTGCTCCTGATAGAGGATGATGCCGTAGGTGGGCCCGAGTACCGGCTCGAGCAGCTCGTGCTGATAGTCCGGATGCGGATAGGAGATCTCCGCCCGGCCATGCTTGCGGTTGATGAAGTCGTCGACCATGCCCGACTGCAGGGGCCCCGGGCGAAACAGCGCCACCAGGGCGATCATGTCCTCCAGCGAATCCGGCAGCAGGCGCTTGATCAACTCCTTCATGCCGCGGGACTCGAGCTGGAAGACCGCCGTGGTCTCGGCCTTCTTGAGCATCTCGAAGGTGGGTACGTCATCCAGCGGAATGGTGTCGATGTCCAGTGGCCCCTGGTCCTCCGTGGCGCGCACCTTGTCGACCATCTCCAGCGCCCAGTCGATGATGGTCAGGGTACGCAGGCCAAGGAAATCGAACTTGACCAGCCCCGCCTCCTCGATGTCGTTCTTGTCGAACTGCACCATCAGGCCACTGCCGTCCTCGTCGCAGAGCAGCGGCGAAAAATCGGTGAGCTTGGTCGGCGCGATCACCACACCGCCGGCGTGCTTGCCGGTGCCACGGGTGATGCCCTCGAGCTTGAGCGCCATCTCCCAGATCTCGGCGGCCTCCTCGTCGGCCTCAAGAAACTCCCTGAGCGCCGGCTCGGCCTCGATGGCCTTGGCCAGCGTCATGCCCACCTCAAAGGGAATCAGCTTCGACAGCTTGTCACCCAGCGAGTAGGGCTTCCCCTGGGCACGCGCCACGTCGCGCACCACCGCCTTGGCCGCCATGGTGCCGAAGGTCACGATCTGGGATACCGCGTCGCGGCCGTAGCGGTCGGCGACGTAGTCGATGACCCGGTCGCGTTTCTCCATGCAGAAGTCGACGTCGAAGTCGGGCATCGAGACCCGCTCGGGGTTGAGGAAGCGCTCGAACAGCAGGTCGTAGCCAATGGGATCGAGGTCGGTGATCTTCTGGGCGTAAGCCACCAGCGATCCGGCGCCTGAGCCGCGGCCCGGCCCCACCGGGACGTCGTTATCCTTGGCCCATTGGATGAAGTCCATCACGATCAGGAAGTAGCCGGGGAAGCCCATCTGGATGATGATGTCGAGCTCGAAGTCGAGCCGCTTGCGGTAGCGGGCATCGATCTCGGCAAACTCCGCTGCGTCGCGCGAATATCGGTCGGCCGGAAAGAGGACGTTCAGGCGCTCGGTAAGGCCGTCGTGAGAGATCTTGCGGAAGTACTCGTCCTGGGTCATGCCCTCGGGAATCTCGAACTCCGGCAGGAAGATCTCGCCCAGGCGTACGTCAACGTTGCAGCGCGCGGCGATCATCACGCTGTTTTCCAGCGCCTCGGGGATGTCGGCGAACAGCTCCGCCATCTCCGTAGGGCTCTTGAGGTACTGCTCCTCGGTATAGCGCCGTTCACGACGCTTGTCGTCGAGCGCCTTGCCCTCTCCGATGGCCACCCGGGTCTCGTGGGCCCAAAAATCGTCGCGTGCCAGGAAGCGCACATCGTTGGTGGCCACCACCGGAGTGCCGGTCTCGACGGCCAGGTCCACCGAGAGGTGCACGCACTCTTCCTCCAGCGGACGGCCGGTACGGGTCAACTCCAGATAGAAGCGTCCCGGAAAGGCGGCGTTCCACGACTCGAGCAGGGCACGGGCTTCGTCGTGATGGTCGCTTAACAGATGGCGGCCAACCTCCCCTTCCCGACCACCGGACAGGGCGATCAGCCCCGCGTTCTGCTCGAGCACCCAAGCCTTGTCCAGCAGCGCCTGGCCCTGGCGCTGGCCATGCAGCCAGCCCCGCGAGATCAGCTCGGTGAGATTGCGGTAGCCGGTCTCGTCCATGGCCAGCAATGTGAGGCGATAGGGATGCCCCTCGTCATGGGGGTTGGCCAGCCAGAGGTCGCTGCCGATGATCGGCTTGAGTCCCGCCCCCTGGGCACCCTTGTAGAACTTGACCAGCCCGAACAGGTTGGCCTCGTCGGTCAGCGTCAGAGCCGGGAGGCCCTGGTCCACGGCGGCCTGGACCAGCGGCTTGAGACGCACCAGGCCGTCGACCAGTGAGAACTCGCTGTGAACGCGAAGATGAACGAAGGGCGTGGTCATAAGGGGCTCAAGACTTGATGGTGAATAGTCAGTACGGAAGCACTCCGTGACTCCCGATGCAGTAAACTCGAGGCTATCCCGGCAATATCGCTCGGGGCTGATCCGGCGACAGGCCCCGAAGTGTCGGACCATCGAGGAGGCGCTGTTAATACCTCCTTGTACGCTACCGATTCCTTCCCTGGAATCGGACCTCCCCTTCGGCCTATCCCCGGCGCCCCTCGCTATCAGGGACGACTCGCAGGCCTAGAACAGCGCCAGCTGGCGCTTTACCGGGCCGAAGGAGCGACGGTGCTCCGGCAGCGGCCCCAGGCGCTCCAGGGCGGCCAGGTGCTCGCGGGTGGGATAGCCCTTGTGGCGGGCGAAGCCGTAGTCGGGATGCCGGGCATCGAGGGCCACCATGCCCGCGTCACGGGCGACCTTGGCCAGTATCGAGGCGGCGGCGATGGCCGGATGGCGGGCATCGCCCTTGATCACCGCCTGGCCGGGAACATGATGCCCGGGCAGCCGGTTGCCGTCCACCAGCAGGTACTCGGCCGAGGGCACCAGGGCATCGATGGCACGGCGCATGGCGAGGTGCGTGGCATGGTAGATGTTGAGCGCGTCCACCTCGGCGGCCGACGCCTCGGCCACGGCACAGGCCAGCGCCCGTTCGCGGATCTCGAGCGCCAGGGCCTCGCGACGCTGAGCCGTGAGCACCTTGGAGTCGGCAAGGCCCGCGATGGGCCGCCCCGCGTCAAGGATCACCGCAGCGGCGACCACCGGGCCGACCAGGGGCCCGCGACCCACTTCGTCGACCCCGGCCAGACGGTCACCGGCATAACTGATCACCAGGGGGGGCAGCTCGCAGGCCTCTTTCCCTCTCGTGCGCACCTGGACCGTCATGGTGCCACTTCCTCGGCCAGCTCCGGGGCCACGCTTGCCGGCAGCGGCTGCCCCGCCACCAGCGCCTCGATAGCATCACAGGCACGCCGGCTAGCGTCGCGCTGCAACCCCGCATGCATGGCGGCGAAGCGGGTCTCCAGGGCCGCCCGCTCCGCGGGATCGTCGAGCATCTCCCCCATGTGCTCGGCGATCGCCTCGGGGGTGGCCGCGTCCTGAATCAGCTCCGGCACCAAGGCCTCGCGGGCGATCAGGTTGGGCAGCGAGATCCACTCAGTCTTCACCAGTCGCTTCGCCAGCCAGTGGGTCATGGGTGCCATCCTATAGGCGACCAGCATCGCACGGTGACAGAGCATCGCTTCCAGGGCCGCGGTGCCCGAGGCGAGCAGCACCGCATCGCTTGCCACCATGGCCTCGCGGGCCTGGCCGTCGAGCAGGATCAGGCGCTCGGCCAGGGCGGGATGCTCGCCCATCAGCACCTCCAGTTCGGTGCGCAGTGCCGGCGTCGCCGCCGGGATCACTACCCGCAACTCGGGACGCAATGCGCACAGCCGCTCGACGGCGGCGAGGAAGGTCTCACCCAGGAAACGGATCTCGCTGGCCCGGGAACCGGGCAGCACGGCCAGCACCCGCTCCTCGGCAGGCAGGCCCAGCTCGGCTCGTGCGGCCGCCCGATCGTTGTCGAGGGGCAGCTCATCGGCGAGAGGGTGACCGACAAACGCCACGGGTACCCGGTGATGGCGGTAAAACGCCGCCTCGAAGGGCAGGAAGGTGAACATGGCATCGACGGAGCGGGCGATCCCCTTGACCCGACCCTGGCGCCAGGCCCAGACGGAGGGGCTGACGTAGTGGGCGGTGGTCAACCCCGCCTCGCGCAGCTGGCGCTCCAGCCCCAGGTTGAAGTCCGGGGCATCGATGCCGACCATGATGTCGGGCTGCCAGGCCAGCGCGTCACGCTTCAGCTCGCGACGTACCCGAACCAGGCCGGGCAGGTGCCGAAGCACCTCGACCAGGCCCATCACCGAGAGGGTCTCCAGTGGGAGACGACTGTCGAAGCCCTCGGCGATCATGCGCGGACCGCCGATGCCGCGGAACTCGACCCGCGGATGGCGTGCCTTCAGCGCACGCATCAAGCCGGCACCCAGGGTATCGCCCGAGAGCTCGCCCGCGACCAGGTAGACGCGACGGACCGTCATGACGCCACCATGCTCAGCGGGTGATGCCGCGGGTCGAGACCTCGATGGAGGCGGCGAAGGCCTCGGTCTCGGGCAGCGCGAAACGCTCCCGGATCTGGACCAAGGCCTGCTCGGTAGTCAGCCCCTGGCGGTAGACCAGCTTATAGGCCTCGCTCAACGCACGGATGGCTTCCCGGGAGAAGCCGCGGCGCTTGAGCCCGACCAGGTTGAGGCCGTGGACCTGGGCCGGGTTGCCGTTGATCATCACGTAGGCGGGGGTGTCCTTGGTGATGATCGAGCCACCACCGGCCATGGCATGGTCGCCAAAGTGGCAGAACTGGTGGATGGCCGAGAGCCCACCGAGGATGACGAAGTCGCCCAGATGCACATGGCCAGCGAGGGTCACCTGGTTGGCCAGGATGCAGTCGTTGCCGATCACGCAATCATGGCCGACATGCACGTAGGCCATGAAGAGGTTGCGTGAGCCGATGGTGGTCTCGCCGCGATCCTGGGCGGTGCCGCGGTGCAGGGTAGCCCCCTCGCGGATGACGTTGTCGTCGCCCATCACCAGGCGCGTCGGCTCCCCGGCGTACTTCTTGTCCTGGCAATCCTCGCCCACCGAGGCGAACTGGAAGATGCGGGTACGCGCGCCCAGTACGGTGGGCCCCTTGAGCACGACATGGGGGCCGATGCGGCTGCCGGGCCCGATCTCGACTTCGGGCCCGATCACCGTGAAAGGCCCGACCTCGACATCGTCAGCCAGGCGCGCCGCGGGATCGATGAGGGCGGTGGGGTGTATCAAGCGACCTTCCTCTCGGCGCAGGTGATATCGGCCTCGCAGACCAGCTCGTCGTCCACCGTGGCACGGCAGGCGAACTTCCAGATGCCGCGCTTGGTGCGCTCGACCCGAGCTTCCAGCACAAGTTGGTCGCCGGGCATCACCGGGCGCTTGAAGCGAACGTTGTCGCTGGCCACCAAGTAGTAGACATAGCCGTCGGCGGGCAGCTTGTTGACGGTCTTGAAGCCGAGGATGCCGCAGGCCTGGGCCAGCGCCTCGATCACCAGCACCCCGGGCATGATCGGATGATGCGGAAAGTGGCCGTTGAAGAAGGGCTCATTGATGCTGACATTCTTGTAGGCAACGATGGCTTCGCCCAGGGTGATCTCCGTCACCCGATCCACCAGCAGAAAGGGATAGCGGTGGGGCAGATACTCACGAATCTCGTTGATGTCCATTACCATCGTAGCGACCTCTGAAATGACAAGATGCCCTTCCCGCGGAGGGGCATGGCCGGCAGCCGGGGCCAGCGGAAACAGGCGGTGGATTATACCGCCCTGCGACACGGCCTCAACCGCTGCGGCCGGCCTTCTCGAGTCGCGCCAGGCGCCTGGCGATGTCGTCGAGCTGCTTGAAGCGCACCGCGTTGCGGCGCCACTGAGCATTGTCCATGGCGCCGGTTCCCGACGAGTAGATGCCGGGCTCGAGGATCGAGTTGGTCACCAGGCTCATGCCGGTAACCTGCACCCCGTCGGCGATAGTCAGGTGGCCGGAGAGGCCCACGCCGCCTCCCAGCATGCAGTGGCGGCCCACCCGGGTGGAGCCGGCAATTCCCACGCAGCCGGCCAGGGCACTGTGATCGCCGATCTGTACGTTGTGGGCGATCTGTACCTGGCTGTCGATCTTGACATCGTCGCCGATCAGAGTATCGCCGAGTGCCCCGCGATCAATGCTCGAGCAGCTGCCCACTTCGACATCGTCACCCAGTACCACCCCACCCAGTTGGGCGATCTTGTGCCAGCGCGCCCCGTCATGGGCGAAACCGAAGCCGTCACCGCCGATCACGCAGCCGCTGTGCAGGATGGCCCTGGACCCGATCATTACGCCATGGCAGACGGTGACATTGGCATGCAGGCGCGACCCGGGGCCGATGCGCGAATCGGCCCCCACCACACAGCCCGGGCCGATGACCACCTCGTCCCCCAGCTCGACCCCCGACTCGATCACCGCCTGGGGCCCGATGGCGACCTCCATGCCCAGGCGGACGTCGTCGGCGATCACCGCCGTGGGATGGATCCCGGCCGGAGTGCGGCCGGCCAGGGGATCGAAGAGCCGTGACAGCTCGGCGTAGCCGAGGTAGGGATTGTCCATCTCCAGGCGCGCCACCGGGCAGCTCTCTGCATGGCCGGGCGGTAGCAGTACCGCCGCTGCCCGGGTTCCCGGCAGGTCCTTGAGGTAGGCGCGGTTGGCGAGGAAGGCCACCTGGTCCGGCTCGGCATCCCGGAGCGTGGCCAGGCCACACACCCGCCGTCCGCCGTCACCCTCCAGGTGGGCTCCCAGGCGCTCGGCGATCTCGGCCAGTGTGAG
>NZ_JAVLBC010000059.1:0-15684 GCF_031581305.1 Halomonas sp.
ATGGAGACCCTGCTGGTCGATGCGCCGGTGGCCGAGACCCTGCTGCCGAGGCTGGCCAGCGCCTACGGCGAGCATGGCGTCGAGCTGCGCGGCTGCGCGCGGACCCGGGCGATCCTCGGCGACATCATCGAAGCCACCGAGGCGGACTGGCAGGCGGAGTACCTCGCGCCGGTGCTGGCCATCCGCGTGGTCGACGGCATCGATGACGCCATGGCCCACATCGAGCGCTACGGCTCGCGCCACACCGATGCGATCGTCACCGAGTCCTACGGCCTGGCGCGCCGCTTCCTCGCCGAGGTGGACTCGAGTTCGGTGATGGTCAACGCCTCCACCCGCTTCGCCGACGGCTTCGAGTACGGGCTCGGGGCGGAGATCGGCATCTCCACCGATCGCCTGCATGCCCGGGGCCCCGTGGGGCTCGAGGGGCTGACCACCCGCAAGTACGTGGTGCTCGGCGACGGCCAGGTACGCCAGTGAGTCGGTCGGGCCTGCCCGTCAGGGCCGACCGCGGCCCGTCACCCTCGCCCCGGGTCGCCATGCTCGGCGGCACCTTCGATCCGGTCCATCTCGGGCACCTGCGCAGTGCTGTGGAGCTTCGCGAGGCATTGGCCCTGGATCGTGTGAACATGGTGCCCGCCGCCATGCCGCCGCTGCGCGGCGAGCCCCGCGTATCGCCCGCCGACCGCCTGACCCTGTTGCGTCTGGGGATCGGCGATACGCCGGGCCTGGTCGCCGACCCCCGGGAGCTCGAACGTGACGGCCCCTCCTACAGTGCCGATACCCTCGCCTCGCTGCGCCGGGAACTGGGCCGTGAGGCCCGCCTGGTGATGGCACTGGGCCATGATGCCTTCCTGCGGCTGGCCGATTGGCACGAGCCAGAGCGACTCTTCGAGTTGGCCCATGTGGTGGTGATCGATCGACCGGACCATCAGGCGTCGCTGCCCGGGGCTCTGGTCGATCTGCTGGCGGCGCGGGAGGTCGAGGAGAGCGAGGCGCTGATGGCCCGGCCCGCCGGGCGGCTGCTGCGCCTCAGGCTGCCCTCGCGCATGGCGATCTCGGCCACCGAGGTGCGCCAGCGCCTGGCGTCGGGCCGCAGTGTACGCTATTTGCTGCCGGAGGCGGTGGAGGCGCATATCGTGTCGCGGGGCCTTTATCGGCAGCGCTGAATGCTGCCCACGCGGGCATCAAGTCGGTACAATGAACAATGACTCCCCGCTGATGAAGGGCTGACACGAAGGGCTATGCATATCGACGCACTCAAGACTCTGGTGATCGACGCACTGGAGGACCTCAAGGCCCAGGACATCGCCGTCCTGGATGTCTCACGGCTGACCAGCGTAACCGATCTGATGGTAGTGGCCAGCGGCACCTCCAGTCGCCATGTGGCGGCACTGGCGGACAGCGTGGTCCAGGCTGCCAAGGAGCAGGGCGTGCCGCCGCTGGGTGTCGAGGGCGAGAGCGGTGCCGACTGGGTACTGGTCGACCTGGGCAATCTGGTGGTGCACGTGATGCTGCCCGAGACCCGGCAGCTTTACGACCTGGAGCGACTCTGGGCCGATCTACCCAGCGATACGGAACCCCGGCTCGAGGAAGAGGTGCAGGGTTCATGAGGCTCCGCCTGCTGGCGGTGGGCACGCGCATGCCCGATTGGGTGTCCCGCGGTGTCGAGGAGTATCGCAAGCGCCTGCCCAGGGATTTCGCGCTGGAGGTGGAAGAGATCGCACCGGGGCAACGCGGCAAGAACGCCGATGTGACACGGGCCATGGCGCTGGAGGCTGAGCGCATCCGGGGGCGTCTCCGGGGGGGTGAGCATCTCGTCGCCCTGGAGGTGGGGGGCAAGACCTGGAGCACCGAGCAACTGGCCCGGGAGGCCGATGCCTGGCGCCTCGAGGGGCGTGATGTGGCGCTGCTGGTGGGTGGCCCCGATGGCCTGGATCCCGCCCTCTCGGCGAGTGCCGACCAGCGCTGGTCGCTGTCGCCACTGACGCTGCCCCATCCGCTGGTGCGCATCCTGCTCGCCGAGCAACTCTACCGCGCCTGGACCCTGCTGGTGGGTCATCCCTACCACCGTTGAAGCCGCTATCGGTTCAAGACCGCTGAAGGCTGTTTTTCCATGACCGCTGAAGGCTGTTTTTCTCCATGATCGCTGAAGGCTCTCCGGCTCAATCACTGCGAGGTCATCATCGAGCATGCATCGGCGCCGTCAAACCCTGAAGAACCCGGAACAGGAACTGCGTGCCTTCCGCATGCGCTCCCTGCTGGCCGTGCTGGTGGTGGTGTGCCTCACCGGGCTGCTCGGCGGGCGGCTGTTCTATCTGCAGGTGGTTCAGCATGAGGTCTACAGCACGCGCTCCGAGAAGAATCGCGTGCGAGTGGAGCCGTTGCCGCCCACCCGCGGGCTGATCTACGATCGCAACGGCGTGCTGTTGGCCGAGAATCGCCCTACCTACAATCTCACCCTGGTACGGGAGCGGGTCGAGGATCTCGACGCTACCCTGTCGTTGCTGGTCGACCTGCTGGAGGTTCCCGAGGAGGAGGTCGAGGCCTTCCGGACGCGGTCGCGGCAGCGACAGCGTCCTTTCCAGCCAGCGTTGCTGATGAGCGATCTCGACGAGGACCAGATCGCCCGGCTGGCAGTCAACCGGCATCGCCTGCCCGGCGTGGAGGTGGAGGCGCAGCTGTTGCGCTACTATCCCGACGCCGAGACCATGGTGCACGCGCTGGGCTATGTGGGGCGCATCAATGCCGAGGAGCTCGCGGGCCTGGATTCGGGCAACTATGCCGGCACTCACTTCATCGGCAAGACGGGGGTGGAGCGCTTCTATGAGGATGAGCTGCACGGCCAGGCGGGATTGCGCAAGGTGGAGACCAATGCCCGCGGCCGGGTGTTGCGCGAGCTGGGTCACACCGACCCCGTTCCCGGCAAGGACCTGACCCTGACGCTCGACAGCGAACTGCAGAAACTCGCCGTGGAGCTGCTCGACGGTCGTCGGGGGTCCATCGTGGCGATTGCCCCGGGGAGCGGCGAGATCCTCGCCCTGGCCTCGGTGCCGGGGTTCGACAGCAACCAGTTTGTTACCGGCATCGACGTGGCGTCCTACCGGGCGCTACAGGAGAACCTGGACCTGCCGCTCTACAACCGGGCCATCCGCGGTCATTATCCGCCGGGCTCCACCATCAAGCCCTTCCTGGCCCTGGCGGGGCTGGCCGAGGGCAAGATTACCCCCGATACCACCATCCGTGACCCCGGCTACTACCAGTTGCCCAACGATTCCCGGCGCTACCGCAACTGGCTGCGCTGGGGGCACGGCCGGGTCGATCTGGAGCGCGCCATCGCCGTTTCCAACAACACCTATTTCTACTCCCTGGCCCATGATCTGGGGATCGATCTTATTCAAGAGAACATGTCGGCCTTTGGCTTCGGTCAGCGGGTGGCCCACGATGTCCAGGGCGAAAGTGATGCGCTGATGCCCTCCCGGGACTGGAAGCGGGGGCGCTTCAATCAGCCCTGGTACCCCGGCGAGACCCTCTCGGTGGGCATCGGCCAGGGCTATTGGCAGCTTACCCCGCTGCAGCTGGCCACCGCCACGGCGGTGCTGGCCAACCGCGGCCAGTGGGTCAAGCCACGCCTGGCCCAGCGGGTAGGCGATGAGGAGGTCCCCGTTGAACTGCCGGACACCCCGCCCGACATCACGCTTGACAACGAGGGGTGGTGGGATCGGATCGTCTCGGGCATGGAGAAGGTAGTCTCGGGTCAAGAAGGAACCGCGCGGCGCATCGGCAAGGACCTCGAGTACCGGATGGCAGGCAAGTCCGGTACCGCCCAGGTGTTCTCCCTGGGCCAGGACCAGAAGTACAACGCCGACGAGCTCAAGGAACGGCTTCGCGACCATGCCCTTTTCACGGCCTTCGCGCCGGCGGAAGATCCCCGGATTGCAGTGGCGGTGATCGTCGAGAATGTCGGTGGTGGCAGCACTCACGCGGCCCACCTGGCCAAGGCGATGACCGATGCCTGGCTGCTCGAGGACGAGGCCCCGGCTACCGAGGAGGTGCGCGAGGTGCTCGAACGCGAGGATGACCGGGTGGCGGAGAACGAAGGATGAGCTGGAGTGCGCTGACGCGCGGCTTGCGGGCCCATCCCGTCAAGCCCTCCCTGAGTGGTATCGCCCGACGGCGCAGCCTCTGGGAGCGGATCCACCTGGATCCCTGGCTGCTTGGCATGCTGCTGGTGCTGATGCTGGCCGGCCTGGTGGTGCTTTACAGCGCCAGCGGCCAGCGCCTGTCGGTGGTGACCGCCCAGGCCATTCGCTTCTGCGTGGCGCTGGTGGTGATGGCGGGTCTCGCCCAGCTCTCGCCGACGACCCTGCTGCGCTGGACGCCACCGGTCTACGTGGTCGGCGTGCTGATGCTGGTGGCCGTGGAACTGATCGGTGACATGGGCATGGGTGCCCAGCGCTGGCTGGTGATTCCCGGGGTGATCCGCTTCCAGCCTTCGGAGCTGATGAAGCTGGCCATGCCGATGATGGTCGCCGCCTGGCTGAGCCGCCAGCCGCTTCCGCCGCGCTGGCGCGACCTGATGGTCTGTGCGGTGATCATCGGCCTGCCGGTGGTGCTGATCGCCAAGCAGCCTGACCTGGGGACCTCGCTGCTGGTCACCGCTGCAGGCGTCTTCGTGATCCTGCTGGCGGGCCTCTCCTGGCGTTTCATTCTGTTCTGCGGTGTGCTGGCGGCAGCCGCGTTGCCGCTGCTGTGGATGAACCTGCACGACTACCAGCGCCAGCGGGTGCTGACCTTCCTCGACCCCGAGAGCGACCCGTTGGGGGCGGGCTGGAACATCATCCAGTCGACCACCGCCATCGGTAGTGGCGGCTTCTGGGGCAAGGGGTGGCTGCAGGGCACCCAGTCACAGCTGGAGTTCCTTCCCGAGCGGCATACCGATTTCATCGTCGCGGTCCTCGGCGAAGAGTTCGGGCTGGTGGGGATGCTGGCCTTCCTGCTGCTCTACCTGCTGATCGTGGGGCGCGGGCTATGGCTTGCCGGCGCTGCCCAGGAAACCTTCGGTCGCCTGGTGGCGGGCAGCATCATCCTGACCTTCTTCATCTATGTCTTCGTCAACGTGGGCATGGTCAGCGGCATCCTGCCGGTGGTCGGCGTGCCGCTGCCGCTGGTCAGCTATGGGGGGACCTCCAGCGTGACCTTGATGGCGGGTTTCGGTATTCTCATGGCCATTCATGCCCACCGCCGCCTGCTGCCGCGCTAGATGTTGTTTGGAGCCGTTTTGGGGTCAGACCCCGGCGGAGGCTATCACCGCTGGCATGGTGCACTATGATAGGCCTGACGGCTTGGCCGGGGTCTGACCCCAGAGGGCACAGGGAGAGATGCAATGACGGTATCGTCACCACGGAGAAAACGCTGGATGGCCTGGCTGGCGGCCGGGCTGCTGGCATGGGGGGCGACGACGGGACAGGCGGCGGACTTCGATCCGCAGCGCCATGCCGAGGCAGGACGCCTGATGGAGGAGCTGGTCGAGAGAGGGGTCGACCGTGACTGGCTCCAGGCCGCTCTTGAGGAAGCCGAATACCGTCAACCGGTCCTGGATGCCATGGCCGGCGCCGCCGAACATCGCCTGCGCTGGGACGAGTATCGTGCCATCTTCCTGGATGCCCCGCGCATTGCCAACGGGGTGGCCTTCATCGAGACCCATCGGGCGGCCTTCGAGAGGGCCGAGGCCGAGTACGGCGTGCCACCAGAGGTCATCGCCGCCATCATCGGTGTGGAGACCCGTTACGGAGGCGTCAGGGGACACCACCGCGTCATCGATTCCCTGGCGACGCTGGCCTTCCATCACCCCAGCCGGGGGGGCTTCTTCCGCGGCGAACTGGCCGCCTTCCTGGAGATCGCCTACGAGGAAGCGCGGGCGCCGGGCAGCCTGACGGGCTCCTACGCGGGGGCCATGGGCTATCCCCAGTTCATTCCTACCAGCTACCGCGCCTATGCGGTGGACTTCGATGGTGACGGGATCCGCGACCTCTGGACCAACCCGGTGGATGCCATCGGCAGCGTGGGTAACTACTTCGCCGAACACGGCTGGCGCGCCGGCGAACCGATCTACCATGAGGCGGAAGGCCCTGCTACGCCTCCCGACGGCATCGACTTCAATCGCGCCGCGCGGCCGCCCGCGGTGACCGCGGCAGAGCTCGCCGCGGCGGGCCTCGAGATCCCGGGCGCGATGGCTGACGATCATCGCCTGCTGCCGGTATCGCTGGAGGATGGCGAAAAGACTTGGCGCTACGTGCTCGGCGAGCACAATTTCTACGTGATCACCCGCTACAATCACAGCCACCTGTATGCCATGGCGGTGATCGAGCTCGCCGAGGCGATTGCCGACGCACGGGGTCTGGAGGCCCACTGGCTCGACGCCACCGACACCACCCGGGAGGAGGCTTCATGAGACGCACCTGTGCCGCCCTGAGCGTGCTGCTGCTGCTGGCCGGCTGTGCTGGAGGGGGAGGTGGGCCCCGTCCGGCCTCCGATGAGGCGTCCCGCAAGATGCCGGCCACCGCCGGAAGTGGCGAACGCTATGTCCTGGCCGGCGACGCCTATCCCGAGGACCCGCCCGACGTCGCCGAGGTGCCCGACGCGGTACCGCGTCGCGAGGCGCGCTCCAGGGGAGGCAACACCTCGCCTTACGAGGTGTGGGGCAAGCGCTATGAGGTGATGGCGGACGCGCGTGGCTACAGCCGCCAGGGCAGGGCCTCCTGGTATGGCGAGAAGTTCCATGGGTACGCGACCTCCAACGGCGAGATCTATGACATGTACAAGATGAGCGCCGCCCACCGCTCCTTGCCCCTGCCCAGCTTCGTTCGTGTCACCAGCCTGGAAAACGACCGCTCGGTGGTCGTACGGGTCAACGACCGCGGCCCCTTCCACAGCGACCGCGAAATCGATCTCTCCTATGCGGCGGCGGCCCGCCTTGGCATTCTGGAGCAGGGCACCGGCCGGGTGACGGTCGAGGCCATCGACGTGGAACGCTGGATCGCCGATAACGGCGATGCCTCCCGGCCGAGAGTCGCCTCGTCGCCCCGGGAGGACGCGGTGGCATCGGTCCCCGCTGCGCCAGCGGCCAGTCGCGAGCCGTCCGTGGCCGGCGGCAGTGTCTTCCTGCAGGTAGCGGCCCTGGGCTCTGCCGACAGTGCCCGGCAGCTGAAGTCGCGCCTCGAGGGTGAGATCGACCGGCCCGTGCGCGTTGCCAGTGTCACCGGGCTCCATCGGGTCCAGGTTGGCCCCCTGGATGCCGCCGGCCAGGTGGATCCCGTCCGCGAGCAGCTGCGTCGGGCAGGCTTTGCCCAGGCCTTCGTCGTCAACGATGCCGACTGAGTCGGTCCCTTTCCGAACCATCCCGCGATGCCCTTGATGAGACCCCTTGCCATGAGATTCACGCTTTTCTTCCACCGTCGCCGGCTGTTGCCGTTGCTGCTGGTCAGCCTGCTGCTGGTCGTGTCACAGGCTTCGTCCCAGGTGATCCCGACGCCGCAGACCATGATTCCCTCGCCGCCGCAGCTGGCGGCCAGTTCCTGGATCCTGATGGATGCCGACAGCGGACGGGTGCTGGTCGAGCACAATGCCGACGAGCGCCTGCCACCGGCCAGCCTGACCAAGCTGATGACGGCCTATCTCGTGGAGCGCGAGCTCGACCGAGGCAATATCGCCCCGGAGGACCTGGTGCCCATCAGCGAGAAGGCCTGGCGCACCGGGGGGTCCAAGATGTTCATCGAGGTCGATACCCTGGTCGCGATCGAGGAACTGCTCAAGGGCATCATCATCGTCTCGGGCAATGATGCCAGCGTGGCCATGGCCGAGCACCTGGCCGGTGGCGAGCGCCCCTTCGCCGACCTGATGAACCAGCACGCCACCCGACTGGGCATGCACAACACCAATTTCGTCAATGCCACCGGCCTGCCCGACGAGAACCACTACTCCTCGGCGCGGGACCTGGCGCTGCTTTCCCAGCACATCATCAACGACTACCCGGAGCACTACGCGATCTATGCCACCAAGCAGTTCAACTACGGCGGCATCGAACAACCCAACCGCAATCGCCTGCTGTGGCGCGACAGCAGCGTCGATGGCCTGAAGACTGGCTGGACCGAGGCCGCCGGGTACTGCCTGGTGGCCTCGGCCAAGCGCGATGACATGCGCCTGATCTCGGTGGTCATGGGCACCGGGTCCGATGAGGCCCGCGCCCAGGAGACCCAGAAACTGCTCAGCTACGGCTTCCGCTACTACGAGACCCTCAAGCTCTATGACGCCGGTGCCGTGCTCAATACGCCACGGGTCTGGGGCGGCGACAAGAACGAACTGCGTGTCGGCGTCGACCGTAACGTGGTCATGACCGTGCCGCGCGCGCGTAACGAGGAGCTCACCGCCAAGCTCGACCTTCAGACCGACCTCACTGCGCCCATCGCGGCCGGGGACCGGGTGGGGACCATGGAGGTGCGCCAGGGCGAGGAGGTGGTCGGCGAGCGCCCGCTGGTCGCCCTCGAGGGCATCGAGGAGGGCGGGTTCTTCAAGCGGCTCTTCGACCAGGTGCGGCGCTTCTTCACCAACCTGATCGGCGGCTGGTTCGACTAGGGCCTTCGGCCAGCCGCAAGGCACAAGGATCAAGAAGCAAACCCCTTGGCTTGCTTCTTGATCCCATGTTCTCTTGACCCCTTGACCTCTTGACCTCTTGACCTCTTGACCTCTTGACCCCGGCGTTGGTCTCTCCGCACCAGGTTGGGTAAAATAAGGATATATTCCCGACCTGCCGGAAGGCTTCATGAACGACAACTCCCTGCGTGATCTTCGCAAGCCCCGTCGCCAGGCCGGTGGCAAGCCGCCGAAGATCACCTTTCCCTGCAACTACCCGATCAAGGTCGTCGGCGATGCCGCCGAGGATTTCGCCGCCACGGTCTGCCAGATCGTCATCCGGCATGATCCGGCCTTCGATGCGACCGCCATCCAGGTGGTCCCCAGCCGCCAGGGCCGCTTCCAGTCGGTGCGCCTGACGATCCGCGCCACCGGCGAGGCGCAGCTCAAGGCACTCTTCGACGAGCTCAAGGCCACCGGCCGCGTGCACATGGTCGTCTGATGGCAACCGAGAACGCTCTGCCGCCGATCCAGCTGCATCGCCTGGGCCGCCGTCCCTATACGCCTGTCTGGCAGGCCATGCGTGACCTCACCGACGGCCGTGATGCGCAGACCCCCGATCAGTTCTGGCTGGTCGAGCACGACCCGGTGTTCACCCAGGGCCGTGCCGGCAAGCCCGAACACCTGCTGATGCCCGGCGACATCCCGGTGGTGGCCACCGACCGCGGCGGGCAGGTGACCTACCATGGTCCTGGCCAGGTCGTGCTCTACCCGCTGCTCGATGTGCGGCGCTCGCGTCTGGGCGTACGCGACCTGGTCAGTGCGCTGGAGAATGCGGTGATTGCCCTGCTGGCCGAGCATGGGGTGGTGGCCCAGGCCCGCCCCGACGCGCCCGGCGTCTATGTGGGCGAGGCCAAGATCGCCTCGCTGGGACTGAGGATCCGTCGCGGCGCCAGTTTCCACGGGGTGGCCCTCAACGTGAACGGCGATCTCTCGCCGTTCTCGCGGATCAACCCCTGCGGTTATGCCGGCATGGCCATGACGCGGCTGGCCGACCTGAGTGATGACGGCCCGGACATCGAGGCGGTGGGGGAGCGCCTGGCGAAGTGCCTGGCGCGGGAGCTGGGGAGGGAGCTAGAAGCGCCAAGCAGCCATGCGCCGAGCCACAAGTAACCCCCGAAGGCAATGATCTTCGGGGGTTGTTTTTGTTTTCGGGGCTCACTCTGGATTGCTTGGCCGCTTGGCCGCTTGGCCGCTTGGCCGCTTGGCCGCTTGGCCGCTTGGCGCTTATCCCACGTTCACCGCATCGATGCGATTCGCGTCGGCTTGCTGGCCGGGTACGTCGGCGGGGGCGGCCAGGCCCAGGTTGTTCTTCTCGAACACCCGGTCGGCCCGATAGCTGGAGCGCACCAGCGGACCGGACGGCACTTCCATGAAGCCCTTCTCCAGGCCCAGCACGCGATAGCGCTCGAACTCCTCCGGCGTGACCCAGCGCTCCACCGGGAGGTGGTTGCGCGTGGGGCGCAGGTACTGGCCCAGGGTCACGATGTCGACGCCGATGGCCCGCAGGTCGTCGAAGGTGGCCAGTATCTCCTCCTCGGTTTCGCCGAGGCCGAGCATCAGGCTGGTCTTGGTGATCACCGTCGGCCGGTGACGCTTGGCGTGGGCCAGCACGTCCAGTGTCTTGCGGTAGCCGGCCCGGGGATCGCGGACCCGCTCGGTGAGCCGTTCGACGGTCTCGACGTTCTGGGCGAAGACCTCGAGCCCCGAATCGACCACCCGCTCAATCGCCGAGGGCTCGGCATCGAAGTCCGGCGTCAGCGCCTCGACGACCACCTCGGGCGTGCGAGCCTTGATGGCACGGATGCAGTCGGCGTAATGGGTGGCGCCGCCATCGGGCAGGTCATCACGGTCCACGGAGGTCAGCACGATATAGCGCAGGCCCATCAGCTCGACGGAGCGGGCGGTATTCTCCGGCTCTTCCGTGTCCAGCCAGCCTCGGGGGTTGCCGGTATCCACCGCGCAGAACCGGCAGGCGCGGGTGCAGACCGAGCCCATCAGCATGATGGTCGCGGTGCCGTTGCTCCAGCACTCGCCCTGGTTGGGACAGTGCGATTCGGCACAGACGGTGCTGAGACGATGGGTGGCTACGTTCTTCTTGACCGCCTCGAAGCGTTCGCCGCCGGGAATCTGCGCGCGCAGCCACTTCGGCTTGCGGCCGTTGGCACCGCCATCCTCGGCCTGACGACGCGCCTTCATGCCATCCTTGATGGCGGCCGTGCCATGGTCGTTGCGGTATTTCTCGCCGCTGGAGACGCGTGGGGAGGGGGTGTCGCTCATAGCATTGAGCCTCTCTGCTCGCCGGCTGTCGACGCCATGGGGCGCTGTCCCGGGGTCTCCGGGAGTGCGCCGGCCGGCGGTTCCAGGCAGCCTGGCACGTCGAATGTTGCGTGGGTCTCAAGGTGATAAAATACCACAGGATTTGCGTTCCTTGACAGCCAGGGTCGTGGCAGAGCTCCCCTGAAGGCAGCTTAGGGCATCGGCATCCAATGCTCGCAGCGCCTCTGCTCATGCGCTATATTGCACTGCAACAAAGACCGCTTTCATGCATCGCCGACGGGATTTCCCGGCACCGAGCAACCCTGGAGCTCAAGATGAATTCCCTGATACCGACTCCCGCAGCCAGCGTGCTGCCTTTCATGGATCCGTTCGGTTTCGGACGCGCCGCCTGTGATTACTGGCGTGACACCCTGGAGCGCAGCGTGCTCTTCATGGATGTCATGCGCCAGCGCGGCAACCAGTATCTCGAGCATATCGAGCAGACCAAGCCCAATGTGCTGGGTTTCGATACCGAGGTGCTGATGGACGGCCGCACCTTGTCTCGTCCGGTCAACTACGAGCTGCTGCGCATTCAGCCTCCCGAGGGGGTGGAAACCGACCTGCAGATGCGCCCCTTCGTGGTGGTGGATCCGCGTGCCGGCCACGGCCCGGGTATCGGCGGCTTCAAGCCCGACAGCGAGATCGGCGTGGCCCTGCGGGCGGGGCATCCCTGCTACTTCATCGGGTTTTTGCCCTATCCGGTCCCGGGGCAGACCGTCGAGGACGTGGTCGAGGCCGAGGTTGCCTTCCTGCGCCACGTCATCGAGCGTCATCCGGAGACGTCCGAAAAGCCGATGGTGGTCGGCAACTGCCAGGCCGGCTGGCAGATCATGATGGCCGCGGCCCTCGAGCCTGACCTCTTCGGCCCGATCCTCATCGCCGGCTCGCCGCTCTCCTACTGGGCCGGTGAGCGCGGCAAGGCGCCGATGCGCTATACCGGAGGGCTGTCCGGCGGTAGCTGGATGACCTCGCTGTTGAGTGACATGGGCGCCGGCCTCTTCGACGGCGCCTGGCTGGTGCAGAACTTCGAGCGCCTCAACCCCGCCAACACCTGGTGGACCAAGCAGTATCAGCTCTACGCCCAGGTCGATACCGAGGCGGAACGCTATCTGGAGTTCGAACGCTGGTGGGGCGGCCACGTGGTGCTGGGGGGCGACGAGATCCAGTACATCGTCGACAACCTCTTCATCGGCAATCGTCTCTCCACCGCCCAACTGGTGACGTCCGACGGGCGGCGCATCGACCTGCGCAACGTGCGCTCGCCGGTGGTGGTGTTCTGTTCGCGCGGCGACGACATCACGCCGCCGCCCCAGGCCCTGGGCTGGGTGCGTGACCTCTACGAGGGGGTCGAGGACGTGATCGCCAACGAGCAGACCATCGTCTACTGCGTGCATGACACCACCGGTCACCTGGGTATCTTCGTGTCCGGCAGCGTCTCCCGCAAGGAGCATGCCGAGTTCACCGCCAACATGGACTACATCGACGTCCTGCCGCCTGGGCTCTACGAGACCACGGTGTCCAGTGCCGCCGAGCGCGAGGATGCCGAACTGATCGAGCGTGACTACTTGCTGGAGTTCTCGCCGCGGACCATCGAGGAGCTCGACCAGGAGGTCCAGCATCGTCCCGAGGATGATACCCGCTTCGCCGCGGTGGCGCGGATCTCCGAGATCAACCTGGGCTTCTACCGCGCCTTCATGCAGCCCTGGGTCCAGGCCATGGCCACGCCCGAGTCGGCCAAGTGGATGCGGCGCATGCATCCCAACCGCTTGGGCTACCGTCTGTTCTCCGATCGCAACCCGCTGATGACAGCGGTCCCGGTGCTGGCCGACAAGGTGCGCGCCGACCGCCATCCGGTGCACGAGGACAATGTCTTCCGCGCGGTGGAGGGCATCGTCTCCGACCAGATCACCCGTAGCTTGAACGCCTGGCGGGACCTTCGTGACAGCAGCAGCGAGCGTTTCTTCCTCGATTTCTATGGTCAGCCGTTGCTGCAGGCCATGGTGGGTCTGGGCGGTGACGCCCATGCGCATCGTCGTCGCCCGGGAGCCGAACCCGAGCATCGCCGCTTCATCGAGCGTCGCCGTGACGAGATCCATCGCGCGATTACCGAGGGCGGCACTCACGAGGCCGTCATGCGCTCGGTGATCCATGTGCTGGGCGGCGCCCCGGCCACCGACGAGCGCAACTTCAAGCGGCTGCGGGCCTCGCGGGCCGAACTCGAGCCGGGCGCCCAGCTGGCCGACTTCAAGCACCTGGTGCGTGAGCAGTTCTTCACCCTCCAGCAGGACCACGAGGCGGCCCTGGAGGCGATCCCGAGCCTGCTGAAGGGCCAGACGGCCGGCCAGATCGATGCCCATCTGGCGCATATCGAACATGTGCTGGCGGCCAGTGGTGAGCTCAGCGAGCATGCCGCGGATCGCTTCGAGCGCATCAAGGGGTTGTTCCACCAGGCCATCCAGCATGCGCCCCAGGAGGAGCAGGACGCACGGCGGGAAGCCCAAGAGAGGATGGGCAGTCAGGCCCAGGCCGGACAGCGCGCACGCCATGAGATGGAGAACCTGATGGAGTCGCTGCCCGTCGCCGAGCAGGCATCTGCCGCGGCCACGGATCCTGCCCCGTCGGAGCAGGCGTCCGGCAAGGGGGAGTCCGAGGCCCCGGCACAACCGCCGGTCAGTGAGCCTGCCGCCCGGGCGGCAGCGCCAGAGCCGGCCAGTGACTCGGCTCCCCAGGCCCCGGCGGAACAGGCATCCGATGAGGCATCCACCGAGGCATCCGACGAGGCATCCACCGAGGGCGGTGAGGCCTCCCCTGACGTCGAGGCGGGCGCCAGCAGCACCTCGCCAGCGCGCCAGGACACGGCCCCGAGCGCCAAGGCGCCGGTCAAGCGCAAGCCCACCAGTCGCGGCACGCCGCGGAAGCGGACGCCGCGCAAGACCGGCAAGAGCTGATCGTCCAGCGTAGCAGTACCCGCGCCCCCGCCCGTCACCGGCGGGGGCGCTGTCATTGCAGGCATCGGCGTTCTCGCCTTGTCGTTCGGGTACCGCGGGGTCTAGGTTCAAGGAGTCGCCTGCCGGTGGCGACTAGCGTGAAGTCGATCGCTGGGGTAGGGTAAGCGCATTTTTCACCCGCCATAGAGGGTGGGCCGAAACCGTCTGGCGTCAGCCGTCGCGCTGGCACCATCAGCACAGTGGAGCACTATGGGCAAGTCACTGGTCATCGTCGAGTCGCCGGCCAAGGCCAAGACGATCAACAAGTATCTCGGCAACGACTTCATCGTGAAGTCGAGCGTGGGGCACATTCGTGACCTGCCGACCAGCGGCGCCGGCAAGGCGGCCTCGGACCCCAAGGAGCGTGCCCGTCAGGCGGCGGCGACCCGCAAGATGTCCCCGGAAGAGAAGGCCGAGCACCGCAAGCGCAAGGCCCATGACCAGCTGATCCGGCGCATGGGCATCGACCCCGAGCACGGCTGGAAGGCGCATTACGAGATCCTGCCGGGCAAGGAGAAGGTCGTGGCGGAGCTCCAGAAGCTTGCCGAGAAGGCCGACGCGGTCTATCTCGCCACCGACCTTGACCGCGAGGGGGAAGCCATCGCCTGGCACCTGCGCGAGACGATCGGTGGTGACGAGAGCCGCTACCGGCGGGTGGTGTTCAACGAGATCACCAAGAACGCCATCCAGGAGGCCTTCCAGGATCCCGGCAGCCTGAACATCCCGCGCGTCGAGGCACAGCAGGCGCGTCGCTTCCTCGACCGGGTGGTGGGTTTCATGCTCTCGCCGCTGCTGTGGGCCAAGATCGCCCGCGGCCTCTCCGCCGGGCGAGTGCAGTCGGTGGCCACCCGGCTGATCGCCGAGCGCGAACGCGAGATCCACGCCTTCATTCCCGAGGAGTTCTGGGACGTCCATGCCGACCTGCGGCCCACCGGCGACGACCCGACCACGGTGCGCTTCGAGCTGGTGCGCCAGGACGGCAAGGCGTTCCGGCCCACCTCCGAGGCCGAGACCCTGGAGCGCATCGCCGCGTTGCGCAAGGCGCGTCTCGCGATCACTGCCCGGGACGACAAGCCGACTCGGTCGAAGCCCAACGCCCCCTTCATCACCTCGACGCTTCAGCAGGCGGCCAGTGGCCGCCTGGGCTTCTCGGTGAAGAAGACCATGACCCTGGCCCAGCGCCTCTACGAGGCCGGTTACATCACCTACATGCGCACCGATTCCACCAACCTCTCGAAGGATGCGGTGGACAACGTGCGCGAGTTCATCGGCACGGAATTCGGCGCTCGCTACCTGCCCGAGGCGCCCAATCGTTACTCCAGCAAGGAGGGCGCTCAGGAAGCCCACGAGGCGATCCGTCCCTCCGAGGTGGATCGCCGGGCCACTGACCTGGCCGGCATGGAACGCGACACCGAGCGCCTCTACGAGCTGATCTGGCGCCAGTTCGTGGCCTGCCAGATGACGCCGGCCGAGTACCTCTCCAGCACCCTGAGCGTGGAAGTCGATGGCTTCGAGCTCAAGGCCAAGGGGCGGGTGCTGAAGTTCGACGGCTACACCCGGGTAATGAAGCCCATGGGGCGCAAGGAGGAGGACCAGTCCCTGCCCGACCTCGCCGAGGGCACGCCCATGACCCTCGAGCGCCTCGACCCCCAGCAGCACTTCACCAAGCCACCCCCCCGCTACACCGAGG
>NZ_JAVLBC010000282.1:0-2957 GCF_031581305.1 Halomonas sp.
CCGTTCCGCCTGACCGTGGGCAACGCCACCGGCGTCGAACTGCTCTGGGACGGCGAGTCCGTGGACCTCGCGGCTCGCGCCGGGGCCAACAACGTCGCCCGCTTCACCCTGGGAGAATGAGTCCGTCACCATGCACGCACAATCCCCCATCGTTCGCCGCAAGTCGCGCCAGATCCACGTCGGCAAGGTGCCGGTCGGGGGCGATGCCCCCATCTCCGTCCAGAGCATGACCAACACCGACACCCTGGACGTGGCCGCCACCGTGGCGCAGATCCGCCAGCTCGAGGCCGCCGGCGCCGACATCGTGCGCGTCTCGGTCCCCGACATGGACGCCGCCGAGGCCTTCGGGCGCATCAAGCGCGAGGTCGAGGTCCCGCTGGTCGCCGATATCCACTTCGATTACAAGATCGCCCTGCGCGTCGCCGAACTCGGCGTCGACTGCCTGCGCATCAACCCCGGCAACATCGGCAAGGAGGAGCGCGTACGCGCTGTCGTCTCGGCCGCCCGCGACAACGGCATCCCCATCCGCATCGGCGTCAACGCCGGCTCGCTGGAGAAGGACCTGCAGAAGAAGTACGGCGAGCCCACCCCGGCGGCCCTGGTCGAGTCGGCCATGCGCCATATCGACCACCTGGATCGCCTCGACTTCCCCGACTTCAAGGTCAGCGTCAAGGCCTCGGATGTCTTCATGGCCGTGGCCGCTTACCGCGACCTGGCCACACGCATCGAGCAGCCACTGCACCTTGGCATCACCGAGGCCGGCGGGCTGCGCTCGGGGACCGTCAAGTCCTCCATCGGGCTGGGCATGCTGCTGATGGACGGCATCGGCGACACCCTCCGCGTCTCGCTGGCCGCCGACCCGGTCGAGGAGATCAAGGTCGGCTACGACATGCTCAAGAGCCTGCGCCTGCGCAGCAAGGGCATCAACTTCATCGCCTGCCCGAGCTGCTCGCGCCAGAATTTCGACGTCATCGCCACCATGAATGCCCTCGAGGAGCGCCTGGAGGACGTCATGACGCCGCTGGACGTCTCGGTGATCGGCTGCGTGGTCAACGGCCCGGGAGAGGCGAAGGAGAGCGATATCGGCCTCACCGGCGGCAGCCCCGCCAACCTCGTCTACCTCGACGGCAAGCCGGCGAGCAAGCTGCGCAACGACCACCTGGTGGACGACCTGGAGCGGCTGATCCGCGACAAGGTCCGCGAAAAGCAACAGGCCGAACAGGATGTCATCGCCCGTGACGCCTGACCCCCTGGGCGGCGTCCGGCGAGCAGACAAGGAGCAAGCATTGAGCACGACCCAAGCGAGTCACAAAGCACCGAGCACGAAGAAGATCCAGGCCATCCGCGGCATGAACGACCTGCTGCCGGAACAGTCCGTGCTTTGGCAGTACGTCGAGGGCCAGGTCCAGGCGCTGATGAAGCGCTATGGCTATGCCGAGATTCGCACACCCATCGTCGAGCAGACCGCGCTGTTCAAGCGCTCCATCGGCGAGGTGACCGACATCGTCGAGAAGGAGATGTATACCTTCGACGACCGCAACGGCGACAGCCTGACCCTGCGCCCCGAGGGCACGGCAAGCTGCGTGCGCGCCGCCATGGAGCACGGCCTGCTGCACAACCAGACCCAGCGCCTGTGGTACCAGGGCCCGATGTTTCGCCACGAGCGCCCCCAGAAGGGCCGCTACCGCCAGTTCCACCAGGTCGGCGTGGAGGCCTTCGGCCTCGAGGGGCCGGACATCGATGCCGAAACGATCCTGCTCTCGGCCCGCCTGTGGAAGGCGTTGGGCCTGTACGAGCACGTCACCCTGGAGCTCAACTCCCTGGGCTCCTCCGAGGCGCGTGCCGCCTACCGCGACACCCTGGTGGCCTACTTCGAGCAGCATCATGCCCTGCTCGACGAGGACTCCCGCCGGCGTCTGTCCAGCAACCCGATGCGCATCCTCGACTCCAAGAATCCCGACATGGCCGAGATGCTCGACGCCGCACCGAGGCTGATGGACCACCTGGACGATGCTTCCCGCGCACACTTCGAACAGCTCTGCGCATTGCTCGACACCGCCGGCATCAACTACGTGATCAACCCCCGGCTGGTGCGCGGCCTGGACTACTACGGCCGCACCGTTTTCGAGTGGACCACCACGGCACTCGGCAGTCAGGGTACGGTGTGCGCCGGCGGCCGCTACGACGGCCTGGTGGAACAGCTCGGCGGTAAGCCAACCCCGGCGGTGGGCTTCGCCATGGGCATCGAACGGCTGGTACTGCTGCTCGAGACCCTGGCGCTGGTACCCGACACCGTCCACGATGCGCTGGACCTCTACCTGCTGCCCATGGGCGAGGCGGCCACCCCCGTCGCCCTGCTGCTCGGGGAACACCTGCGAGAGGCTCTCCCCGAGCTGCGCCTGCAGATGCACTGCGGCGGTGGCAGCTTCAAGAGCCGCATGAAGAAGGCTGACCGCAGCGGCGCCCGTCTGGCGCTGCTGCTCGGCGAGGACGAGCTGGCCGAGGGCAGCGTGACCCTGAAGTTCCTGCGCGAGGAGCGCGAGCAGCAGCGCCTCCCCCAGGCAGCGCTCGCCGAGACCCTGACATCCCTGCTGGAAGGCGAATCCTTCGCCTGACGGACACCTGCATCAGAGGAGACCGCCCGTGGCGGAGCTGAGAACCGAGGAAGAACAGCTTGAGGCCATCAAGCGCTGGTGGAAGGAGAACGGTACCTCGCTGATCGCCGGCGTGGTCATCGCCGGGGCCGGCGTGTTCGGCTGGAACGCCTGGCAGGACTATCAAGCGAGCAAGGCCGAGGCCGCCTCCATGCGCTACCAGCAATTGCTTGACCTCACCGGTCAGGACAACCTGAACGAGCAGGCCCGACAGCGTGCCACCGAGCTGGTAGGCGAGATCACCGACGAGCACGGCAAGACGCTCTACGCTGACCTGGCTCGGCTGCTCGATGCCCGCCTGGC
>NZ_JAVLBC010000060.1:0-15402 GCF_031581305.1 Halomonas sp.
GCCTGACGAGCCCCGCTGTGGCCCGCAACCGCCAGCCGATCCTCACGGTTCTGCAGCAGGTGCTGCCCGAGGCGGCCCGGGTGCTGGAAGTGGCCAGCGGCAGCGGCGAGCACGCCGTACACCTTGCCGGCGCTGCCCCTGGCTGGACCTGGCAGCCCAGCGACCCCGCCCCCCGCGCGCTAGCCTCCATCGCTGCCTGGCAGGAGGCCGCGGGCCTCGCGAATCTTCGTCAGCCCCGGCAGCTTGACGTGCTGGCCGATGGCTGGCCGGCGGAACCCTTCGATGCTGTGGTGGCCATCAACCTGCTGCATATCTCGCCCTGGAGGGTCACCGAGGCGCTGATGGCGGGGGCTGGTGCCTCTCTGGTACCTGGAGGCGTCCTCTACCTCTATGGGCCGTTCCGGCGGGAGGGGCGCCATACGGCCCCGAGCAATGCGGCCTTCGATGCGGACCTCCGGGCCCGCGACCCGAACTGGGGGATCCGTGACCTGGAGGCCGTGACAGCCGAAGCCGAACGTTGCGGCCTCAGCCTCGATCAGGTGGTGGTCATGCCCGCCAACAACCTCAGCGTGGTGTTCCGCCAGGCGGCTTGCGACCTTGAGCGTCTTGGGGACTGAGGTCTCCCGCTGCCTCCACTGTCACCCGCCCATCGCAGTCGCTCCAGGCCGCTGCGTAGCGTTGCTCGTGAGAGTTCGCCGAAATGGGTATCGAGTAGCTGTGACCGTCGGCATCGTAGTAGAGAGTGGTGGGCATGGCGATGCTCTGGCCGAGGAGAGTCAGGGCTTGTCACGTCCATCGGGAATGTGGCCCCAGCATGCCCGGCCGCGGTCAGTGGCGCATTACGTGGCCCTCATTCTGGAATCTCGCCGGGCTCCCGGTACTCGACGCCCTGGGCCTGTCGCTCCTCGCGGGTCTTCGTCTCATCCTCGGCGGGAATGCCCCACACGGTTTCCTGGCGGCCGTCATTCCAGGTATAGGTGGTACAGCCCGCCAGCAGGGTCATGGCGAGCATGCCGGCCACAGGCATTATCGATCGATGCATCGGGAGCTCCTTCCGGGTTGTTGGGTGACCTAGCCGGAGAGGCCCAGCAGGATGGGTACATAGACGACCAGCAGCAACACTGTCACCAGCCCCAGCAGGTAGGGAATGATGGCGCGGGTGATGCGCTCCAGTGGCAGTTGGGTGACCGAGGAGGCCACATAGAGGTTGATCGCCACCGGCGGGGTGATCATGCCGATGGCGAGTCCCATCACGATGATCAGGCCGAAGTGGATCGGGTCGATACCCAGCCGGGTCACCAGTGGCAGCAGCACCGGGGTGAGGATGATCAGGGCGCTGGCCGTCTCGATGAACACCCCGGTGAGCAGGATCACCGCCACCACCAACAGCATGATCACCAGCGGGTTGGTGGAGAGGGAGAGCACCGCCTGGGCGATGGCGCCGGGAACCTGCCAGCTGGAGAGCGTCCAGCTCAGTACCGCCGAGGTGGCGATCACCAGCATGATCACCGAGGTGGTGATCGCCGAGCGGATCAGGATGCGGTAGACGTCGGCGTAGCTCAGGTCGCGGTAGACGAACAGTGACACCAGCAGGGCGTAGTTGACCGCCACTACCGCCGCCTCGCTGGGCGTGAACACCCCCGAGAAGATCCCGCCGAGAATGATCACCGGGGTCGCGAGCCCCCAGCTGGCGCTTTTGAAGGTGCGCCAGATGGTGGCGGCCGAGAGCGCCGTACCACGCGGATAGTTGCGACGATAGGCCTGGACGATGGCAATGGTGGCCAGCCCCACGCCCATGGCGATACCTGGCAGGATGCCGCTGAGAAACAGCGTCGAGACCGATTGCTGGGCAATTACCGCATAGATGATCATCGGCACCGAGGGCGGGATCACCACCCCAATGGTGCCGCTGGCGGCGATCAGGCTGGCCGCCGAGGCCGGCTCGTAGCCCTTCTTGCGCAGTTCCGGCACCAGGCTCGAGCCTACCGCGGCGGTGGTGGCGGCTCCCGAGCCGGAGATGGCGGCGAAGAACATGCCGGCGCCCACCGAGACGATGGAGAGCCCACCCTTGAGGAAACCGAACAGCGAGTCGGCGAAGTCCACCAGCTTCTCGCTCACCTTGCCCTGGGCCATCAGGTCCCCGGCCAGGATGAACATGGGCACCGCCACCAGGGCAAAGGAGTTGATGCCCTGGAACATCTGCTGGGTGACCACCATCAGCGGCACGCCCTGGGCACTCAGGGCCACCAGAGTGCTGGCACCGATGGCCAGGGCGATGGGGACGCCCAGCAGCATGAAGACGAAGAACATCACGAAGAGCAGGGCGGTCATGCGGGCGGCTCCTCGGCGCTGCCGTCACCTGTCGCGCTGTCGTTGGAACCACCCAACAGCAGTTCCACCAGGTCGACCAGGGCATACCAGGTCATGATCCCGGCGGCGAGGGGAATGACCGCGTAGACCCAGGTCATGGAAAGGCGTAGCGAGGCGGACTTCTGAAAGCTCTGCACCTGCATGTATTCCAGGCCTATGACGACCAGGGCGGCAAGGAAGCCAACCGCTACCAGCAGGGCGGCGGCACGCGCCAGATGTCGGGGCAGACCGGGCAGGGCGTCGACGACGAAGGTCACGGCGATATGCCGGCCACGCCGGAATGCCAGGGTGGCGGCGAGGAAGGTGATCCATACCAGCAGGAAACGGGCCACCTCCTCGGTCCAGCCCACCGCGGTAAAGAAAACGCGTGACACGATCTGCAGGGTGATCACACCGATCAACGCCGCCATCGCCGTGAAGACCACGGGGGCGATGACGGCGTCGAGGGCGCGCTCACTCCACCGCAGCGGTCGTAGCAGGGAATGGGCGTGGCTCACTTACTTGAGTGCCTCCTGGATGCGGGTGAGATAGTCGCCGAACTCCTCGCCATACTGGTCATAGACCGGCGCTACGGCCTCCTGGAAGGCAGCGATATCGGGCTCATCGACGATCTGCATGCCCGCTTCGCGCAGCTCTGCCAGCTGCTCGGCCTCCATCTCGGCATTCACCCGACGCTCGTGTTCGGCGGCCTCCTGGGCGGCCTCGACCATCACCTGCTGGACGGCCTCGGGCAGGGGGTTCCAGGCGGGCATGCCCATCACGAAGATCGCCGGGGCATAGGTATGGCGCGACAGCGTCATGTGGTCCTGGGTTTCGTAGAGTTTGAAGGAGTGGATGACATTGACCGGGTTTTCCTGGCCGTCGATAGTGCCCTGTTGCATGGCGGTCAGCGCCTCGGTCCAGGCCATGGGAATGGCATTGGCACCCAGTTCGCGGAAGGTGTCCACGTAGACCGGGTTTTCCATCACGCGGATGCGCAGGCCGTCGATATCCGCCGGGCGCTCCACAGGACGTTCGCTGTTGGTCAGGTTGCGGAAGCCGCGTTCGGCGTAGGCCAGGCCCTTCAGGTTGACCTCCGCCAGCTTGTCGAGCAGTTCCTGGCCGATCGGGCCATCGAGCACCTCGTAGGCAGCCTCCGGGGAGGGGAAGAGGAAGGGTAGCTCGAAGACCGCCATCTCCTCGACGAAGTTGGCCACTGGCCCGTTGGTGATCACGCCCATGTCGACGGTGCCGATCTGCATGCCCTCGAGCAGGGTACGCTCGTCTCCGAGGCTGGCGTTGGGATATAGCTCGATATCCACCTTGCCTTCGGTACGCTCCTCGACCAGCTCCTCGAACTTCTCGGCGGCAATGTGGAAGCCATCCTGCTCGTTGACCACGTGGGCCAGGCGCAGGGTGACGGGCTCCATGTCGGTGAACTCGGAGGCGTTGGCGCCGGCAGCCATGGCCAGCGAAACGGAGAGTGCCAGCGTGCTGCGTACAAAGCCGTTCATGTCAGGTTTCCTTTTTTGTGTCAGCGTGTTGCGTTCTGTCGCCGGAAGAGCATGCACCGGTCCGGGATAGGCGGTCAATCGTCTCGATGGCTGCTTCTACAGCAGCCGGTACAACACAAGGGCATTCAACAGTCCCCGCGCGGAGTGACAAAAGGCGCGAGGGAAGGGGCCTAGACGAACTCGGGATCTTCCGTCCTGACGGTGATCGCTTCCTCCTCGCCGGGGACCATCACGGCGAACTCGCCTCCGCCGAGGTGAGTGACCGAGTGGCCCTCCCGGGTCCGGAAGGCGGGGAGCCCGTTGCGGGTGGCACCAGCGTGCTGAAGGTCACTGAGATCCCGGACGCTGACGAACATGTCGATGAAATACTCGTTGCCGGCCGAGTCGAAGGCCAGGATGGTTTTCTCGTTGTGAGACACGGGGACACCTCGGATGGGGAAGCCTGGGGACCATTCTAGCCCTCGCCGTCGTGCGTCTGCCATGGCCCGGTGACGTGTCGGGCGGCGATTTTGCCTCATGTCGAGAAGTGACCCGGCGGTCGCCGCGTACGAACCGAGCGTGGTGCTCATCCCGGTGACAGCGGGTATCCTCACGACGTTGACCGATGATTCGGCCGTCGCGCACCGGCCCTATGCCGGGCGTACTGAATGGGTCGAAGGATGGAGGAGATGCGCCTTGCGCCTGGACTATCAGGGGCTGTTGCCCGAAGCCGTGGGATTTTTGCTGCTGCCGCGCTTCTCGATGATGGCGTTCTTCTCGGCGGTGGAGCCGCTCAGGATCGCCAATCGGATCACGGGGCGGGCGCTGTTCGACTGGACGCTGATCAGCGAGGATGGCACGCCGGTCACGGCCTCCAACGGCATGACGCTGCTGGTCGACCGTGCCATCGGGGAGGTGCATCACACTCCTTCCTTGGCGGTATGCAGCGGCTTCGGTCCTGAGGACAGCCTGAGCCGGCCCCTGATGGCCTGGCTGCATCGCCTGGACCAGGCTGGTTGCGTGCTGGGCGGGCTCGATACCGGGGGCTTCTTGCTGGCGGAGGCGGGCCTGCTGGAGGGCGAGCGCGTCACCCTGCACTGGGAAAGCCTGCCGGCTTTCCAGGAGCGCTTCCCGGGCATCGAGACCTCCGACGAGCTCTATGAGCTTGGGCGGCGGCGCTTCTCCTGTGCCGGTGGCACGGCGGCGATGGACATGGCCCTGGAGGTGATCGCCCGTCGCCATGGGTCGCGACTGGCGATCGACGTTTCGGAGCAGCTGATTCATGAGCGAATTCGTACTCGCAACGATCAGCAGCGCATGTCGCTGGCCAGGCGCCTGGGGGTCCACAACCGCCGTCTGGTGGAAGCGGTTTCCCTGATGGAACGGTATCAGCAGGTACCGCTGTCATTGGCCGCGGTGGCCAGCCGCAGTGGTGTTTCCCTGCGCCAGCTTCAACGCCTCTTCGAGCAGCATCTCGGCACGTCCCCTCGGGCATGGTACCTGAAGCTGCGGCTGGCGCGCGCCCGGCACCTGTTGGTCGACACGGACCGGGATATCCTCTCGGTGGGGCTGGCCTGCGGCTTCACCTCCGGCTCTACCTTCGCTCGGGCCTTCAAGGCACGTTATGGCCTGTCACCTCGCGAAGCGAGGCGTCGGCAAGTCGCTGACGAGGCAACGGCGCCCAAGCTCTCCTCCGACGAACGTGACTGAGGGGGCACGGCTCTTGCCCGGCAATTGGCCATGATGGCCGGCGGCAGATGAGAAGTCAGCCCCCGACCAGGAAGCACGGGTCATTTGTCGCTGGGCTCACCGCTTTCACTCGAGCAGGTGTCTATGCGGTAAGAGGCTGCAAGCGTTGGTTGACCGGCTCAATGGAAGGGGAGAGCGGATTACCTGAGGTTGCTGATTGTTTTCAACGCATGGAGCCTATTTGGAACCTAGAGACTGAGCAACGAAAAACGGCCACCTGCTGCAAAGAGCTAAGTGGCCGTTTTTTCTGATATTTCTGGTCGGAGCGACAGGATTCGAACCTGCGACCTTTGCAACCCCATTGCAACGCGCTACCAAGCTGCGCCACGCTCCGATACCGTTTTCGGGTTTTCTGGCCTGCAAATACTGGCCCCCGAGAACGAGGCGTATACTAGCGCGTCGCGGGGCAAATGAAAAGTCCCTTTTGCGCTTCCGTTTCAATTGCTTGGCCGGTTGTCCCGACGAGGCCCGGAGCGCGTCGCTTCTGTCACACTGTCTGCAACGAGAACCTGCTCCCTGGGGAGCTGTCGAGAGGAGGTCGAATATGCCGTTGATCATGGGAATGAGCATGCTGCTGGCTTGCCAGTTTGCCGGTGAGCTGGTGGCGAGGGGACTCACGCTACCGATTCCGGGACCGGTGATCGGCATGGTAATCCTGCTGGTGGCGTTGATGATCCGTGGCAAGGTGCCGTCGAGCCTGCGCCTGACGGGGGAGGGGCTGCTGCGCTACCTGACGCTGCTGTTCGTGCCTGCCGGGGTGGGGTTGATGGTGCACTTCGAGTTGATCGGTGCCGACCTCTTTCCAATCGTGGTGACCCTGGTGGTGTCCACGGCGGTGACCCTGGGCGTGACGGCCTGGGTGCTGGAACGCCTGCAGTCGGGTCATGCCCAGCGCAACAGCCGGCCGGGGGGCAAGGCATGAATGTCGCCACTCTCGACCAGTTGTGGGTCTACCTCTCGGGCAATCCGCTGCTTTCGCTGCTGGTGACCCTGCTGGTCTTTGCCCTGGCGGTGAGAATCAATCATGCCGTGGGTGGTACCCCTTTGCTGCACCCCGTCACGCTCTCCATCGCCATGCTGATCGCTCTGCTGCTGGTGGTGGAGATGGATTACCGTACCTACTTCGAGGGGGCCCAGTTCATCCACTTCCTGCTGGGACCGGCCACGGTAGCCCTGGCGATCCCCCTGTACGACCATCGCGAGCGGGTGCGTCGCTTGCTGTGGCCGCTGTTGCTGGCCTGCGGGGCGGGGATCGTCACGGCGGTGGCGTCGACTCTGGGATTGGCCATGCTGCTCGGCGCACGCACCGAGACGCTGCTGTCGCTGGCACCGCGCTCCGTCACCTCGCCGATTGCCATGGGCATCGCCGAGCAGATCGGTGGTATTCCCTCCTTGGCCGCCGGCCTGGTGTTGTTGACCGGCTCGATCGGTTGCGCCCTTGGGCCATGGATCTTCCGGCTGCTGCGGATCAAGGATCCAGTGGTGCAGGGCTTCACCCTGGGACTGGCGGCTCATGGCTTCGGTACCGCCCACGCCTTCGCCCGCCTTGGCGCCGTGGCCGGTGCCTTTTCAGGTCTGGCCATGGGACTCACGGGCCTGCTGACTGCTTTCGTGTTGCCCCTGATCACCCGGCTCTTCGGCTTTGGCTGAGCCTCGGGCTCAGGAGCGGCAGGGGCAAGGCCACCAGGATGATCGGCCGCGTCAGATCTCCTCCCAGACACAGCGCCGGAAATCGTGGGAAATTTCTGTGGCTCTCTTCATCCGCTCCATTTGGGCTTCGGTGATATCGCTGATGAGCTGCTGATAGCGTTCCTGCATCTCGGCCGGTGTCTGCGGCGTATCCCCCTCGAAGGATTGGGCGATCTTCTGGCCGCTCTCGGCAATTGCCTGGAGGAACTGGGCCTCGAACTGCATGGTCTCGGCCATGCTGTGCATCCAGGCGAGCTGCATGCGGGTCATGGGCCTGATGCCCTGAGTCAACTGTTTCTGCCACCACTCCATCATCGGTTCGGTCGCGGCCATGGCGGGATTGGCCGTGGTGTCTTTTTGCTTGGTCATGGTCGGTCTCCTTTGGAGTCCTCGGCGGGTTGCGGGATCATGCTTAACACTCACTTCTAGTGTAGAAGATGAAAGCGGTTTGGTGCGTTGCAGCGAAAGTAGAAATCTTCTTCATCGGCGGTCAGCGTGTCCTGCATCAACGCGGCACCTCCGGCGACATGGTCTAGGGTTGATGTGAATACAAGGCCATGCCTGTAGGGAGGCCGAAATGTGGCAAGCGATCAAATCAGTACTGGCGGCTTTCCTCGGGGTTCAGAAGGATGCGCGACGGCGTGAGGATTTCGCGTCCAACCGCCCGGGCACCTTCATCGCGGCGGGTCTGCTCGTTGGGGTGGTATTCGTGGTGCTGGTGGCACTCGTGGCGGTGCTGGCAGCGCGCTGACCGGCCCAGCGTTGATGATGCCGTTTACCTGCCATGGCGCGAGGGGCGTGACGAACGGTCGCACTCTTCTATACTCCTCCGCTAAGCGCTCGCTAATACAACAATGACCCTGAGGAGGCGCCGATGCGCACGTTGCTCGTGTGGCTGGTGGGGGGGCTCACCTCTGCAGCCCTGATCCCGGTTGCGTTGGCCAATGGCTGGAACATGCCGGTCGGTGTCACGGCGGTCAGCCGTGACATCTACTCCCTGCACATGATTATCTTCTGGATCTGCGTGATCATCGGGGTCATCGTCTTCGGGGCGATGTTCTATTCGCTGTTCCGCTATCGGCATTCCCGTGGCGCCAAGGCGGCTACCTTCCATGAGCACACCAGCGTGGAAGTGATCTGGACAGCGATCCCGCTGCTGATCTTGGTGGGCATGGCGGTGCCTGCCACTGCGACCCTCAAGAACATGTACGACGTCTCCGAGGCCGACCTCGACATCATGGTCACCGGCCAGCAGTGGCGCTGGCGCTACGAGTATCTGGGAGAGGAGGTCGCCTTCACCTCCAACCTGGGTACCCCCCGCGAGCAGATCAGTGGTGCCGACGAGAAGGGGGAGCACTACTTGCTCGAGGTGGACGAGCCGCTGGTGTTGCCGGTGGGGCAGAAGGTCCGCTTGCTGCTGACCTCTGATGATGTCATCCATTCCTGGTGGGTGCCCGACCTGGCGGTCAAGCAGGACGCCATACCTGGTTTCGTCAACGAGAACTGGGTGCGTATCGAAGAGCCCGGGATCTATCGCGGCCAGTGTGCCGAACTGTGCGGCAAGGACCATGCCTTCATGCCCGTGGTGGTCGAGGCCGTCGAGCAGGAGCGCTTCGACGAGTGGCTGGCCGAGCGCAAGAAGGCCGCCGCGCAGGAGGCCGCCGGCGTTGACCGCGAGTGGGGCATGGACGAGCTGATGGAGCGTGGCGAGCAGGTCTACGGCTCAGTGTGTGCCGCTTGTCACCAACCGGATGGCCAGGGCAATCCACCGGCCTTCCCGGCGTTGGCCGGCAACCAGCCGATGCTCGATGACCGCGATTGGCATATCGACAGGGTGGTCAACGGTGTGTCGGGTGCGGCGATGCCGGCCTTCCGTAGCACACTGAATCCGGTCGAGATCGCCGCGGTGCTCACCTACGAACGCAATGCCTGGGGCAACGAGTCCGGCGACCGCGTGCAACCGTCGGAAATCGCCGAGCGCCTTGCCGATCAGGGCGAGTGACCGGCCTTTCCGTTTCTCTTTCGAGATTGCCAACTAGGGAGATTTCCGATGGCTTCCCACCTGCCACCCAAGCCGATCCCGCAGCACAGCACGGCCACAGCCGGTGGCATGGCCGAGGCCGGTCATGCCCGGCCCCGTGGTCTGATGCGCTGGCTGCTGACCACCAACCACAAGGAGATCGGTAGCCTCTACCTGATCTTCTCGCTGACCATGTTCTTTATCGGGGGAATCTTCGCTCTGGTGGTACGCGCCGAGCTGTTCCAGCCCGGCCTGCAACTGGTGCAGCCAGAATTCTTCAACCAGATGACCACCATGCACGGCCTGATCATGGTGTTCGGGGCGATCATGCCCGCCTTTGTGGGCCTGGCGAACTGGATGGTGCCGCTGCAGATCGGCGCGCCGGACATGGCTTTGCCGCGCTTGAACAACTTCAGTTTCTGGCTGCTGCCGGTGGCCTTCACGCTGCTGCTCAGTACCCTGCTGATGCCGGGTGGCGGGCCCAACTTCGGCTGGACCTTCTACGCACCGCTCTCCACCACCTACGCGCCCCCGTCCACCACCTTCTTCATCCTCTCGTTGCATATCGCCGGTATCAGCTCGATTCTCGGTGCCATCAACATCATCGCCACCATCCTCAACCTGCGGGCACCGGGGATGCGCATGATGGACATGCCGCTGTTCGTCTGGACCTGGCTGATCACCGCCTTCCTGCTGATCGCGGTGATGCCGGTGCTGGCCGGGGTGATCACCATGATGCTGATGGACATCAATTTCGGCACCAGTTTCTTCAACGCGGCCGGCGGCGGGGACCCGGTGCTGTTCCAGCACCTGTTCTGGTTCTTCGGGCATCCCGAGGTCTACATCATGATCCTGCCGGCCTTCGGCATCGTCTCGGCGATCATCCCGACCTTCTCCCGGAAGCGCCTGTTCGGCTATGCCTCCATGGTTTACGCCACGGCGGCGATCGCTCTCCTGTCGTTCTTGGTCTGGGCGCACCATATGTTCGTGGTCGGTCTTCCGCTGGTGGCGGAGCTGTTCTTCATGTACACCACCATGCTGATCGCGGTGCCCACCGGGGTGAAGATTTTCAACTGGGTCGCAACGATGTTCCGGGGCTCGATCAGCTTCGAGCCGCCCATGCTGTTTGCGCTGGCGTTCGTGGTGCAGTTCACGGTCGGTGGCTTCTCGGGTCTGATGCTGGCCATCTCACCGGCCGACTTCCAGTACCACGACACCTACTTCGTGGTGGCGCATTTCCACTATGTACTGGTGCCCGGCGCGCTGTTCGCGATCCTGGCGGGGGCCTACTACTGGCTGCCGAAGTGGACCGGCCACTACCCGAACGTGCGGCTCTCCCAGTGGCACTTCTGGCTGTCGGTCATCGGCGTGAACCTGACCTTCTTCCCCATGCACTTTTCGGGGCTTGCCGGCATGCCGCGACGCATCCCTGACTATGCCCTCCAGTTCGCCGACTTCAATCTGGCCTCCAGCCTCGGCGCCTTCCTGTTCGGTGTCTCTCAGCTGCTCTTCGTGCTGGTGATCATCAAGTGCATCCGCGGCGGCGAAAAGGCCTCGGCCAAGGCCTGGGAGGGGGCCGAGGACCTGGAATGGAGCGTGCCCAGCCCGGCCCCGCTGCACACCTTCGAGACACCCCCGGAGTTTCATCCCGATCGGCATTGAATCGCGTCGGCAGTGACGCGGGAGGGCGGCATGTCCAGCCAAGATGAGCAGGCAACGAACAGGGAAGGGGTGCGACGCACCGTGACCCGGACCCTGGTGGTGCTGGCCGGCATGTTCGCCTTCGCCTTTGCGCTGGTGCCGCTCTATGACGTCTTCTGCGACGTCACCGGACTCAATGGCAAGACCAGCAACAGCGCCCAGGTGCTGGTCCATGAGGAGGCCGACACCTCACGGATGGTGACGGTGCAGTTCATTACCCGCGCCAGCGCCGGCCTTCCATGGGAGCTCGATGTGCGGACGCGTCAGCTCCGCGTCCATCCGGGGCAGAGCAATGAGGTGTTCTTCACCTTCCGCAACCGAGGGGGCGAGGCCAGCCGCGCGCGTGCAGTGCCCAGCGTCTCGCCTTCGGAAGCCTCCGTGCACCTGCGTAAGCTCACCTGCTTCTGCTTTCAGGAGCAGCGCCTGGAGGGGGGCGAGCGTCTGGAGGCACCGCTGGTCTTCCAGTTGACCCGAGACCTGCCCTCCGACATCAAGACGGTGACCCTGGTCTACACCCTCTATCCCGTGAAGCCGGCGCAGGCAGCGGTGTCGCCCCGCGGGCCTATCAAAGAAGGAGACAGCGCATGAGTGGTGGCAGCTACTACGTTCCGGAGTCCAGCAAGTGGCCCATCCTGGCGTCGCTGGCGCTGGGGGCGATGATGATCGGCACCGGCACGGTGCTGGTGTACGGTACGGCCGGTATGCCGGTCATGGCACTCGGGCTGGTCGGCGTACTGGCGGTGATGGCCTTGTGGTTTCACGATGTCGTCCGCGAGTCACGCGGCGGTCTCTACGACGCCCAGATGGATCGCTCCTTCCGCTGGGGGATGGGCTGGTTCATCTTTTCGGAGGTGATGTTCTTCGCGGCCTTCTTCGGTGCGCTGTTCTACGTGCGAACCTTTGCGCTGCCCTGGCTCGATGGTGAGGGGGCCAAGGGCGTGGCGGCCTTGCTGTGGCCGGAATTTACCGCCAGCTGGCCGCTGCTCGACCCGCCGGGAGCCTCCATCGAGGGGCCGCGAGAGACCTTCAGCCCCTGGCATCTACCGCTGGTCAACACCCTGATCCTGGTCTCCTCCAGCATCACGTTGACCATCGCCCACGAGGGGCTCAAGGAGGGGTTTCGCAACAGCGCCCGCTTCTGGCTCGCGGCGACCGTGCTGCTGGGGCTGTGTTTCATCACCATTCAGGGGGTCGAGTATTACGAGGCGTACGCCCACTACGGCATTACCCTGCAGGCGGGCATCTATGGCGCCACCTTCTTTCTGCTCACCGGCTTCCACGGGCTGCACGTGATCATCGGCACCATCATCCTGGCGGTCATGCTCTGTCGGGTATTCCGCGGACATTTCACGCCCGATGATCATTTCGGCTTCGAGGCGGCGGCCTGGTATTGGCACTTCGTCGACGTGGTATGGATCGGCCTGTTCATCTTCGTCTATGTATTCTGACCGCGGGAGCTGGGGTCGCCTCCTGGTCAGCTGCCGAGGCCTCCCAGGGTGAAACCGTAGCCAAGCAGGATGAGCAGCATAGCCGCCAGTGCCACGCGGATCTTAAGGGAGACCAGTACGCGCCGTGAGCGGCTGCCGTCTCGGATCAGGAAGCCGGCTCCCACGGCCAGACTCGTCACCATGGCCAGGAAGACAAGGGCAATCAATATCTTGAGTAACATTCACGGCTCCATGAAAGGATCGTCAGCTGGCGGGAATTGCGGTCCTTCAGCGACGCGTCAGATCGTCTGGTGGGGGTTCTGGTCCTGCCTGGTCGGGCTGGGCATCGCATTGGGACTATGGCAGTGGGAGCGTGCCGCCGACAAGCGCGACTATCTGGCGGGTCTGGCGGATGCACCGCGGATCGAAGCCCCGACAGCAGCGCCGCCGGACGGCGCGACACTGGTTCTGCGGGGCGAGTACCTTGCCGAACAGACGCTATTTCTCGACAACCGCACCCATGAGGGGCGTCTAGGCGTGGCGCCCCTGACGCCGTTTCGCGACATTAGGGGGCGCACATGGCTGGTCCAGCGCGGCTTCCTGGCGACAGGCCCTACTCGCGCTACCCCCTCGGTCGAGACGCCCGCTGGCGTGGTGACCCTGGAAGGCCGCTGGCAGGCGGCCGGTGAATCGGCCCCGCTGTTCGGCCCCAATCGGGAGGGCAAGCGCCTGCAGCGTATCGATCTCTCGGCCTGGGAGCCGGAGCCGACAATGGCGTATTCGGGATGGCTGCATCTCGACCAGGGACCGGGCCATTTCGCATCCTGGTGGCAGCCCAGCGTGGTACCGCCGGAGCGCCACTTGGCTTATGCCCTGCAATGGTGGGGGCTGGCGCTTGCCGCCCTGGTGTTCATGGTGATGGGGCTGCGGCGCCAGGCTCGCCGCGCCGATACGCTCCCCCTCTCGAGACAGGAGACTCCCCGATGACTCATGCCGGGCGTCAGCGCCTCAAGCTGTTGGCCTTCTTCGCGATCTTTGCCCTGCCGGTGGCCCTTGCCTGGGGCATGGTGGAGTGGCGTATCGGAATTCCCGAAGGGCGCACCGCCCATGGCGAGCTGCAACCTTCGCTTCCTGTCCTGTCCCAGTGGCCGTTGACGTCCATGGAGAAGCAGGGGGAGGGTGACTGGTGGCTGGTCTTCGACTGCCCGGAGGCGTGTGACGCCAACGCCGATCGCTGGTGGCGACTGCACCGCGCCCTGGGACGTGAGGCCGACCGCGTCAGTCGCCTGCGCATCGGAGGCGGCAGCGAGACACTCCCCGGCGCGGCGATGGCACAGTGGACGGGCGAGGCCGACTGGCGCGCCCCTCATCGCCTCTGGATCCTCGACCCCGAGGGGCGTCCCGTGCTCGGCTATGATGTCGATGTGGCAACGGCTGATGTGCTGGATGACCTGCGGCGTCTGTTGCGCATGAATCCCGAGCCTCCCATGGCGCGGTACGACCAAGCCTCGACCCTGGTGGGGGGTACCGCTGATGGCCAGTAGCACCTGGGCAGCAGGCGAGAGCGGCCGCCGTCGTTGGCTGGTGGGGCTGAGCCTGGCAGGCGTCGTCTTCACCGCCGTGGTGGTGCTGGTGGGGGCCTGGACGCGGCTGGTGGATGCCGGCCTGGGGTGTCCCGACTGGCCGGGGTGCTACGGGGCCCTGGTGGTGCCGGACGCCGAACGCGCCCTGTCGCACTCCCCCGACGTGCCGCTGGAGTCCGCCAAGGCCTGGGTGGAGATGGTGCACCGCTATCTGGCCTCGACGCTGGGGCTGCTGGTCATCGGCCTGGTGGTGCTGGGTGCGCGGTGGCGCCGGGAAGAGGGGTATCCCTGGGTGATCAGCCTGGCACTGCTGGTGATGGTCCTGGTACAGGGCGCGTTCGGGGCCTTCACGGTGACCCTCAAGCTATGGCCCCAGGTGGTGACGCTGCACCTGCTGGGAGGCCTGACCGTGATGGTGCTCTTCCTGTGGCTGCATCTGCGGCTGCGCCGGTTCTCGTTCAGCGAGGGCCGGGCAGTGCCGCGTCGCCACCTGACGCCGCTGTGGGGACTGGCCGTGCTGTTGCTGGCGGGGCAGCTGGCGCTGGGCGGCTGGGCCTCCAGCAACTATGCAGGCATTGCCTGCCAGGGTTTTCCCACCTGCAACGGCCAGTGGTGGCCGACGATGGACTGGAGCGAGGGCTTCCACCTGACCCAGACGGTGGGCCCCAACTATCTGCACGGCCAGCTGCATGCCGAGGCGCGCAGTGCCATTCAGGTGGGGCATCGGCTCGGCGCCCTGGCCCTGGGCCTGAGTTTGCTGCTACTTGGCATGCGCCACCGGCGAGCAGCCGGCATGCGCCCCTGGCTGGGGTTGCTGGGTGGGGCGTATGGCGTGCAGGTGATGATCGGCATCGCCAACGTGCTGGCCTGGCTGCCCCTGTGGCTGGCTCTGCTGCACACGGCCGGGGCGGTGCTGCTGGTCGTGGCCATGACCCTGGCCCTGTGGCACTGGCGCTGGTCGTCGGCCCCGACGGCTGTCGGACCGGCGGGCGCCCGGGATACTGCAACGAAGGAGGAGTTGGCTCATGTCTGAAGTCATGATGGAGCGTGGGACGGTTGGCCATCTTGCCGGCTGGAGCTGGCGAGACCTCTACACGCTGTGCAAGCCCGGGGTCGTGGCAGTGATGCTGGTCTGCACCCTGGTCGGCATGCTGCTGGCGTCGCCGCTGCCGGACCCCGAGGCGGTGGTGTTCGGCCTGGTCGGCATCGGTCTGGCCGCCGGAGGCGCCGCGGCGTTCAACCATGTGGTCGACCGCCGCCTGGATGCGTTGATGCTGCGCACCTCCCGTCGACCGTTGGCGACCCAGCGCATGCCCACGCCGCTGGCCCTGGCCTGGGCGACGCTGCTGTCGGCCGGCGGCATCGGGCTTCTGGCCTGGCAGGTCAACCTG